>CAXNEU010000054.1:0-7964 GCA_964201705.1 Candidatus Planktophila sp. | reverse complement strand
ATTTACAACGGCTGCGCCTGCGAGAAGTTCTGCCATGAGACACCTTTGCTAAGCGGTTGAGTTATTGGAAAGGTTTCCAGTAGTGTAAATCATGCAATTTGCAGCGGTCAATGGCTGGAGAGAAGGTTGTCAGATGGATGGAAATCTTCGTCGATCACTGCTCGCTGTTCCAGCAAGTTCTGCAAAGATGATTGAAAAATCTAAAGGACTGGCTTGCGATCAGATTCTCTTTGATTTAGAAGATGCGGTATCTCCATCCGAGAAAGCAAGCGCAAGAGCAAATTTGATCGCTCTCTTTGCAGCGCAACCCACTTTTCAAGCGCGTTATATTTCAATTAGAATCAACGCCACAAGTACTCCTTATTTTAAAGAAGATCTAGCCGCGCTAAAGAAGATTGCATCTGGTGCGCTCTTCTCACTCGTTCTCCCCAAGGTTGAAAGTGTTAAAGAATTGGATTTACTTGGCGGCTCCTACTTTATTGATGCTCAGATCGAGAGCGCAGCCGGCCTCAGCAACGTTGAAACTATTGCGGCGCACCCTCGCTTGCTTTCACTCTCCTACGGTCCGCTCGACTTTGCTGCAGATCTCGGTGCATCACTTGATGCACTTACCGAAAGCGATCTCAAGGAATTTACTCTTTACCCACTAATGAAGATCTTGGTTGCTGCTCGCGCCAATGGAAAAATGGCTTTTGACGGCCCAGAAGTTGATATCCGTAACTCTGAGAAATTTAGCAAAAGTGCTCAGCGAGTCCGTGCTCTCGGCTTTGACGGTAAGTGGGTTCTTCACCCAGATCAGATTGAGCTCTGTAATGAGCTATTTACGCCAAGTGACATTGAATATCAGCGGGCAAGTGAATTAATTGCGAAGTATGAAAGTGCGAAAAGCCAGGGGCTGGGGGCTGTTGCCGATGGCGATCTAATGATCGATGAAGCTTCTAGGCGACATGCAGCAAAGATTGTTGCTCGTCGCCAAGCCTTTAACTCAAATTAACTTCGGTTACTTCTCTGTGCGACGTGAGTTAATTCGATACTTTTCGGCGTAATCACGATCTAACTCCCAGCCCAGTCCAGGGGCATCTGTGAGCGTAATATTGCCGTTTTTAAGCGGTGGGCGATTAGCGATTAGGTTGTGCCAGATCGGATCACGATCCTTATGGAAGAACTCTAAATATGTTCCGTGTGGAATAGATGCAAGTAGGTGTGATGCTGCTTGTGGTTCTTCGTGATGTGCCATCTTGATGTCATACAAGTGCGCAGTTGATGCAGCTCGGCGCCACTCTGTTGGGCCACCAGACCAAGATGAATCGAAGTTACAGAAATCTATTGCGCCAACTTCCATAAGATCACGACACCCCGCAGCAGAAAACTCGGTCTGACCTGCGCAGACGCTCACGCCTCCGGCATATCTAACATCGCGCATGGCTCGCTTATCGTTCTGCCATATGCACGGTTCTTCAAACCAAAGAAGATTATCTCCCTGGACTAAATGTGAGAATTCAATTGCTTGAGGAACTGTGTAACCCTGGTTCGCATCTACTGCGATTCTGAAATTGTCGCCACCGTACTTGCGAGCTTCTTTAAATCGCTTGGCATCTTCCTTAGGAGTCAAGCCACCGATTTTAAATTTCATTCCGGCAAAACCTTGTTCCACAAGTGATTCAACTTCTTCTTGGATCGTCATCTCGCTGTTGTAATAACCACCAATGGTGATAACTGGGATCCAATTTCGATATCCACCCCAGAGTTTATGAAGTGGAGTTGAAAGTGAACGCGCATAAAGATCCCAGAGAGTGAGATCAATTGATGCGGTTGCAACTAATCCGAGTCGGCGATCACGCAAAATATCCCAAGTAGCAGGGCGGGCGATCTCCCAAAGTCGCTCAATCGCAGATCCATCTTCTCCCAGGATCTTTGGTGCGATCTCTTCATGAATTATTGAATCAATCTCGGCAAGGCCAGCATCTTCATCTCCAGCGTAAGCTTCGCCGACTAAGCCGCCAGCGGTAAAAATCCTGGTGATAATCGTTGATCTATGGGTCATCTTGTAATGGCTACCCCGGTAGGTGCGAACGAGCGGAACTCTGATCTGTTCGGTCTCGATTGCCGTAATGGTCAAGTCCATTGGGGCACCTTGCCTTTCCTTTAATTTCCCTATAGCAAACGTTTCCAGTTAAGAGTACCTTGAGCACAGGGCGCTGACAAGAGTTGGCTCCTAATGAGATGGCTGCAAATGTGTGAAGTTCTTTGAGATCCAGGATCTTTTCCAGGAAATCGATTAAAGAATTTTACTTACTCCGCGGTTGTATCGAATCTAGAGAGGAGCCCAGAAGTGCCAAATGAGAAATCAGAACACGGACGTTCGGTAAATCAGCGCGTAACCATCCGTGAAGTCGCCGCAAAGGCAGACGTTGCTCTCTCAAGTGTTTCGCGTGCTCTCTCGGGGCATCCCGATGTCTCCGATGAGATGCGTAAGCGAGTTAAGGAAGTTGCAGATGAGTTAGGTTACGAACCAAATCTTGTCGCACAGTCTCTGCGCAGCGGCGTAACTCGAACTATTGGATTCGTTGTTCGAGATATTAATAATCCGATGTTTGCCCTCCTTGCTCGTTCTTGTGAACAAGAATTAAGGCGCAATGGATACTCAATGATCTTGGTTAATTCTGATCGGAATATTGAGAATGAGAACCGCAACTTTTCACTGCTCCGTCGCCGTCGAGTAGATGGCATCATCGCATCCCTTGTCTCAGAAGATTCGCCATACATAAAGAAGAATTTATCCGGTCCACGTTGCCCAATTGTTTTACTTGATCGTGAAGTTAAAGGTGTGAACGCGAGTGCTGTACTCGCTGATCACGCTTCAGGAGTTCACGAAGCGGTTACTCACTTAATCAAGGCGGGCCATCGCGAGATTGCATTTGTGACTGGTTCTAATAATGTTTATCCAACCCGAAGTAGATTAGAAGGATTTACTAAAGCTTTTGAAGATGCAAATTTGAAGGTGCAACCCGATCTATTGGCAATCGGTGGCTTTGATGCCGATTATGCGTTATCGCATGCGCGAATATTGCTCCATAGAAATCCTGCCCCTACTGCAATTCTCGCCGGTGGCCACGGCGCATTAATGGGAATCAGTAGGGCTCTAAAAGAGAATAATCTGACAATGGGTAAAGAGATCGCCTTTATCGCACTCGATCAACTGCCCTATTTAGAAGTCTTTTCAGATAATATTTCAACGGTTTATCGTGATACCGAGGCGATTGGTCGAGAAGCTGCGATCTTAATTCTGGAAGGAATCGAAGGAGAAAAACCGCGTGTAAGTGTGATTGAGTCAGAATTTATCGAGCGAGCTAGCTCGCAGGGCGGTCTGTAGTCAAATAAATTATGAGTAGCGCTGCCAGAAGTTGGTCAGATCAAGAGTTGATCGAATCAGCCTTACGCTCTTTTGAGATTAAGAGTGAAGACCGTGAACGTGCCTGCTTGCTCTTCTCTGATTATCTTCACTTACTCCTTTCTGGAAAGAAGGAACTCACTTCTAAGTTTGGCGATGACCCTCTTTCTAACATCGCATACTTTGCCAAAGCTTCCAGCTTTTCAGACCTTGATGATGTTAATTGGAAGCAGCTGACCCATCCGGGTTCAATTATCTTCTCAGCCCTACTTCCCTTTCTCTTTAGCAATGAAGTTAATTCCAAGAGCTTTCTCCGGGCCGTTATCGCTGGTTATCACGGATCTAGCCTCTTCGCCCAAATTCTGCAGCCAACGCATTCTCGCAACTGGCACGCAAGTGCAACATCTGGAATATTCGGCGCTGCGCTTGCAACTGCTAATTTGCTTGAGATAAGTGATGACAAGAAGGTGCAGGCTCTCCACTTTGCATCGGCGGCAATCGGCGGTGGTGCAAATGCGCCGCGATCTCAGAACGGAGCAAGTCGTTTCACTCGAATCCACGCAGCACTGATGGGATCGATATCGACTTTAGAAGCTGCAGAATCTTCACCGGCTCCGCTCTATATCGTTGATGGCCCAGGTGGATTGAGTGAGCGATTCGGAGTAGTTGATAATTTTGCGGTTACAAATCCGGTCGATGCGCTGCATCAGGTTTCAATTCGCTACTTTCCCTACAGCGGTTTCTCGCATAACGCACTTGAAAAACTCGAGAAATTCCTGCCGCTTGATCCAGATTTAGTTAAATCTATTGAATTACATTTAAGCGAACCGCTTTATACGCTGATCGGATCCGCTCAGAAAGGTCCTTGGTGGGATCTTTCTGCCGCGATTGTAAACACGATCGTAAATGGCGATCCATTTGATTCCAGTACAAGAAATATTGACGCTGAAATCAAGGTTGAAAAGATTGACCTGGGGCCATCGAAAGCAAAAATCAAAATGGCTAGTAGCGAGATTTCATTCGAATTCGGAATCCAAGATCGAATAGGAATAGATCCGATTGATATCCCCCGCGTGCATCGGAAATGGTCATCTCTTTACAAGGAGAGTCTAGAGTTAACTGAAATTGCAAGCCAGATTATTGATGGTTCCGAGAGCGCGATCGCTCAGTTAAAAAAGCTTATTCTGGCAGCTGGCTGAGATCGCTGTAACTTTCGCCAACTAAGGTTACGCAATCTCCGCGCTTAACGCGTGGGTATCCGCGAATTACTCCAACTGTTCCGGAGCGTGCAGCCAAAACTAGGTGCGGTTTGCGGTCAGCAGACTCTGGGAAATGAATCGCTCCGATTACTTCACCCTTTTCAACTCTCTCCCCAAGTCTCTTCTTGTTTTGATACAAACCTTCTTCTTCGGCCCAGTGATAAGAATCGCTACTGCGCATATCTATAAATTCTCGATTTACTACTTCTACTTTGTGATCATAGCTATCGCTCTGCCAATCTGGTTTCAATAATGAAATGCTCTTCAGCGCTGAAATTAGCCCGCCTCTTGTGATCCGATTGCTGGTGGCGGTAGTAACTCCGGCTCCACCAAATTCTCCAGTAAATAAACTCTTTCCTAGGCTGGCAACATAACCAGGCAAAAGTGACTTCTCATTTGTCCCAGGTTGTGGGGGGAAAATCATGGAGTAACGGGTATTCCACGCATTTAAGTTTTTAATCAAATCACCTCGGTACTTCTTGTCATCGCTCCAAGTCATAGTTGCGCCTTCTAACCACTGGAACCCTCTGCCCCCGCTATGAATATCCATTACAACATCAACGCGAGGAATCAATTCCGTCGCTAAATAATGAGCGATCTTCTCAGGGATTTTGCCATTTTCATTTCCGGGGAAGATGCGATTGAAATTAGTGTCATCAGCCCAAAGACGAGTGCTGGCATAACTTGCAGGGTAAGAAATCGACGGAATTGCAATCAACTCTCCTGTGATGTCGCTGGCTTTAAGATTTCGGATTAAATTTGCGACAGCAAATTGGCCTTCATATTCATCGCCATGATTTCCACCGATAATTAAAACTTTCGGGCCAGATCCAGAGTTGATCGAGTGGATCGGAAGATTAAATGTTGCCCAACCACTGTTATTGGTTGAGTCACCGGCTTGTAAGTAACCAGATTCTTTGCCGCGCTTATCAAAATCAATTGAAGACGAAACTGTTCCGCTCATCGCGCACTCTTTCCTTGTATGGACTTTTCAAATGCTTCGATGTTTGGAAATAGCTCCCCTACAGTGCAAACCACATCCCCCGTGGTCACCGGTGAGTACCCCCGAATTAGCGCGACCATTCCACTGCGTCTTGCCAGAACTTCTACAACCTCATTGTCGGCGCTCTTAAAGTTGTGGATCAACCCGACTACATCGCCAGCTTTGACGTGTTCATGCAGATCAACTCGATTTTCATAGATGCCATCGCAGAGCGCAGTTGAAAATGAGAGAGGATCTATGAAATCTATGATCTTTGTAGCTTTCTCAGTAGATTCTGCCCGATCACTTGCCGCGCCATCTTTTCCTACATAGACACCCATACCGCGAAGGTAATTCTCCAGACCGTTATTGATCACCGCCATAGATTGTGCTGTGGTGACTCCAGAACCGCCAAATTCACCAGTAGCAATACCTTTTCCTTGTCGAATGACATCTCCGGGCAGGAGCGAATCTGGGTTGGTAGAAGGCTGTTCACCGCCGATCATGTTGAATTCAGTCTTCCAAAGAAGATTTTGACGGATCATTTCATCTCTTAAATCAACTCTGGAGACCCAGGCCATGGTTGTGCTCGGGATGAAATACATGCTCCGGCCACCACTGTGCATATCAACAACAGAATCACATGTAGGGAAAAGATCTTGGGATAGAAAAAATGCAAGTTTTTCTGCGACTGTTCCATCAACTTTTCCAGGAAATATACGATTGAAATTTTGTCCAGTTGGCCAAAGTCTGGTACCTGCTGCAGATGCTTGCAGAGAGAGAACCGGAATAATGATTAACTCGCCTTTGATGTCTGCGACTTCGACGCGACGGGCCAGGTCTAGGGCCGCAGTTTGTCCTTCATATTCATCGCCGTGGTTACCTGCAAGTACAAGAACTCGCGGACCGCTCCCATTTTTTATCGAAGTGATAGGAACGCAGTGGTTGGCCCAACCGCTATTGTTGGTCGAGTCGCCAATCTGGATGTAGCCAGTTCGTTTGCCTTTGTAATCACTTGAAACATTTAGATCAAAGGAGCAATTGGCCGTTAATGACATGCTGTAATGCTAGTGACTGGTTAATGAAATTAAAATAGTTTTTAGAATATTTCTATAAAGCTCATATACCGTATGGGCAAATCATTGACCTCAAATTGCGCAACTGTTAGGCTGCGATATCGGTCATTTTCGCCATATTTGAGGCTCAAAGGCTCAAATTTCAGAATGGGAGTTTGCTAATGGGAGAAGTTAAGCGCGTCGATGGAAATCGCCCTTGGGCACCAATTGTTGGTTATTCCAGAGCGGTAAGAATTGGAAATCTCATCGAAGTTGCAGGAACAAGTTCCACCACACGCGATGGCAAAGTTATGTTCCCTAATGATGCATACGGTCAGACCAGATACATTTTTGAGGAGATCGAAAGAGCCGTAAAAGAGTTGGGCGCAACTTATAAAGATGTAATTCGCACTCGGGTTTATATGACCAATATTGAAGATTGGCAAGGAGTCGCAAAAGCACATGGTGAATTCTTTAAAGATATTCTGCCTACTTCATCATTTCTTGAAATTAGCCGTCTGATGCTCCCTGAACTTTGCATTGAAGTAGAAATGACTCTGTACTTACAAGATTAAATTCTTTACCATCCATCAATTCTTACAACCTAGTATTCGAAACCGGAGAGAAATGAATCGCATAGATATCGAGCACGACACGATCGTAGTAACGGGCGGAACAAGTGGCCTGGGATTTTCGTGTGCTCAGCGCGCAATGAGAGATTGGCCGGATGTACATGCAGCCTTGCTTGATATGAAAGAGGGACGCATCGACGAATTGGCGCAAGAGTTTGGTAAAGATCGCGTTAAGTTCTTCAAGACAGATGTCACCGATTATCAATCTGTGCAAGATTCATTTAAAGGCACCCTTGATTGGCGCGGTGGTTTCTCGGCTTTAATTGCAGCCGCTGGATATGCCACAAATAAATCAAGTATTGAAACGACTCCGGAAGAATGGAGAGCGATGATCTCTTGCCATCTAGATGGCACCTTCTTCGCCAATCAGGCTGCGGGGCGTTTCTGGATAAAGAGTGGGCGCCCTGGTGCAATCGTTAACTTCTCATCTGTTTCCCACATTTTTGCCTGGCCCCGCAGAGTTTCATATGCGGCGGCAAAGGCAGGTATTGATTCAGTCACTCGCACCCTCGCGGTGGAATGGGCAGAATTCGGTATCCGCGTAAATGCCGTTGTTCCTGGCTATATCAATACTCCACTCCTTGAAGAAGGGTTGAGATCAGGAAGAGTAGATCCATCAATTAGAGAGATGCACGCTATGGAACG
>CAXNEU010000053.1:0-7985 GCA_964201705.1 Candidatus Planktophila sp. | reverse complement strand
ACCATCCAAGCCAATGGATTTAAATCTGGATGCAGACCTTCTGGAATTGTAAAGACCACTTAGAGTCTGCCCCTTCGATATGTGCGCGCATCGCGAGCTTGAGATTCACGACGACCACGAAAACCATAAATAACTAGCGCAAGACCAATTAACAGAGAGATAGCTCCGAGAAGAACTGCACTAATGATTTCCACGCCTTAATAGTAAGGGTTTAGAGCTTCTTCACCGTCCACATTATGACCAGCATCGCCACCAGGACAACCAAGCCTTGTCCGATCGTCTCCATTTATGCGGGCACAATCACTTGTTGCGATGCTGCTACGTTTTCCACCGTCAACTGCGCATCAACTGATGTGGTGCGCTTTACGATCGCTAAAGCGATTGGGCCAAGTTCAAAGTGGCGCGCAACTGTGCCGAGAAAACCAACTTGTACTTCACCGTTCATCACTGGCGTGCCAGGCGCGGGCATTACAACTTGGCTGCCGTCTAAATGCAAAAGCACCAAGCGACGCGGAGGATTGCCGAGATTAAAGATCTTTGCAACTGTTTCTTGCCCGCGGTAACACCCTTTATTCATATGTACTGATTTATTTAATACACCAAGTTCATTCGGGATTGATTTGTGGTCTGTATCAAAACCTATACGTGGTCGCCCTGCCGCAACACGTTCTGCATCAAGTGCCCAAGTGCCAACTTGCATTGCAGTTGCCCCAAAAGTTTCCTGCATCTCTTTTAATTCAGCGCGCGGCACCAGTGCAAAAGGGCCGCCGATTTCGGTTGCTGCACCTGGTGTACGAAGCACTACAAATTCACTGGAAGCATCGCGCACATCAACGCGCAACATAAATTTCATTTTCTGTAAGTATGCAATGAGATTTTCTACATAACCTGGATCTAAAACCAACCAAGTTGTTTCGCCATCATCTACCAAGTTAAATTGGTACTCAACGTGGCCTTTTGGATCTAATATCAAAGCTGAACTCCATTGGCCAACACTAAGCTCAGATAAATGTTGGGTAGTTAAATCGTGTAACCATTTCAGGCGATCGGCGCCGGATACAGCGATTACATTTAGATGAGAGAGATCAGCCCAAGCTTTACCTTCAAGCATCGCCTTCTGCTCTTTATTGGGTTCACCGAAATGCCAAATGGCGCCTTTATCGACGCCATCTTCTACTAATACCGCAGTCATAATTATTTAACGCACGCGGCGCATAACCCATAAACTGCAAAGTGAGTGACATCAGTTTTAAAGCCGTAATCATCAGCTAAATTTTGTACAAAGTTTGCAGCCGCGCCAATTGGAGCATCTCCAACAGATCCGCAATCGCTGCAAACTAGATGTAGGTGGGTCAACTCTTCGGCTGCGTGATAAGTCGCTCCACCGTGACCCAAGTGCGTGTGTTGCACAAGGCCGACGTTTTCAAGTGTTTCCAAGTTGCGATAGACAGTTGAAAGATTGATTCCAGGATGAGTTGCACGAACTTTTTCGGCTACTTCTTCAGGTGTGGCATGGCCAAGTTCGCGCACTGCAGATAAAACAAGTTCGCGCTGTGGTGTTAAGCGCAAACCTTTATCGCGGAGTTCATGTTTATCAGCCATGGGTTAAGCCTACCTTCTATGTGAATTGAATTAAAGTGTTAAGAACTGGTTATTGGCGAATTACTTAGCTGTACGAGCGCGCAAGATGAGCAAATACATCTCGCAACCCAGACAGAAATTAAATGCTGCATTTAAGAACGCTGCAGCAAGTGCAAACCCAACTGCAATTGTGAAGACTGCGCCGGCTCCAACCACAGATGCGATCACAGCAACAAGTGCGAAACCAAGTCCAACCGCCTGTGCAAATTGTGGCGGGCGAACTTCTTCGAAGGTAACAGCCGACTTCAAACGTGGCTTAATCAACTTTTTGAAGATAACCGCATATGGAGTGAATTGCGGACCGCGAATGGCGCCAATTGCAAAGACGATTGCTTGAAAGGCAATTATCCAAAGACTTGATGTAACCAGAGCGGTTGCTAATACAACGGTCGTGATTACCGCAGACCAACGTGGGCCGCGTGCATCTATTGATACTGACATTTTTACTTCCTTCACTTTTTCGCTTATGGCTTTGATGTTTTAGTTTTTAAGATTGCAAACTAAGCACAACAGATAGCGCCAGTTAAACGACCGTAATCAAGCACACGGCGCTTTGTGAAGTAACTGGTTTTGATACGGAACATGTGTAAATAGTAAAGCGATTTGCGGGAATTGACTACTTGCAAGTCTTTCGCAAGTTCAGTGCTCAATGAATGGCGGATACTGCAGCGTGTACTTGAGCGCGCTTAGGCGTTCCCATCGCTCGGCCGACTTCCACGCCAGCGCCGTTTAAAAACAAAGTTGTTGGCGTCGAGCGGATATCTAGTTTGCGAACGAGTTCCAGATTTGATTCAGCATCGATGTGGGCGTAATGAACATCGGGCATGGTCTTGACCATATCTTCGAGTAACACTTTGGTGGCACGACATGGCGTGCAGAACGCAGATGAGAATTGCACCATTGTGGCGCGCGATCCGAGTTCGGTGCCAACGATTGCAGCGGTGAGCTTTGGCCCATTTACCGTCTTCTTCTTACGGAATTCCCCACGGGTGCGCTGATACCAGATGCCGAAGCCAGTGGCGCCGGCCAGCACGATCGCGAGTGGAATGAAAGTTTTCACGGCGGTAGTCTAGAGCCCATGGCCAAGGTGTTGTTACTGACAAACACCAATAGCGCCAGCGCGGAAGTTTTGCCGTCGCTTGCTCTCTTGCAGCACACAGTAAAAATCTTGCCCGCAGAAGCGAGCGTTCTAATCGATTCACCGGTCATGGATATCGTCCTTGTCGATGCCCGTCGTGATTTACCTGCTGCAAAGAATTTAACTCGTTTACTTACTTCAACAGGTGTTGGTGCACCTGTAATTGCTATCACTACTGAAGGCGGACTCTCTGCGATGAGTGCGGACTGGGGAGTCGATGATGTAATGCTCGATACCGCAGGACCTGCGGAAGTTGATGCACGTATTCGTATTTCAATTGGTACACACCTTGCTGCACTTACTGCTGCTGATCCAACTGCTGGTGAAATTCGCACCGGTGATGTCGTCATTGATGAAAGCACTTACACGGCAAAAATCAAGGGTCGCTCTCTTGATTTAACTTTTAAAGAATTTGAACTTCTAAAGTTTTTGGCACAACATCCTGGCCGAGTATTCACTCGCGCACAATTACTGCAAGAAATTTGGGGATATGATTATTTCGGTGGAACACGCACCGTTGATGTTCACATCCGTCGCCTGCGTTCCAAGCTTGGTCCTGAATTTGAATCAATCATTGGCACAGTTCGCAATGTTGGTTATCGCTTCACCCTTCCAAGCGCTGGCAAAGAGAGCCAACTTTCCGAGCGGGTCTAACCGCAATGCGCCATATTCTCAAAATTCATCGATCACTCACTGATCCGCTTCCAATAACAAAGCGTGATTACACAATCCGCACCTTTGATCCCAAGCAAGATAAAGATCGCTGGCTGGCACTTAACAATAAAATCTTCACGAGTCATCCAGATCAAGGTAATTGGGCGATACAAGATTTAGAGAACCGAATGGCCGAGAATTGGTTTGATCCAGCAGGTTTCTTTCTTGCGACAAAAGGCGATGGAATCGTTGGCTTTGTCTGGACCAAAATCCATCAAGACTTTGTAAACCAAGAACCAGTTGGTGAGTTATATGTTGTCGGCGTTGATCCTGATCACGCACACCAAGGGATAGGCCGCGCAGTATCTGTAACGGCTATCAATTACTTGGTTGCTAAAGGGCTAAAGCACTCAATGCTTTACGTTGATGCCGATAATGAAGCAGGTTTAGCGCTTTATACAAGCCTTGGTTTTAACTAACATTTTTTCCTAGCGCCCTTATAAGCCATCTTAGATTGGCTTCTTCATGTTTAACGTTTCGCATATTAGCGAAATTAAAGTGGCAAACCCGGTTTCTAGTTCCGACCGCGTAATGCATTCGGTTATCGATTTTTTGGTAGGTTCTGAAGGATTCCGGGAAAGGTAGATCCAAAAATGCATTCTTGGTGCAGGGAAGCCAAAGTTTTGTGAAGTTGCGCTGCGATAAAACGTCCCGCCAAAACCCAAAGCTGGCGCTCGGCTTGTTCGGGTCAAATGTGGTTTTCGTATCTAGGACTTGATGCCACTCTGTGTAACCTTTTTCTAAAGAATATTTACTTAGAGTCTCAATAAGCCTTACGCGAAGAATTAGTTCAAGTTCACCAACCAGAATATATGTTTGGCTATAGCGCGTTATAAATTTTTCCATTTGTGCACCTTTATGCACACCACCGACAAAAATACCTTGTAATCCACAAGGTGTTTCTCTATAATTTGCTCAACGGTTCGGGAGTGAGATCACTGGCGAAAGTTAAATCGCTCGAATCAATAAGCTTAAGTTTTGTTCTGCGATTCAGATAACTTAAGCGGGCTGAGAAAGCCTCACAGAGATGTGGGGCTTTCTCTTTTTAATGAGTAATAACTAGCCGATCAAATCAGCGCACATCGTGCGAAATGCAGCGGTATGCGCATCAACATCATCAGCAGTTGTTGCAGGTGACATCAAAGCCATGTTGTGAAATGGCGTAAGCAAAAAACCATCGTTTAATAAGCGCAGGTGAATGTACTGCTCGAGTTCAAAGTCGCCAGATTCAGCTGCTTCGCGACCAGTCCGTGGTGCCTTACCTTTAAAGATGTATTCCCCGCGCGCACCCAGGCGATTGCAATGCCAATCTAAATCAAATTCGGCAATCGCTGCATCAACACCATCGCTCCAACGATCACCGAGTGCGATCATCTCTACAAAGGCTTCAGCGGTTAGTACTTCACTTAAAGTCGCGCGCATTGCAGCCAGTGACATTGCATTTCCTGCCAGCGTGCTGCCGATTCCACCAGTATCGATGATTTCTAATTCAACAAGTTTCTTGATTGAATTGGCAACATCTTCAGTCATTCCAAATGTTCCAACCGGAATTCCACCTGCAATTGCTTTGCCAATAGTTAAGAAATCAGGCTTCAGACCAAGGTCTTGTGTCATACCGCCAGGGCCAACAGAGATTGTGTGTGTCTCATCGATAATTAAGAGTGCTCCATATTTCTTAGCAAGCTCTTGAACTGCATATAGATAGCCATCATCAGGCAACACAATGCCAACATTTGTCATTGCTGGTTCCATCAAGATTGCCGCAACGTCACCGTGTGCCAGTGCAGCTTCCATTGCGGCAAGGTCGTTAAATTCCACAACGCGGGTTGTCACCGCTAAATCAACTGGTGCGCCTAAATTTCCTTCGCGCTTAACCGTATTTCCCGCCTCATCCAAGGTTGCAAAAGTTTCATCAACGCTTCCGTGATAACAACGATCAATGACGATTATTTTGCTGCGCCCGGTAATCAAACGGCAGTAACGAATAACGTGGCGATTAGCATCCGTTGCAGTCACGGTAAATTGCCACTTTGGCAGACCAAAGCGCGCGGCTAACTCTTTTGAAACAACCGCTGCATCGAGCGTTGGCAACATTGAAGTGATGCCAATATCTGCTTGGCGCTTAATCGCGGCGATGGTGGCATCAGGTGAATGTCCAGTCATTGATCCGGTATCGCCTAAACAAAAATCAATATAAGTATTGCCATCAATATCGGTGAACTTGGCACCTTTTGCTTCCTTTACGAAGACTGGGTGCGCACCTGGCCACTTAGCCATCCAGGACATTGGAACACCTTCGTGCATCACTTTTTGCGAATCTGTAAATGCTTCGCCACTTTTCTTATGGTTTGCTAAGAAGCGCTCTTCTTCGATTTTACGAAGTTTTGCCAAGTGAGTGCGATCAATTTGTTTTGCCATATCCCAATCCTATGTTTTCCCGTTTAGCTTTCTGAAAATACAAAGAGCGCTTCTAGGTAATGTTCGCCACTTATGCCTAAATTCTGCGCATCTGGCGGCGCAGTTTGAGGTTCTATGCAGATACCCTCGGAATCTTCGTTAAAGACTACCCACCACGGCGCATCTGATTCGATATCAATGCGCGCAGCATCTTCCCAAATAATTGCGGGCACGCCTTGAATTTCAGTAAAGGCATCATCCCAAGTTCCATTTGTTGGCGCGATTATTTCTCCAGTTGGAATTCCTTCATCATCGCGCTTTAACATCTTCGCTGCTTTAAATTCAATCTCTGCACTCGCACCACGATCAAGATCGCGCGCAAACCAGGGATGCATTCCGATCCACGCCGGCAATTGGCAATCACCTGGGTCGTATTCCAAAGACCAACGAATCGCATCATCCAAAACTTCAATTGTTTGTTCCATTGTTGCGCCACCATAAGGTTTTGGCAGATGCAACATTGATCGCCCTGGACCAATTTCTTGCCACGAAGCTGTAAAGCCAAAGCCGTGCATCGCATGTGGCGGCGCGAGATTTGTAGGTAATTGAATCTCTTCACCATCAGCGCCGCGAATAATTCCATCGCGGATTCGCCCCGCCCACGGGCCCATTGCATACCAACCGCTGTGCATAGGCGTTCCGCGATAAGGAACAGTAAATTGCAGATCGCGCCAAGTTATTGATGAAATTCTTGCGCCGTTATCTAAATCAATTGCAATCTGGAATTCGGCATCATCAATGTATTGCATATGAAAACGCCTATTAAAGCTTAGTTAACTCGTGCTTGTAAGGAGGCTGGGCTCCGGCACGAGAACAAGTAATCGCTGCGGCTACTGCTGCGCGAGTAAGCACTTTCTTCAAACCTTCACCTTGCAGAGATAAAATTCCATCTTGCAGCATCGCCTCAATAACAATTGCCCCAACGGTGTCACCCGCGCCAACGGTGTCGACTAAATCAATCTTCACGCCGAGGGCTTCTTCAACTCCACTTTCGGTATATCCAATCGAACCGTTAACACCGCGTGTAACAATGACTAAAGCCGCGCCATCGGCCACCCAGCGTTTAGCAATTTCTTCAAATGGTTGGTCAGGAAATAGCCAAGCTAGATCATCATCGCTAACTTTTATGATGCTAGAAATAGCGGCCCACTTTTCAACCGCTGCTTGATATCTATCGCGATCGCTCATCACTGATGGACGAATATTTGGATCGAAAACAATTGGCGCAAATTCAGCAACCTGCAACGCCCAGTCATAAAGAACTGATGCACCGGGTTCGACGATCGTGACGAGCGTTCCAATATGCAAAACATTTGGCTTATGCACTGAAGGATTTGGCAACCAATTTAAATCAAAGTCAAAGGTTGCAGTGCCGTCAATTTTAAATTCGTAACTCGCTTTGCGATCATCAGCCAAAGTTACAATTGCTAAACAAGTTGGTTTATCACTGGTGAGTGCGAGATCTAACTTAACTTCATCGGCCAATAACTCTGCACGCGCTTTAACGCCGTAGTCATCGGTTGAAATTCCATCAATGAATTGCACATCATGGCCCAAACGCGCTAAAGCCTTTGCAGTATTTGCTGGTCCGCCACCGACAACGGCGCGACGTTCTGGGGTACCCGGCAAAAGATCGATTAAGACTTCACCGCAAACCCAGATGCTCATATCTCTTCTCCCTGCCACCCACGGCCCGCGCGAGGAAAGTCCCCGCACAATTCGACCACTGGCCAAGGTTAGGGGTTGACCCTGAAAATTAACGAATTCTTAACTAACGCCCTCTGGAAATCTCAAATACGCGAGAGTACCTTTTCCTTATGAAAAAAGCCCTTGCTTTCGCCCTAGCCCTTTCAATTTCAATAATCGGATCACCAGTCGCAGATGCCGCCAATCCGAAATCTGGCGCCGCATGTCCGAAAGTGAATCAAAAGGTTGTTTACTCGAATAAGACTTTTACTTGCGTTAAAAAGGGAAGCAAGCTTGTTTGGAATTCAGGTGTAGCAATTGCAAAGCCAACTGCTACTAAATCAGCAAC
>CAXNEU010000052.1:0-8287 GCA_964201705.1 Candidatus Planktophila sp. | reverse complement strand
CAAGATCAGATCGCTCCTTGGATAGAACAAGAGTTTGTCTCACTCGGCACTGATGGATTCGGACTATCTGATACTCGTGGTGCACTTCGCCGCCACTTCAAAGTTGATGCAGAATCAATTGTGATTGCCACCTTGGCAGAACTTGCTAAGGCAGGTGAAGTTAAGCAGAGCGTTGTGCAGGCTGCTATAGATAAGTATCAGATAAATGATATTAACGCCGCAGATCCAGGTAATACTGAGGGCTCTGGCTAAAGCGCTTTAATCCGCTTTTACTGCACGTGCAAAGTACGCTGCAGCCATCAGCATTAGCGCCGGAATAGTTAGTGCAATTGCCAACGAACCCGTAAATTGGGCAGTCCAGGCAACTACTGCCTTTACTACAAATACGGAAAAGACGTTAATAACGCCCAATTGACCGATGACCACCGCACTCGGCAATGGAGATCTTTGATTTGCAGCAGCAAAGAAAGATGGCGTTATTACTGAAGAACCAATCCCGGCAAATGCAAAGGCAATACACGTAGTAGCCAAGGCAATATTCTTATGTTCTACAGGTATCTGCACGGTGATTGCTAGAAAAACCAAAAAGCCACCACCGCCAAAGAGCGCTAAAAAACGAATCATGCTTTGGACGTGGAAGCGCTTTGCCAATTTTCCGGAATTTAGCCTTCCGGCAATTATCGCAATCATAAAAACCACATAAGGAAGCGCTGCTAATCCAGGGCTCACACCTAATCGTTCCTTTGCAAAGATAGCCGACCAGTCACCTGTAGAAAATTCTATGAAGACAGCAGTTAAAAATCCACCGCTAACCAACCAGTCGATTCTAAATGATGTGAAAAGAGTTTTAAGTGGAAGGTGTTCTTCTTCATTTTGATTAGGCTTAATTAGAACTGGGGTAAGTCGTTGCACTATCGCAGTTAAAACAAGCGTAGCGATGACTGCAAGTCCACCTACGTGCCAAGAGATGCTGACATAATTTAAAATAAAGCCAGAAAATATTGCAGTCAGCAAAGTCCCAAGTGACCACATGCCGTGAAGTCGAGCAATTGTTAAATCTTTAACTCTCGCCATCGCGCTAAAGCCTTGTGCGTTTATAGAGATGTGATAAGCCGATGAGCTCCAGCCAATTGCTATATTGCAGATCAGAAAAATCCCTAAGGATTCTGTTCGAACTATGAAAAAGTAGGCGGCCCCCATAATCCAAATATTGGTCAAGATGACCCGCTTGACTCCATATTTGTGGACCAAGTGGCCAGTTAAAAACAGACTTACGACTCCGCCAATTGCGGCAGTACTAATAATCGTTCCAAATTCGCCAATATTTAAACCCAGATTCGCTTTAATCTCCGGAAAGCGTGGAATCCAAGCCATTAGCAAAAATGCATACACTGTGAAAAGTGCTTGAATTAATTTATATTCGGTTGCAGGCTTAACGGTATTCATCTAAAAAAGCGCATTCGCTAGCGCTGCTCGCGCTTTAATCACGCGGGGATCAGCTGGGTCAACTAAGGCGAATAATTCAAGCAATCTATCTTTAACTTTTTTCTGTTCCGTGCCATCTAAAAGCTGGATGAGCCGCAATAAGCGCGCAAAGGCAGGTTCTAAGTAACCGCTAACAACTTCAATATCAGCACATTGAATTTGTATTTCTAATTCATCCGGTGATGCGATTGCATCTTGCATAATCTTGGCACCATCTAAACCATCTGTTCTTGCCAAGAGTTGTGTCTGGGCTAACCCCAATGTGGCAAAGGAATCTCCTGGCTTGCGCGCCAACAATTTCTTATACGCAGCCTCCGCGGTTGGATAATCTCCTGCATCGAGCGCCGCCAGTGCTTCCTCTTCTTCAGGTTCAATTTTTTCAACATGGGCATCACCCACGCCTTGTTCGGCAGATAACGCTAAAACTTTATCTACAACCATACGTATCTGTGCTTCGGGGTAAGGCTGTTCAAAGAGCGGAACCATTTGCTCATTGATTATGGCAACTGCAAAAGGAACTGCGCGCGCTTGCAGCGCTTGCGCAACTTGTGGCTGGGCATCAACATCAACGCGTCCAAGAATCCAAGTACCTTGATCATCCAAAGCCAACTTACCAAGAGTTGCAACCACTTCTTCTGACTCAGCAGATCGTGGTGACCAACAAATTAAAATTACTGGTTTGCTCTTTGAAAGCGCCAGGAATTCTTCTGTTAAATTCTGTGGAGTTATTTCAATGCCCGGCATTGGTCCAGTTGGTTCTGGTTTCGGTTTACCCAGCGAACTCAAATCTACGGCTCGACCAAAATTAGGAGGCAGGCTCACTAACTTGCCCCCATTTCTACTCCAGAGTCGCGCCGAAACGGCATCACATCATCGATATAAGACTGTGCTGCAAATGTTAGTCCAACATCATGGCCCTCACGCTCACTCAAATACCAGCGATGTTCTAAAACTTCATGGAAGAACTGCGCTTCTTCTATTCTGCCGGCCAAATTCTTAGGAATCATCTCAACTATTGGACGATATGTTTCATTTAGCCAGCGCCTGGCTGAATCTGCAATTGGTGGTTTTGGATTTTGCTCACGTCCGCGGAATCGATCAAGGGAAGCAAGTAAGCGTTTTGCTTGCAAAGCCTCAGTTTCAAGACCAGTTAGCTCACGCAAGCGGTTGCGGTGATATCCAGGTGCCACAAGCTTGGGTTGAAAATAAAGTTTCTGGGATTCACCGTCGAGTGATACAGAAACTTCATCAACTGCAAAACCTAAATCTTGCAGCTGACGCATTGCGCGTTCGACTGCGTGACGATCTTTTGGGTCCAACACTTGGCGTTCCTTTAACGCTTTCCAGATCCGGTGGTAACGCTTGATGACCGCCTCGCTTGCGCGTATTGGATCCATACCTGGATAGAGAACGCCAGAGAGCGCCAAATCTTCTAACTCTGCCGCAACATTGAAATGCGCGATCTCTAAATCATGTTCGCGCTGGCCATCGCTTAGGGACTTTTGAAATTCTCCAGTTTCGGCATCAACTAAGTAAGCAGCAAATGCTTCGGCATCGCGCCGAAAGAGCGTGTTAGAGAGCGAACAATCTCCCCACCAGAACCCGAGCAAATGTAATTGCACCAACAACAGCGCTAAAGCATTGGCCATCATCGTGATGTCATTAGAAGTTACATCTTTGCCGCTAAGCAGAACGCGATACGGAAGTGAATAAGGTAGGAAGCGTGTTACGAGTGCACACGGAAGTTCTTCATTAGCCTCATTAGTGCGACCTTCGATCACCGCAATTGATTGCACGCTGGGGGCGCCAAGATGGGCTAGTTCGCGCAAAGCTTTATATTCACGATTAGCGAATTCAGAGACAGTCTCTTTTACTGCATAGACTTCTGATTCAGGATCATCAGTTGATCGGACTAAGCGAACGACGTGGCGCGAAATACCGCGTTTTTCAGCAAGGGCGGGATCTTCTGGCCACTCTTCCAAATTGATATGCCACGGCAGGCCTGTAACGGCAGCGATTTCTTCGCCTAACCCCGTAATGCGCAACGCCATGTGGCAAGGATATCGCTTTAGAATAGGCGACATGGCTATAACTGATCGCATCAAAGGTAAACCTAAGGCAAGTGCAGCACCAACAGATTTTGGTGCTCAGGGCAACCCGATAGATCGATCACATCCTTTCTATTTTGGATTCGTTGCAACGCTGGGCGCTTTAGTCGCAATTGTTTTAATGCGCGCGCTTGCCAGTACAAGCCAAATATTTGTCTTGATCATCGTTGCACTTTTCTTGGCCACCGGTTTAAATCCTGCGGTAGTAGCGATCCAAAAGCGTGGTATTTCGCGAACTAATGCCGTTGCGATAATTTTTATCTCTGTAATTGGCTTCGTGATTTTCTTCGTTGCAGTTGTTATTCCGCCCGTGGTTTCACAAGGTACGCAATTGATTAATAGCGGGCCAACGCTGCTATCTGAATTAAAAACCAACTCAACTATTGCTGACTTGAATAACCAATTTGGCATTATTGATACTCTTCAAAGCAAACTTAAAGAGATCACCGCAGACGGAACGTTAATTGTTTCGGCATTTGGTGGCGTTATTGGGGTTGGTAAGTCTGTTCTCTCTGGAACCTTCACCGCTTTAACGGTCTTAATTCTTACCCTTTACTTCATTACTTCCTTGCCACAAATGGTTGACCTAGGTGTTCGCTTTGCACCTGCGAGCCGTCGTGATCGCGTAAAACTTCTCACTCACGCAGTTATTTCGCGTGTGGGTTCCTTTGTCGGAAGTCAGATAGTAATTGCGGCTATGGCCTCCATTTTTGTCCTCTCCCTTTCCTTGGTGCTAGGCCTGCCATCTCCGATCGCTATTGCAATGATTGTTCTGGTGTGTGGGCTTATTCCGCTAATCGGTCACTTTATCGGCAGCTCGGTCGTCACCATCATTGCATTGACGCAATCTGTATCAATCGGAGTGATCGCATTTATCGCATATGTGGTTTACGTCCAGGTCGAAAATTACATTGTGACTCCACGCATAATGAAACGCACCTTAGCCGTTCCTGGCGCAGTAACAATTATCGCCGCCTTGATCGGAACTTCTCTCCTCGGGTTAATTGGTGGTTTGCTGGCAGTGCCGATTGCGGCATCAATTATTTTAATTCTTGATGAAGTCGTCTTTCCGAGAGCAGATAACTCTTAAATCTCCACCGGTAAAGGCAATCTTTCTGGCGCAATAACTTTAGTTATCTCGCTCAATACTCGATAAACCGATGGTTCTCCCACCCAAAGGTGTTTTGCACCATCGACGGCAATAATTTCAATCTGAGTCAAAGGTGCAAAACGTATTTTCGCATCAGGTGGTTTTAGAAAATCATCAAACTCTGGAACCAGCGCAATAACTGGGCGACCATCTTTAGCCCAATATTGCATATCGCTAACTTCAGATGTTCGAAGCGGTGGCGAGAGAAGAATTAAACCTTTAACTCTGGGGTCTTTGGCATGGCGAAGCGCAAGATCAGTTCCGAAAGACCAACCAACTACCCAAAGATTTTCCAACTTCAAAACGTCTAAGCAATAAGTCATCATTGCTTCTACATCAAAGCGTTCTGCGCCACCGTTATCGAATACACCATCACTTGTTCCGGCTTCACTCGTCGTGCCGCGTGTGTTAAAGCGAATTACTTCAATACCTGACATCGCAGGTAATCGATAAGCCGCCTTTTTGTAGATATGGCTATCCATCATTCCGCCAGCTGTAGGAAGTGGATGTAAGCAGAGGATGGCACCGGTGTAGCCGCTAATTGGTGCTGCAACTTCGCCAATTAAAGTTTGGCCATCAGATGTAGTAACCGTAAAAGGAGTGCGTTGCGCGGGCAAAATAGTGCTCGGGCGTACTGGCTGCAACATAAAGGAGAGTCTAGTCTTTGCCCATGACTACTTTATCCAGCGCAACATTTGCATCGCACTACCCGGTTACTGGCGAAGTTATTGCTGATTACCCAATCACCAACCGCGAACAGGTGCATGCCGCAGTTGCCCGTGCCCGTGCCGCATCTCTTGCTTGGCAGAACCTGGGATTTAAAGGGCGCCGAAAAGTATTGTTGCAGTGGAGTAATTTATTGATTACGAAATTGGATGAAATTACTGAGATCGTTTCGCGCGAGACTGGAAAGCCAGTTAGCGATGCCAAATTAGAAGCATCACTTGCAGTCGGACATTTGGGCTGGGCCGCCCGTCACGCCGAAGATGCAATGCGCACATCTCACCGTTCTCCTGGTGCGTTGATGGCAAATATGTCTGCAACTGTAGAACGCTCCCCTGTTGGAGTTGTCGGAGTAATCGGCCCTTGGAATTATCCAATCTTTACCCCTATGGGTTCTATTTCATATGCACTTGCCGCTGGTAACACAGTTGTATTTAAAGCAAGTGAATACACACCAGGTGTTGGAACAGTGCTCGCAAAAACTTTTGCAGAGGTCGCACCTTTTGCCGATATTTTCTCCTGCATCACAGGTCTTGGTGCAACTGGTAAAGATCTCTGCGAAAGTGGCGTTGATAAATTGGCGTTCACCGGATCAACCCGCACAGCCAAATTGGTTGCGGCCAGCTGTGCCACAACCATGACACCAGTTGTTCTCGAATGTGGGGGAAAAGATCCAGTAATTGTCGCTGCCGATGCTGATATCAAACGTGCCGCCGATGCCACAATTTGGTCTGCTATGTCGAACGCCGGGCAAACTTGTATCGGGGCAGAACGTGTTTATGTACACGAAAGTGTGGCCGATAAATTTATTGAAGAAGCGTTAAAAGTTGCTCGCAAAATTCATCCAGGTGCGCCTGGGGTCGGTAATTACGGTCCAGCAACAATGCCTTCGCAAATTAAAGTTATTCAAGGCCATATTGATGACGCACTTGCTAAAGGAGCAAAGGCCGCACTCGGTGGATCTGATTCTGTTAAAGCGCCATTTGTGGAGCCAGTTATCTTGCTTGATGTACCTGAGAATTCAACTGCGATGCTTGAAGAAACTTTCGGACCAACTATCGCGATCAACCGCGTTAAATCAATGGATGAAGCAATCGCTTTATCTAATGCTTCGCGTTATGGTCTTGGTTCATCCATTTGGTCAAAGCGGCAAGGAAAGAAAATAGCGCGCCAACTTCACTGCGGAATGGTTGCTATTAACTCAACAATTTCATTTGCAGCGATTGCATCTGTGCCATTTGGTGGGGTAAAAGATAGTGGTTACGGCCGTATTCATGGCCCGGAAGGAATTCTAGAATTTACTTATGCGCGCACTGTGGTTCGCGCAAGATTCCAGTTACCTATCGCCTTCACTAGTTTTAAGCGCACGAAAGGTAACGACAAATTAATTGTTACTCTAACGCGTTTATTAAACGGCCGACTAGGCTAACTTTTAAAAACGCGGCGCATTTCTAGTGCGCTCGGTATTAGGTTTGCGATTATTACGCTTTGCCCAACATGCGTTATGCCAATGGCGTCGTCCCTCTTCATCATCAAACATCCAAGCAACTGTGTGTGGCGTCGCCATTGGAATTACTTGATCACAACCCGGACAGCGATAAGGTTTATTAGAACTAGAACCTGTGATCTTGCGAACAATAAAATCACCATCTGCATGCTCTTCAACTGTTTGATTCGAAGTCGCGATATCGCGATCCTCAGTCTTTGGACGACGACCCTTTGGAAAGTTGCGACGGGGGCTCATGCAGTTATTTTCTCGCACTTTTATGATTAATGTGGCAAGGTAGCCATATGAGCAGCGTGATTAACGTCCGAGGCCTCGCGAAGAGTTACGGCTCCAACCGGGCGGTTGCCGGTATTGATCTTTCTATTGAGCAAGGCGAGATTTTTGCCCTACTTGGACCAAATGGGGCGGGCAAGACAACAACCGTGGAAATCTTGGAAGGCTTTCGAAATCGAGATGGCGGTGAAGTCTCAGTATTAGGTACCGATCCCGCTGTAAGAGGAGAAGCTGGGCGCATCTGGAGAAATCGGATCGGCATCGTTCTGCAATCGACATCAGATGCTGGTGATTTATCGGTGCGCGACACGGTTGCACATTTTGCAAAATATTATTCCAACCCGAAAGATGTTGATGAAGTCATCAACGCAGTGGGGCTAGTTGAAAAATCAAAGGAGTTGATTCGCACGCTATCTGGCGGACAGCGCCGGCGCTTAGATGTTGCGCTCGGAATTATCGGTTCACCCGAACTTCTCTTTCTTGATGAACCAACCACGGGATTTGATCCCAAAGCACGACGAGCATTTTGGGCGCTAATCGAAGACTTGCGAAAGACTGGTACAACTATTTTGCTCACAACTCACTACCTAGATGAGGCTGAAGCGCTGGCCGATCGAGTTGCTGTAATAAATCATGGTCTGATCGTTGAAGTTTCTACGCCAGCACTTCTTGGCGGGCGGGCGACTTCACTTGCCACCGTCTCTTGGTTAGGCGCTGATGGTTCAAAATTTGAGCGCACTGATAATCCAACTGCCCTAATCAAAAAACTCACCGAAAGCTTTAAAGGTGAAATCCCTGAACTAACTGTAAAACGCGCTTCACTAGAAGATATTTATCTAGAGATGATCGGGGGCGCTGATGAATAAAAATAAAGTACCCGGCGCGCTGACCATTGGCATTGCACGCGGTGGGCTTGAGGTAAAACAATTTATGCGCCAGCGTGAATCTGTTGTATTCACTTTAGCCTTTCCGATTATGTTGCTGGCTATCTTCGGATCAGTCTTTACAAATGAACTCACCGATGGCGTAACTTTTAGCCAA
>CAXNEU010000051.1:0-8434 GCA_964201705.1 Candidatus Planktophila sp. | reverse complement strand
ATCTGATCGCGTTCAGCGATTGATTTAACTTCGCGAATCTTCTTCCAGAAGGCGCTCGCTTCACGAGTTAACTTTGGTGAGACTTCCAAACCAAGCATTGAAGAAAACAATTGTTGTGCAGGAGATGCGGCAGCGCGACGTCGTCGCAGAGTTTCCCTTAGTTGCTCAATTGCAGGTAGGCGATCGCCAGCAGCAAGTGCGGTTACTTCATCGGTCCAGCCATCGATTAACGCAAAAACTGTTTCTAACTTTGCAAGAGCAATTTTCTGGGCGGGTGATTCCTCCGGTGTAAATATTCCACTATCAAGGGCAAAGCTCATCGCCTCGGCATCCATTGCGCCTTCGCTCATGCTCTCGAAAGCGCTCTGTGCTTGACGTTGAATTGCTTCGATATCTATATGAATACCTTTTCCATATTCAATAACCGCGCTTTGAATATATGAAACAAGCCATGGGTTATTTGCAAAGAGGCGAGCAACTGCGCCTTCGCGAAGTGCGTGAAAGATAAAGACTTCTGATTTGGGAATCTCTAACTCATTCGCCCAATTCTCAATGTTTTCTGGGATCACAACTGGGTGCGCTGGGTCTAAAAGAGAAAGGCCTACATCGTGCGCACCTGTTACTGATGCAGCCAACGTGCCGATTGATTGGCCCAACTGGGTTGCGATCATTGTGCCGATAAAGGAGCGCAGCAGCATCGTGATCATCTCGATTGGCGGCTGACCTTCGGGGCTTTCACCAGCCTGGGCGTTCATGGCTTGGTCAAGTAAGTTTGAGATCGCGCTGGAAAGTCCCGCGGCTAATGGTTCGATCGTTTTATGCCAACCTGTAATAGTTTGATCAACCCAATCCAAGCGCGTCGCCGAATTCGGTGCGATGCCGGTCGCTGGGAAAGAGAGGGCTTCATCCAACCAAATCTCGGAAATTTCAAAAGCGCTGGCGACCACCGCTAACTCATTTGTGCCAATTGGTTTTAGCCCTTGCGCAGTTACAAATTTTTTGGCGGTATCTCGAGCTGCAGAAATCGAAAGTACTTCTTCTTTTCCATCTTTACCCTTGCCACCTTGTGTTGCATTTGCAGCATCTGAGAAAAGTGTGGTGAATGGATTTACAAAACCAACTGGGTTTATTCCCAATTGCTCAAATTGCGCTCTCATCTGTTCTTGCATCTGGCGCAGCATCGCCTCAAAATCAGGACGGTTATTTTCTGGATCATTAGAATCATTAGGGTCATTAGGGATAAAGCCAAAGCCAGCCATAACGTGCCCCCAATCTCTAATTCATATTTAAATGCTTGTTAATCCTGTAAAACACCACCGATGCGAGATTTCTTCCCACAAGAGATAGGCTACCTAACATGTCCAACGCATTTATGGCTCTGATCTGGTGGGTTATCCCATTGATTGGGCTATTGGGCGCTCTTGGCTATGTTCTATGGGTTACTCAATTTAAATCGAAGTTCGAATCTCAAACCACGCGCTCTGTCTCCGAATTTCAGCAGTTCCAAGAATCTTTCCGTGGCGCAAAAATAACTATTGCGGGCGAGGACGAGGCTACTGAAGTCGAAGCCCTTGCAGAGCAAGCCCTTGCAGATGAAGCGATTCCGGGCGAAGCCAAAGCGAGCGATGCACCATAACCGGCTCCCTCGCTTAGCCACTGCAACCCTTACCTTATTTTTTGGACTCGCCCTTTTCGCGCCACTTCCATTTGTTGTTCTGACGCCAGGAAATGCGCAAGATGTCGTCAACGAAATAATCACCCCGTCGAAAACAACGTCGACTCCTTTGAAATTCTATAAAGCAGATGGCCACATCTATCTCTTATCAATTTTGATCACCAACCCCGATGCATATGTAACCTCGGCTGAGTTGATCTACTCGTGGAGCAGAAGCGATTTCTCGGTTATGCCTCGCTCACTTTTTTACAGAGATGGTGTCAACGCAAAAACAGAGAAAGCTGCCGCTAAGACCCAGATGGTTGATTCGCAACTGAGTGCCAAAGTCGCAGCCCTCAATTATTTACAGAACAACTACCCGAATCTAAACGCCGGCGTGATCAAGCCAAGTGATATTTCGATCGCACTCGCCAAGACTGGCGGCCCAAGTGGCGGACTGGCATTTGCCTTGGGCATTGTTGAACTGCTCACCCCCGAGAATATTTTGCGCGGTCGTAGCGTTGCATCGACAGGGACAATTGATTCAAAGGGAAATGTGGGTGGGATAGGTGGAGTTGCAGAAAAGATCCTCGCGGCAGAAAAAGCCGGTGCTACTTTGATTCTGGTCCCGACAAGTAATTGCCAAGACCTGGCGCCTAGCGTTGCAACTATTCCCAAAGGTATAAAAGTAGCCGCGGTAAGTACCTTAAAAGAGGCGATAACCGCGCTTAATTCGGCCACCCCGCGCAGTTGCGCTAACTTAGGAGCATGATGAAAAAACCAAGCCCATTAGCCCTCACCTTTATTATTTTGGCGGTTATCGCTGGAGCACTCGTTGCACTCAGTGGAGTGTATGTTGATTGGCTCTGGTTTGAGTCAGTCGGATTCACTGGTGTTTGGTCAACGGTTCTTACGACAAAAATTACCCTCTTTATCGTCGCCGGCTTCGTTACCTCTTTAATAATTTCATTAAATGTTTATATTGCTTATCGCCGCCGCCCATTCGATGTTTCAATGGCGATGGAATCCGATAACTTAGAGCGTTATCGCGCCACGATTGATCCAATTCGTAAATTAGTTTTCCCTGGAATTGCACTTGTCCTCTTCTACTTTGGTGGCACAACAGGTGTTCAACTCTGGAGCTCGTGGTTACAGTTTAAAAACTCTACAGATTTCGGGGTTAAAGATCCGCAGTTCGGGATGGATATCTCATTCTTCGCATTCCGTTTGCCATTCCTACAAACTCTTATTGGTTGGGCAATCTCAACTTTAATTTTGGCAACTCTGGCGAGTGTTGCAGTTCATTATATTTATGGCGGAATTCGTCCACAGCTGCGCACTGATCGCATCTCTGTTGCAGCGCGCGTTCAGCTCTCTATTCTTCTCGGCTTAATTGTTCTCATTAAGGCCGTTGCATATTGGTTTGATCGTTATGCGCTGGCGTTAAAAGAAAGCAGACTGATTACCGGTCTTACCTATACCGATGTGAATGCAACCTTGCCTGCCAAATCTATTTTGGCCGCCATTGCGGTTATCTGCTCACTTCTTTTCTTTGCAAATATTGTCCGTAAATCTTTAATCTTGCCTGCCGCCGGAACTGCATTGATGGTTGGAGCATCTGTATTAATTGCAGGTGTTTACCCTGGCGCAGTTCAACAGTTCCAAGTAAAACCGTCAGAATCATCTAAAGAAGCTCCATTTATTCAGCGCAATATCGATTCAACTCGTGATGCATATGGAATTGCCGACGTGGAGATGAAGGATTATCAAGCCACGGTTTCTACAAATTCTGGTCAATTAGCAAACGATGCGGCAACGATTGCAAATATCCGTTTGATGGATCCCAATGTTCTATCTGCAACTTTCCGCCAGTTGCAACAAATTAAGCCTTACTACACCTTCCCAGAATCCCTGGATGTCGATCGTTACACCGTAAATGGAGTACAACGCGATGTGGTTGTTGCGGTGCGCGAACTCAATATCGATGGCAACCCAAGTCGAAACTGGATTAACGACCACTTGGTATACACACACGGATTTGGTTTTGTATCTGCATTTGGAAATAGCGTTGATTCTGACGGAAAGCCAAGCTTCCTAGTCGGCGATCTTCCCCCAACTACTGGACTTGGAAAATTCCAGCCTCGCATTTACTTCGGCGAGAATGTTCCAGATTACTCAATCATCGGTGGACCTAAGACTGATACACCTGTGGAATTCGATTATCCAGATGATGCATCAGAGAACGGCCAGAAGAACTACACCTACACCGGTAAAGGTGGAGTCCCGATGGGCGGCTTGTTTAAAAAGTTGCTCTTCGCTATTCAATATCAAGAACAGCGAATTGTTCTTTCTAATTTGATTAATTCAGAATCGAAAATTCTTTACAATCGTTCACCACGTGAGCGCGTTGCCAAAGTTGCTCCGTGGCTAACTCTTGATGGCGATCCATATCCAGCAATCGTTGATGGCAAAGTTCAATGGATCATCGATGGCTACACCACCAGTGCGGGATACCCGTATTCACAGACAACTTCACTCAGTACTGCAACAACAGATGCGCTAACTGCCAACTCGAATTCGATCACTGCGCAGACAAATAAGAACATCAACTACATCCGAAACTCTGTAAAAGCTACGGTTGACGCCTATGACGGCACAGTTGTTCTCTACCAATGGGATGAGAAGGATCCAGTTCTAAAGACTTGGATGAAAGCCTTCCCAAATACTGTGACACCAAAGAGCAAGATGTCTGAACAACTACTTGAGCACATCCGTTATCCAGAAGATCTCTTCCGCGTGCAACGCGATGTACTTAGCTCTTACCACGTACAAACATCCGCAGCGTTCTACGGCGGACAAGATTTCTGGCGCGTACCTCGCGATCCTTCAACTTTCGGTGCCAATGCTGGAGCGCAACCTCCGTATTACATGACGCTAGAAATGCCAGGATCCGATAAACCAACATTTACGCTAACCACCCCATTTGTTCCACGCGGTGGTCGTGAAAACTTATCCGCGTTCGCTGTTGTCGATTCAAACTACGGTCCTAATTACGGAAAAATTACTGTTCTACAACTACCGCGAAGCACTAACGTCGCAGGACCTTCACAAGTTGCATCTAACTTTGAGGCAAAACCAGAAGTTGCGAACTCGCTCTCCTTGCTTCGCCAAGGTGGTTCAGATGTTGTGCTCGGTAACTTGTTGACTCTTCCAGTCGGCGGCGGATTGCTTTATGTACAGCCGGTATATGTAAAAGCGACATCTAACACCGCTGCATATCCACTCTTGCAGAAAGTGCTCGTTTCATTTGGTGATGTAATCGGTTTCGATAGTTCGTTAAAGGGCGCACTTGATCAAGTATTCGGTGGCAACTCCGGAACTTCTTCAACAGGTACACCAACTACATCAAATACCGATAATGCATCTGCAGATCTAAAGTCTGCGCTGCAAAGCGCAAAGCAAGCGATCGCTGATGCAAATGCAGCATTTGCGAAGGGAGATTTTGCAGCATATGGACGTGCACAAGATCGCCTAAAGGCAGCAGTTGCCGCCGCTATTGCTGCAGAAGGTCGCAAGTAATTCTCATTCGCTAAGTAGGCGGATTTGGCTATTACTTGCCCACCCTTTAGACTGACACTTCCGACGCGGGGTGGAGCAGCTCGGTAGCTCGCTGGGCTCATAACCCAGAGGTCGTAGGTTCAAATCCTGCCCCCGCTACTAGAAATACTAGAAAGAAGTCTTGCGATGAGCAATCAAGTAAAGACACTTATCAAGATCAAGCATAAAGATCGCAATCGCACCACAGTTTTTTGGCGTGGCATTTTGGTCTTTCCAGTTTTTCTATTTCTAGCAACTTTTAACGTAGGCACCTCAGGCGTTGGGGCAGCAAGTGTGATTGCAATTCCAGCGCTATTGGCACTGCTCTTTCGCGGTGTGTATCCAAGCTATGTCTTAACTTTTAACCACGCCATCACCGAGCTATCTACCCGCGTAACCGCATACTTATTTTTGCTCAATGACAAGTACCCATCAATTGAAGCCAACTCAAAAGTTTCGGTGAAATTTCCGGATATCAAAGACGGTGCCAAGCTAAATCGTGGACTCCCGCTGGTGAAGTGGATCCTTGCTATTCCTCATTACATCGTCGGCGCCGCATATCTTTTGCTATCAATCGTCGTAACTTTAATTGCATGGGTTCAAACATCTGCTACTGGTAAATATCCTAAATGGGCCGGTGAGATTGTAATGGGAACAATTTCTTACTTAAATCGTGTCACCGGTTATATGTTGTTGCTCGTTACAGATGAGTATCCTACATTTAAATTAAAGTAGTTTGAGACTCAAATAGTACTACCTAATTCTTAACGAATTTGTAACTACAAATAACGAACTGATTGCCATCGCACCCGCTGCATACATCGGAGTTAATAAACCTGCCGCAGCAATTGGTATTCCAATTACGTTATAGGCAAAAGCCCAAGCTAAATTAGATTTGATTGTCCGCAAGGTGCGCTTTGAAAGCGTTAGTGCATCAACAACGCTCATTAACTCAGGGCGCATCAGCGTAATATCCGCAGTCGAGATCGCTGTATCTGTGCCCGTTCCCATAGCCATACTCAAATCTGCGGCGGCAAGTGCTGCAGCATCATTTATGCCATCGCCAATCATTAAAACCGTGTGGCCAGAGCCTTTTAGCGCTGATACTCGCGCTAACTTTTCATCTGGAAGGGCTCGCGCAATTACATTCTCACCTCTTATTCCAACTAAGCGTGCGATCGCGCCTGCGCTCTCTTCGTTATCACCGGTTACCAACCACGGTGTTGCACCAATTTCAATTAAGGCAGCGATAGTTGCGGCAGCATCAGATTTAACTTGGTCACCGACTGCAAATACTGCAATTGCAACGCCATCCCAGGCAAGAACAGCAACTGATAATCCTGATTCTTCACCGCGCGCAATAGCGTCTGCGATCGCTGGATCAAATGTTGTTGCGCTATGTGCAATTGCTTTAGGTGTTCCAATAAGCACAACGGGTGAGATCGATCCGAGTAGAACGCGACCTGCGACTCCCGCACCCGGTGTTTGCGTGAACTCAACAACCTCGTGGCGGGTAGCTCCACTTGCTAGGGCGTGAGAAACAATCGCTTGACCGACTGGATGGTCATTTGCTAATTCTAAAGATAGCGCTGAAGATAAAATCGTTTTTTCAGTTAACAGACCAGCATAAGTTGAACCCAAAACTTTATGTGCGCTAGTCGGAATTATTGCATCGTGAACTTTCATTACACCAGTGGTGAGGGTTCCGGTCTTATCAAGGACAACAACATCTACTTTACGAGCAAGTTCTAGTACGCGTGGTTGTCTTAAGACGATTCCACGAGATGCACCACGCCCTGATGCAACCAGCAGAGCAACTGGAGTGGCTAAGCCAAGTGCGCATGGGCAGGCGATTACAAGAACGGTAATTGCAATCTGAATAGATTGTGACAAAGGATGCCCAGCACCGTCATTTCCTAAGTAATACCAGGCTAAGAAAGTTGCGATTGCCGTCACGGTAACAACTGGAACAAATACTGCGGCGATCTGATCGGCAACTCTTTGAATCGGGGCTTTCTGTCCTTGTGCTTGCACCACCATTGAGGTGATGCGCGCTAGTTCTGTGTCACTACCAATACGCGTTGCTCTAACAATGATTCGCCCATTGTTATTTAGCGAAGCCCCGATGACACGAGAGCCAGGTGATACTTCAACTGGAACCGATTCGCCGGTCAACATTGAATTATTAACCGAGGAAGTACCTGAAATAACCAAACCATCTGTTGCAACGCGGGCACCTGGTTTAACGATGAAATCATCGCCAATGGCAAGTTCTGAGATAGGAATAATTACTTCTAGCCCATTGCGCAGAACTGTGACTTCTTTTGCTCCTAAAGAGAGCAGAGTTGATAAAGCGGTGCTGGCGCGACGCTTAGCGCGTGATTCAAGATGACGTCCCAGAATCACAAAAAGCAGAACACCTGCAGCAACTTCTGTGTAAACATCACCAGTGCCGGTTGCGTTGGCATAAATAGACCAGCCAAAGGCAGTTAATGAACCTAGCGAAATAAGTGAATCCATTGTTGGGTGGAACATGTTGCGAAGGGCTGCGCGATGAATTGGAAATGCGACGATCAGAATCAGCGGTGTAGTCAGCCCAATGGCAAGCCACGCAGTTGGTGAATAAAGTGGTGGCAGAATATTTAACGAGCTCAGCACGTTAAGAATTTGCACATCTAATTGGGCATGCCATTGATGAACCATTGACATTGCAATCGTTGGAACTGCAAATAAAATTGCAAAAAAGAGCGCGATTCCTGATTTCTTATTGTGCAGCGCGGGAGTTGCACCGTTTTCAATCAGAGTGGCGCTATAGCCAGAGCTCTTGATCTTCTTAATAATTTCGCCGCTTTTGACTTCTGCGGGAGCCAAGATGTGCACTGTCTCAGTAGCGAAGTTAACGCTCGCGCTAACTCCACTGATCGCATTGAGAGATTTTTCCACGGTATTAACGCAAGAGGAGCAAGTCATTCCGGTTACTGAAAAAGTGCGCGGAATCAAAGTTGTTTTACTCAAATCGATCGCTTTGCCAGGCTTTTCTGGCTCGGCACTTGGCGGGCGAGATAACTCTATTTTTATATCTTCAACGGCCATTTAACTTATCTACAATCTCTTGGTGAATGGCAGAGTTAGTTGAAAGCCCGCTGCCGCCCAAACTGCCATCAATTCCTGCGACGCTGGTAA
>CAXNEU010000050.1:0-8974 GCA_964201705.1 Candidatus Planktophila sp. | reverse complement strand
GCGATAGCAATATCAGCGATGGGGCTGATTGATGACTTGCGTGGCTTAGCACCGTGGCCGCGTTTGATCGCGCAAACCGCAACTGGAATTATTGTGGCAGTCATCCTTACCTCAACAGACACCATGGGCGTCGCCTTTAACAACACTTTTTTAAACTATGCCATTTCGGTCTTATGGATTGTTGGCGTCTGCAACTCAATTAATTTCTTCGATAATTTAGATGGTGGCGCTGCCGGCACCGTTGCTGTTATCTCCATATTTCTATTCTTTATCGCCTACGATCGCCAACAAGTATTGGTAAGCGCACTCGCTATTGTTACCGCTGGCGCAACTGCCGGCTTTTTGATGTGGAATAGGGCTCCTGCGAAGATTTATATGGGAGATGCGGGCGCACTTTTTCTCGGCATTATTATTTCGGTATTAACTATTCGCTTGAGCCCAGGAGTTGTTCCGCAAGTGAAATCATTTGCAATCCCTTTGGCTTTAATGGCGGTGCCTATTCTTGATACCACCGTGGCTGTCTCATCTCGCATTTATCGTGGTATTTCGCCATTTCAGGGCGGCACCGACCATCTTTCGCATCGCTTGGTGCGCGCCGGATTAACTAGACGATTGACTGCATTTACTTTATGGGGCCTAGCCGCCTTCTATGGCGCACTGGCACTGGCAATCTACTTATGGCCAGACACCGCTGGATATCAATTGATGGCGATTGGTGCAGCGGCGTGGCTCTTTAAATTGGTTTACTTCTTACGAATTCCATCTGAGGGGTAGACTGTCCTTATGGCTAACAACGATGATGTAAAAGCGAGAATGCTCGCAGCTCTTGAAGCGAAAAAAGGTAAAAAGGGCGCACCTGGAACTCAGACACATGCTGAAGGTGGATCAAAGATTCGTGGTGGTCAACGCAGTGGTGGAGCACCTCAAGTGCAACGTAAAGCGGGACCATCAGGTTCAGGTTCTGCCGGTTAAACCGGTTTCATTTAATTTAACTGCAGTGGCTCGGGACAGGATCGAACTGTCGACCTCACGATTTTCAGTCGCGCGCTCGTACCAACTGAGCTACCGAGCCAATATTTAATTTTGTAATCTCAATTTTCTAATCTCATTGAGTTAAAAAGAAGAGAGTGTGTGGACACTCTCTTCTTTTTGCGACCCGGACGGGACTTGAACCCGCGACCTCCGCCGTGACAGGGCGGCGCGCTAACCAACTGCGCTACCGGGCCTTAAAGATAGAAAACATAAGTGGCTCTTATGTCACCTTAAAGCCTTTTTATAACTTTGCACCGAATAAATTCGGCCTTGCGTGCCCCCAACGGGATTCGAACCCGTGTTACCGCCGTGAAAGGGCGATGTCCTAGGCCCCTAGACGATGGGGACGTTTGAGGCTCGCAAATCGTACCCGTTAATGGGGTGCAGACCAAAATCGGTTAAATCACTGCCCTGAAATCGCATTAAATAACGCTATTTTAAAGAAGTGACCACTGAATCGTGATTGAGACAGTGACATCTTGCTCGCCTAAATCAACAACCGTTGCTTCAGAATCTGCAGCCTTGCCCATTGCCAGAATTGGTGAATATTCAACTGGACTTGAGTTTTCAACTAAGTAATTTACTCGCCCAAGTTTTGCATCTAATAATTTTGCATAAGAAGTAGCTTTTGCTTTGGCATTTTTTACCGCAGCAGTACGCGCTGACTCAGTTGCTTTAGATGCATCGAGAACAAATGGAGTGACTCCTTGAATTTGTAGTTCGTTTCCACCTGCAGCGACTACTGCGTCAACAACTGCACCCGCATTTTCTGCATTCTTTATAGTTACAACAAAACTTTGAGATCCGCGGTAGCCAATTAGAATAGAACCTTTATCTTGGGTGTAGTTATATTCTGGATAAACAGTAATGCTCTGGGTCGCAATATCTCCCTTAAGGATTCCGCTCTTAGTCAAAGCTGCGCGAACGGCAGCCCCAACAGTTGAAACCTTTGCAAGCGCTTCCTTATTTGATCCAGCCACAAATGAAACATTGGCATTTAATCGAACCGCATCAGGGGTTACTTTGATTGAACCCTGAGAGTTAACGGTCACATAACGCGATTCAGGCGTTGCAGCTTCTGCAGGAAGAGATGCTGCAATACCTCCTGCTAGCGCGAGTGCAATTAATGAGGCGGCGATCTTGCGAACTCGTGTTGTAGTCATGTCTTAAGTATCTCCTATTTGTTTATATCTGGCTGTGGCGGAACTGAGAAAATTATGTGATTTCTAGCGAGCGGTATAAATCCGCGTGATCTTTAAGCATCCGTTCCAGCGAGAAATACTGGTTCGCTCTCGCCCTGCCGGCCTCACCCATAATCTTGCGCAACTGGGCATCTCTAACTAACTTTTCGATCGCATCGGCCATATCAGAGGTGTTAGTTGAGGTTAAGTATCCAGTGCTCTGATCAATGACGATATCTGAAATAGAACCAACGTTAGTTGCAACTATCGGCAAACCGGCTTGTGCAGCCTGAATCAAAGTCAGCGGAATTCCTTCATTGTCCGAAGTCAAAATTGCGATATCGCTTGCAGAAAAAATCTGAGCGATATCGCTGCGCCATCCAAAGAAAGTTACATTTAAATCTTCGCGTTGGGCCCGCGCTTTAGAGCTTTCAAAGAGTTCACCTTCACCGGCTATCAAGAAGCGAAGATCTAAGCCACGCTGCTTGCAGTCTTTTGCAACGTCGAGCAATCGATCGGGTCGCTTTATCTGGGTAAGGCGACCAACATAAGTTATATACAAAGTTTGCGGGCTAAGTCCTAGCGAATTCTGGGCATCAGATTTAGAAATTACTTTCGGTGCCGGTAACCCCGGAAAGAAGATGCGGTATTTATCACTTTTGCCAATACCTGCAGCAAGCAACTCGTCTTTAACTCTGCTGCCGATAGCAATTAAAACTTTGGTGCGTGCCGCGAAGAATTTTTCAATCAAGATAACTACCTTGGTGAGCGGCCGATTGAAGTAACCATGCAGCAAATGTCCATGGAAGGTGTGCACACGAATGGCCCCGCGGCCAGCAAATAAAGATGCTAACCGCCCCAGCACTCCTGCTTTAGCGGTGTGGGTATGAATGACATCTGGTTTGTATTTTCGAATTAGTGAAACCAATCCAAAGAAGGCGTTGACGTCTGCAACGATAGAAACCGAACGCCCTAGACCTGCAATTCGGGTTGCCTTTATATCCGTTGCCACAGTGTCCAAATAATCTGCTTCATTTTCATCGCAGAATCCAGTGACGAGAATTTGCTCAATCTCTGATTTATCCAGCCCGCGCATTAACTCCGCCACAATCACGGCAGGACCACCCACATTCATGCGGGCGATTATCTGCATCACCTTTACTTGCGTAGCCATGTGGTTATCTTCTCGCAAAAAGGCGCGATAATTGCGGACATGACCGCTGGCGAATTTGTATCTAATTGCACCGCTGATGCGCTCTCATCCGCCGCTCAATTATTGAAATCTGGTGGCCTAGTCGCACTTCCAACTGAGACCGTTTATGGCCTTGGCGCAGATGCCACAAATAAAGATGCAGTAGCTCGAATTTACAAAGTAAAGGGCCGCCCCGCAGATCACCCGTTAATCGTGCATATCCATTCCATGCAATTACTGGGTGATTGGGCTGATGAGATTCCAGATTATGCAATATCACTCGCCCGTGATTTCTGGCCCGGGCCGATGACTCTGGTTTTAAAGCGCACTTTGTTAGCTGAAGATTTTGTAACTGGCGGCCAACCTACAGTTGGGTTGCGAGTTCCAGATCATGCGATTGCACTCGCACTCCTTTCTGCTTTCGCAAAAATCGGCGGAAAAGGAATTGCAGCACCGAGTGCTAATCGCTTTGGACATGTTTCACCAACTACAGCACAAGCCGTTCAAGAAGAGATTGGTGAATTTCTAGATCAAAGCGATTTGATTCTCGATGGCGGACCTTCAAGCGTTGGCCTGGAATCAACAATTATTGATTGCACATCCGATGCCCCACGGATCTTGCGCCCCGGTGCAATCACCATTGAGATGATTGAAGAATCCACTGGACTCAAAGTTTCTAAAGCCGAAACAAATATTCGAGTAAGCGGTTCGCTCGAAAATCACTACGCACCAAGAGCAACTGTCTATTTAAATCGAACCCCAGAATTAGGTGAAGGTTTCATCGCACTTGCAGATATCGAAACACCTGCAGATGTAATTCGTTTGGCTGCACCAAAAAACATCGTAGATTTTGCGCGAATCATGTATGCCGCACTTCGCGAAGGTGATGCACAAGAACTCAAATCAGTTGTAGTAACAGAACCTGTTGGAGATGGTTTAGCGCTCGCCATTCGCGATCGTTTAATGCGGGCGTCGAAAGGGCGTTAATGGCGCATAAAATTGCCCATCACCCGCGGTGTATCATTGAATAATTGTTCGCGAAAGGGATTGCTTATGCGAAGAAGCGCCTTCACTTCATTATTAGTTCTTGCACTAAACCTTGCCCTTTCGGGCAGCGCTGGAGCCGAAACTGATAAGAAGGCGTTCTTTGCCGCTGACTTGCACAAGCCGATGAACGATAGTCGTGTTTACTCGGTAGGCGATGACGCGGGGACAATGTTCTCGGGGTTAGGTACTTGGCCAGATAAAATTTGTTCCTCCACATCTGACCCGATTTGCGATTTCAAAGGAGTTGTTTCGTCAGGTAGCAGCCCAAAAATTCGAGCTTCTCCAATGCTAACTATTTGCTCGGAGCAGGCAAATAACGATTGCATCGAGAGTATCGAAATAAGTCGCGATGGCGGAAATTTTCGAAAACTAGTATTCGAAAGAGATATGCCACGTGTGGCAGGTTTAGATAACGATGGCAAGGAGTTTCCTGCTGATGCTTCCATGAATCTCCCTCGCGGAAGCGCCGCTTCAATTTGGGCTGATGTCATTGATGGTCAAATTTCTGATTTGAAATATTTAGTTTCGTACCAGTACAGCATGTACTATGAATCAGCAGAGAAGAAATTTGTATTACAAAATGTTCAATTGGGAATTAGACCTTTCAAGGTAGTCGGCGGAAATCAATGGTCATCTCTATATTTCACAGCGGCCGAAAGCGGTGTTCTCTACGATTTTCCTGAAAATGTGCAGATGCGGGCAGTTATTCATATGTCAAAATCAGCTGCAGGTTGGTTTAAAGCTCGATTAATGAATCCGGATATAAGCATTTCATCGCTTAATTCTCTAAATAGCCGAGTCGAAATCACTGGTGCGCCAGTAAGAGTTCCAGCATTTGCATACCAGCGTGATTTAAATAATATGAGTACGGAAGAGAAGAAATACACGGGCACTCTCAAAGGCGTAATTTCAGTTGAACCTGGGACAAGAGAAATTTTTGACTATATTGAAATGGCTCGAAAAGTTGTGAACGACGTAGCAGAATTTTCTAATACTTATTGGACATTGACTTCTACTCCTTGGGATAACCGGAACCCTTGCCTTCAAGACTCAACTCGCGTACTTGGCATAGTTTCTACAAATGCAATCGGTTACGAGGGTGCATCCCCAGAATTCAAAGACGGATTCCTTAATTATCGAGTAACGGGCATACATTTTGGACCAGACGGCAAGACTCCAAATCTTGGAACCTATGACTTGCTATTGCGTAGCGATGCAGCAAGATGTTTATATGGATTTTCGGAAGCACCAATTTCAGCGACCGTGTCAATCTCTGGTTCAGATGGATCTCAAAATGTAGCCACCACAGTTGTTTCAGAAAAAGATGGTTGGCTAAAAATGAAAGCTGCAGGATTTACATTTAGTGAGAAGAATATAAAAGTTAAATTTATTCAGGAGAAGGCCGCAGGAGTGGAAGCTCCTAAGTCAGCCTCACCGGCTGAGCGCTTACCAATTGCAAAAAAGATAGTTAAGAAGAAGACGATAACCTGCGTCAAAGGTAAGGTAACTAGAAAAGTTACTTCCACCGCCCCTGTTTGCCCATCAGGCTTCAAAAAGCGATGATTTCTAATCTAGGCTCAAGTTCTATCGGACCGAGTGTATTTTCGGTCTGAGAATGGCATAAGATACGGCGAGTGTTTGGTTGTGATTTAGCCAAATTACAGTGGGGCCTATAGCTCAGTCGGTAGAGCAACGGACTTTTAATCCGTGGGTCGACGGTTCGAGCCCGTCTGGGCCCACTCAAACCTTTTTAAGGGTGGCTAAAGGTTAAATCCCACCGGCAGCTCGAGACGATGTGATTTCAAGAGCGCTTTATCTTTAAGAATTACATCAGTCTTTCCGTCGGCGACGATGATTCCACCCGAGAGAATTACTGAACGCTCGCAAAGTTCGTGCGCATAAGGCAAGTCGTGAGTAACCATCACGATCGTGATTTCAAGTGAGCGCAAAATATCGGCTAATTCGCGCCGACTAGCTGGGTCTAAATTAGAAGATGGTTCGTCGAGAATTAATATCTCCGGCTTCATCGCTAGGACCGTGGCAACCGCAACTCTTCGCCTTTGACCAAAAGATAGATGGTGCGGAGGGCGATCGATAAATTCGAGCATTCCTACTTGAGAAAGCGCTTGGGCTACCACCTTGTTCAGTTCTTCACCGCGCAACCCCATGTTGTAAGGACCGAATGCAACATCTTCGCCAACTGTTGGCATAAAGAGTTGATCATCTGGATCTTGAAAGACAATTCCAACTTTAGAACGTATTGCCTTTAGGGAAGACTTATTTTTACTATCAACTAATTCACCAGAGATTCGAACTTCACCCTGCATCGTCGGGTGTATACCGTTCATATGCATTACCAAAGTTGTCTTACCGGCTCCGTTTGGACCAAGAAGTGCAACTCGTTCACCTTTTTGAATTGTTAAATTTACGCCGAAGAGCGCTTGATTGCCATCGGGATAGGCAAATGCGAGTTCGGAAATTTGCAGACTCGGGGTGCTAGTCATATTTACCAACCAATCATTAGCGCAATAAGTGAAGCGGTGAGAGCTAGAAACGGGATGGAAAGCGCTGTTAACCATTGCCGCGCAGTTACAGATTGATTATTTAAAGATGGGAGTACGCCATCGAAGCCACGAGAGAGCATTGCTAAGTGCACTCGCTCACCGCGCTCGTATGAACGGATAAAGAGTGCTGCAGCTGCTGTTGCTAAAACTTTCCAATGTTTGATTCCGGTTGCGACAAAACCACGTGATTCGCGGGCAACTTTCATCCGCTCCATCTCATCGCTGATTACATTTATGTAGCGCAACATAAATGAAGCGATCTGAACCATAATCGTAGGAAGTTTTAAAGTTTCTAGGCCGCGTAAAATTTCGCGCGCAGTTGTGGTGGTTGAGAGTATGACTGCGGCTAAAACGCCGAGTGTTCCTTTAACAACAATCGATGTTCCGGCTAATAAGCCATCGCGATAAAGTTCCAAACTGAAAAGAGAGAACTTTTCGCCTTCGCCAAAAAACGGCATCAAAATTGCGAAGAAGATAAAAGGAATTTCGATCAAAGCGCGCTTGAAGAGAAGCAGCAGCGGGATCTTGCTCATCACCGCTGTAAAGATCAGCAGGCTAAAAAAAGCGATAAATGCCGGCCAACGAGTAATTGGCGTAGCCACGGAGACTGAAATAAAGGCTAGAACAGTCAAAATTTTGACGTGCGCAGCTAGGGAATGGGCTACCGAATGTCGGTGTAAGTAAAGACGTTCTCCTACATCGTGGCCGTGGTGGTGGCCGTGACTATGTACGAGATCAAGGTCAGCGCTGTCTACTTTTATTTTTTTCCACCGGATTTGCGACGGATCAAGAAAAAGAGTCCGGTTGAAATCGCGCCAGTTGCGATTACGCCAATCACACCTGCCGCACCTGTTGAAAGGCGGGCGTTTTCAACTCCTTTAACACCGTAATCAGCGAGTATTCCCTCACTGTTCGCGTTCTCTTGTGCACTCTCAATAAATCCAATATCACCAGCGACTTTTTCAAGTCCATCGGGGCTAGACGAAGCGTAGAAAGAAACTACGCCGGCAAGAACGAGTGATGCCATAAAGCCCGAGATTAAGAAAGTTTTCTGCTTCATTTATTTGCTCGAATCTCTAATTGAGAAACCTGATTTTTATATCCATAAACTAAATCTGAGCGGCTGGCGAGTACTGCGCCGACGGCGAAGAAGGTGATTAACGCTTCACCGATTCCGATAAGTAAGTGTGTACCGATCATTGCAGTAAATACTGCCGAGATCGAGAATGTGGCGTTTGCACCGATGGCATATTGCAGAACAAATCCTGCTGCAGCCGCTGGCACAGATAGCAGCGCAGCGATTGCTGCTGCGATACTAATTGAGACTTTCTTCTTCGGCGCAATCTTCTTAACAATTAGAAACACACCATAACCAAACCAGACGGCAATGATTGACATATTGAAAATACTTAAACCAAGTGCGCTTAACCCACCATCGGCAAATAAAAGCGCTTGCAAAATTCGAACAATTGTTATGGCAAGGGTTGCGGCATATGGGCCAATCAAAACTGCGGCAAGGGCGGCGCCAAGTAGGTGTCCACTAGTACCGGCTGCCACTGGGAAGTTGAGCATCTGCACGGCGAAGATAAAGGTGGCGGTCAGACCGGCCAGAGGCGCGGTCTTTTCATCGAGCGAGGATTTCGCCCCACGGATAGAAATGGCCACACCAGCGGCAGCGACCACGGCGAATGCGCCAGAAGTGGGCAGGTTGATAAACCCATCGGGGATATGCATGGCTTGATTTTAACCCAGATGCAAATGATTCGCATCTGGAAAATAGCCCAAAACGGTTAAGTCAGCCCTCCCGCAGATCCACTTTGGACTAATCTCAACTCAAGTGAAATAGATCAGGGGGTATCGATGAGCGAAGATGATGGCCAAGACGAGCTCGTATCCGAGGAAATGCTCTGGGATCGAATACCGGAAGTAAATGGCGCAGAACGCGCGAATACTTACTA
>CAXNEU010000049.1:0-9028 GCA_964201705.1 Candidatus Planktophila sp. | reverse complement strand
GGACCCTTCGCAAATATCGCACACGGCTGTAACTCAGTTGTTGCAACAACTTCGGCTATGAAGTTAGCGGATTATGTAGTAACCGAGGCTGGCTTTGGGGCCGATCTTGGAGCTGAAAAATTCATCAACATTAAATGTCGCAAATCAGGGCTTCGCCCATCTGCGTGTGTGCTCGTTGCAACAGTGAGAGCAATCAAATATCACGGTGGTGCAGATTTAAAAACCATCACGACCGAAAACCTGGCGGCGCTCGAGGCTGGCATCGTCAATTTAGAACGCCATATTAAGAATATTACGAGTGTTTACAATCTGCCTCTTGTCGTATCAATTAATCACTTCACGAGTGACACCAAGGCTGAGATAGATCTTCTTCGAAGTCGCGTTGAGGCTCTGGGTGTCAAGATCGTTCTGGCTACGCATTGGGCCCATGGCGGCGTTGGTGCAGCAGAACTAGCTCACGCGGTAGTCGAGCTCTGTGAGCAGCCAGATCAAATGAAGTTTGTTTATGAGGATAGTCAAAGTTTGTGGGAAAAGGTCACTGCTGTGGCGACAAAGATCTATGGAGCAAAGCAAGTTACCGCTGATGCCAAAGTAATTAATCAATTAAAAGAGTTTGAGGCTTCTGGTTACGGTCACTTTCCGATCTGTGTAGCGAAGACCCAATATTCCTTTACTACCGATTCCAGCCTTCGAGGCGCACCAAGTGATCACACCATAAATATTCGGGAGGTAAGACTCTCGGCGGGTGCGGAGTTCATCGTGATGATCTGTGGCGATGTTATGACGATGCCCGGTCTACCCAAAAATCCTGCGGCAGAACGAATTGATTATGTAGACGGAAAGGTAATTGGCATCTTCTAAACATCAACGATTAGTTCTTTGGCGCTCCAGACCCACCAATCCATTTCGATGTTATCTACATTTTTCTTTGATATTGACATGTTTTCAAATGTGCTGAGAAGAAGTTCCGTGATTGTCACAATCTCTGCGCGAGCCAACATGTACCCAATACAAAAATGTCTTCCTAAACCAAAACCAAGGTGGCCCGCTCGCTCCTCAGTGACTCCCCCAGAACGACGTTCTCTATCTAGATGCAAGTCTGAGCGGAAGAGATCAAATTTACGAGGGTTCTTAAATACTGACTCGTCATTATTGGCCGAAAGTAAAGCAACTCGAACAATGTCTCCTTTTTTCAAGACATGGCCGTTCAAATCGTAATCCTCTGCGATTCCTCGATCTTCGTAAACAATAACCCCATCGCGCCGCATGAACTCAGTGAAGGCAGAATTCAAAAGGGTTGGATCTTTTCGGATCATCTCTAATTCTGCTGGATGGCTAAGTAGCACATGAAGGAAATTAACCAACGCAACTTCTGCGGTTTCACTACCAGCAACGAGTAAAAGACTCACGAAAGAACATACTTCTTCATCCGTTAGTTTGTAGCCTGACTCATCAGCTGAGGAAATCAACCCACTAATCAAGTCTGTTCCGGGGGTAATGCGCTTTTGAGCAATTAACGAATATACAGTTTTTGCAAATTCTTCGTGAGCCTCACGGCCGATAGTTTTGAATGGCTCATCTCCTTGAAGTGAGCGAAGAATCTTGGTTGTTACATCTGCAAGCAAATCTTCATCTTTTTCGTCAAGCCCCAAAATTTTCGTCATTGTCTTTAGAGGCAAAGGCTTAGCGAGCATCTTGCGAACAGGAAAATCAGACAAACCGGCCAACCTATCTACAAGATAAGTACTTGATTTTTGAACATGAGGAAGGATCAAATGCTCCAAATTTTTGCCAATCATTCCAGGTGCAACTATGGAGCGACGTGAATCATGATCTTTTCCATCCATATTTTGCATTGTTACGCCGATGACTTCAGAGAAACGGAAATATGGTGGATTTGCCGTAAAGACTTCGTGATTGCGAAGAACCTCTGAAACATCAGCGTACCTAGTAACTACCCACCTATCTTCAGCCGCATCATAATAAACTGGCGTCGTGTGCCTTAAATGTTCAAAGGTAGGAAAAGGATCGCGATAGAAATCTGCCGAATGCAAATTTATCTCTTTCATTGGTGCACCTTTCTTAGCGACTCTTTCAAGTAATTTCTGGTCAATACTGTTTCACTCACGTTATCTACTCTTTGACAGTCCCAACCTTTTGTCCATACATATTCACACGCAATTCCGCCTCGGTAATTGGAGTCAACCAAGGTTTTAACAATTAAGTCGTAATCTGTTTCATTCTCCTCAGAAATCGCCTGCATCACACCAGTTCTTGCCCCTCGTATCTGAACGTGCCTAACACTTGGAAATATCTCTGTGTAAGTTGAAACTGGAATTCCTGCAAATTCAAAATGTGCCGAGTCTAAAGTAATTTTCAATCCGTCAACTAATGTAACTAATTGCATTGCGGTTTCAGGTGTTGGGGTACATGAGCCATCATGGGGCTCGAATGAGACTTCCAAATCAAAAGAGCTTGCCAAATCAACATATCGCTTCAACATCTTTACGCTCTGATTTATCGCTTCCGATTGTGTTTGCCCATCAAAAACTATCCCAGGAAGCACGGTAACCCCACTTGCACCGATGAGTGAGGCGTACTTGCAAGTACTTGAAAAAAGTTCAAAAGCTTCCGCTAACTCTTTCTGCGAAGGATTATTAGGCGCTCTAGTGGATAAATCCTCACCTGGAATGAGAAAAACATCGCCTATCTGTAACGCCGTTTCAGAAAGTGCTTTTTTTATACTGTCTGCGTGGGCGCTCACATCTCTTGCAACCTCTTCAGGCTTTATGTGAGTCGATCCATAAAAAAGACCTAGATCGACTGCTTCAAACTCCATACCTTTGATCAAATTGAGTGCAGTGTTGTGATTCAGTTTTGGCCACGCATAGTCAGCACAAGAAAACCAAATATCTGGCTTCATTTGGAATATGCACCGGTTATATGCGAAACGACATCGCTTTTCGTAACATCATTCTTGATCAAGTTTGCAACCAGATTTCCGCCTCGCAGAACCAGGATGCGATCGCAAACCTGCCAAACGTGCTCCAGATTATGAGAGATGATTAAGAGCGACATTGATTTTTGGCTTCTAAATCTTTCTATAACTTCAAGAACCGATTTTGACTCTTGAACTCCAAGTGCCGCTGTAGGTTCATCCAATAAGAGCAAGCTCTTGCCCCAGAATGCACCTCGAGTCATGGCAACAATTTGTCGTTGCCCTCCTGACATGGTTTCAACTGTCGCATTTACATCAGGGAACGTTGCATTGAACTCCTGGATGGCTTTTAAGGCTTGTCGACGCATCTCCTTGCGATCTAAAATCCCAAAAAGTCGTGAAATCCCCTTCTTGGCAACCTCTTTTCCCAAAAAAAGATTTTCTGAAATATCAAAAGTGTCGACAAGGGCAAGCTGCTGATAAACAGTTTCAATACCCGCATCTCGCGCTTGACCTGGGGTGTGAAAATTTACCTTTTCCCCATCCAGATAGATACTTCCACTTGAGGGGAAAACGCTACCTGCAACACACTTCACAAGCGTAGATTTTCCTGCACCGTTATCACCCACTAGTGCGACAACCTCGCCTTTTAAGATTTCAAACGATACGCCGGAAAGCGCTACCACCGAGCCATAATTCTTATTCAGATCTTCTACTTTTAATGTCACATTGTTGGCGCTCATTTAAATCCCCATTCTTACTGTTTTATCGCGTTTACGAGATAGCTGATCGAAAATAACAGCAAGTACGAGCAAACTTCCGCGCGCAACTTCCTGCCAGAAAGACTGCACTCCACGAAGGACTAGCGCGTTATCTACTACTGCCAAGATCAAGACCGCCAAACACGTTCCCAAAACAGTTCCTCGACCTCCACCTAACCCGACTCCGCCAAGAATTACTGCAGTCAAAGCAAGAAACTCCAGATTTTGCCCACTTGTGGGACTAGCGATACCTGTCATTGAGACCGTCATTGTTGTAGCCACGAAAACTGCAATTCCCATAAGGGCGAAGGCTTTAGCTATTTGAACTTCAATTTTAATTCCTGACAAGCGGGCTGATTCCGGATTTGCTCCGATGGCATACATATTGCTGCCATATTTTGTTGCTCTCATAATGAAATAGAAAATTAGCAACACGACCATGAAAATAACCACAGGAACAGGCACCGGGAGCAATCCAAAGACGTTTATTCGATGTTCTCCGATGTAGTCCCAACCATCTATGGTCACTGATCGACCATCCAGCACTACTTTTGCCAAGCCACGGAAAGCAATTAAACCGGCAAGGGTGACGATGATGGATTCCACTCTTAAATATACGATTGCTCCCACATTAATGGCAGAGACAAATAACGCTGCAGCAAGGCAGCTTATCAATCCAATAATTAACGATTGTTTTTCAGCCATGACAACAAAAACTGCAGCAGATAGCGCGACCGCTGAACCAACAGAGATGTCAATTTGGCGTGCGACTAAGAGCAGGGTCATAGGGCAAGCGATCACACCAACCACAGAAGCATTAACGATGATGTTGGTGAAATTTTCGGCTCCAAAAAAGTAAGGAGTGGTTAAGGAAAAAATGATTACGATTGCGATTAAGACAAGAAGCCGAGCTTGAATGCCGGTTACTCGAAAGTTTTTCAATTTAGGTCCCCTATAGCTAGTTTTGTCTACTTCAGGATTGGAGGTAGAGGGAGGATGCCTGCCCTAATAAAACGGAGCAGACATCCCCCCTCACCTTGCAAGCAGGGTTACTTCTTGACTGGATAGATCCTGTCAATATTCGACAAGTCCACAACTTCGTGAAATGTAAGTATTTCCTTCGGAACTTTCTTTCCTTGTGCCAATTTAATAGCTGCAGGAATTACTAGCACTCCGTATCTTTCAGGGAAATAGCCCACGCTACCGATCCATCGTGAATCGGTACGAATGTATGCATGGCCAACTGACTCAGCACCTTGAGGCAGTATTGCCTTTAGGTCTTTTCCTCTTCCAGCTGTATCAAAAGCCTTGGTAAATGCAATTGCATCCCCATCGCTAAATGGACTTGAACCAAGAATGGCACGTGCACCAGGGTTCGCAGTTAGGTTGTCGGTGACTTGGCGTCGAATATTCTCGAGTGCGTCGCTGCCACCATTTGTCTTGTCAATCATTTTGTACTTGCTAGCAGGGATAGCTCCACAGACTTTTTCAAAAGCTGTACGAGTTCCACCAGCACGATTTTTATTAATTTCGACAAGAGTTGGAACTTCTACAGCGAAAAATAGATCATATTCGCAAGCCAAATTCTTCTTCGTCCATTTTCCTAGGTACTCTCCAGCAACTAATCCAGCCTGCAAATTATTTGCACCTACGAAAACCTTGGCACATGGTTCGTTAGGAGTATCAATTGTGACTGTGGGCAAATTTTTGTAATTTGCACAGACTTTTTTAGATGCAGTTGGATCGAACTGCCAATTGATCATTGCCTTTGGCTTTGCAGCGTAGACAGTCTTTGCACATTCAAGTGCTTTCTCTGTCAAGAAATTGGTATCGCACTCAACCAATTTAATGCCTTGTTTCTTAGCTTCAACGCGAAGTGCTTTAGTAACTTGGTTTACATACGGACTGGCTTCGCCTCCGGATATATAACCGATCACCAATTGTGGTTTTGTCGCTTGCTTAAAAGTTGCAGAGGCCTGAGGTGTAGTAATAAGCACCAAACTCAGAGCAGCGGCAACTGATATAATTTTCTTCATTATTTCTCCTTTTCATATCGAGTCTTACTTTAGAGCGTGCTCTAGAAGTCCCTACCTAGACGCAGAAAATCCTGATGATTAACTGCTTTCAAATTATGTCACGTTGGAGTTATCAAAGAAAGGGGTGACCAAATTTAGAAATCTCTGGAAATTTTTTGATCCTGCACTGGATTTCATTTTGTTTCTGTGAAATTTTCTAATATCAACTGGAAATATTATGCTTCTGCACTGGAAATCAAATCTGTTCCTGTTAAATCCGATCGAATCGGACGCAACTTCATTCCTGCAGACTTAAAGGCTAATTGATTGGCCTGTTCTGATTGATTCTTCACAAGCGATTGCAACTCTTAGCGCTTCGCGAGCAGATTCTGGTGGACAAGGGTTAGACATTTTTCCACCTACAAATTGATGGAAGGCTTTCGTTTCTGCGGCAAATGCATCGCGGAATCTTTCAATAAATCCTTGATATCTAGTTTGGGCGAAACTCATTTCGCCATCTATATCGTGGATCGGTGTCTTGCGGTTTAAGCCCACCGCAAGTGAATCTTTAGAGCCAAAGATTTCAATTCGAACATCGTGGCCTACAGGATTGTGGCGAGTACCGGTGATTGCGATCTGAACTCCACTTGCCGTTGTAACTGAAATTAGCGAAACATCCGCATCATTATATTTTTCATATTGTTTATGTTCGCGCACTGCTTGCGTGGCGTAAACCTTAGAAATCTCGCTTTGGGTAATCCAGCGAATCAAGTCAAAATCATGAACGTGCAAATCTCGGTAAATACTGCCACTGCCCTCGAGGAACTCAAGGCTTGAGGGGAGATGATCGTGGGCATACATATGGATTGTGTACAAGGTTCCGACTTCACCGCTTGCGACTAACTTGGCAGCTTTGCTAATTGGTGGATCAAAACGTCTCTGGAAACCTACTTGAATCTGTGTTCCAAATTTCTTGCAATCGGCGATGACTGAATCGGTTTCTTCGACAGTCAATGAGATTGGCTTCTCGCAGAGAATTGGCTTACCAAGTGGAATTAAATCGGCTAGTAAACCAATGTGTGAATCTGTAGCGGTGGCGACGACATATCCATCAAAGACGTTGTTTTTAAGGTGGCCCATTTCATCGTGATGGCAGTTAAATTTATTTGCAAGAGTCTTCGCACCTTCTAGGTTTCGATTAAAGACTGTGACATCTGCGCCAACTTTTACGAGATCTTCAGTTCGCAAAGCGCCCATGCGTCCAGCGCCAATAACGGCAATTTTCATTTGGCGCTCAATCTCCGGCTTCCACGTAGCTAGGTCTTCACTATATAGTTCGTATCTAGAAATCTGAAGTTTTCTCGTTTATTACCCTTGAAAAGGATTGTGAAATCAATGCAACTCGACCTGATTACCGTTGGTCGAATTAGCGTTGACCTCTTTGCTGAGCAGATCAATACCTCCTTTAGCCAGCCGCAAACTTTCCACAAATCGATTGGTGGCTCCCCCACAAATGTGGCAGTAGCCGCAGCTAAGTTGGGCCATAAAAGCGCCATCGTTACCAAGGTCGGAGTCGATCCACTTGGGCAATATGTTGTAAATAAATTAAATGAATTTGGCGTAAATACTGATTTTGTAAAGGTTGCCGAAAGCGGACTGACTCCAGTGGTCCTTGCTTCACAGGATCCGCCAGAGGATCCAAAAATTATCTTCCATCGCCAGCCACAGGCACCTGATTCGCAATTAACTGTTAGCGATATCGACGCAGAAACTTTGCAGTCGGCCAAGATTTTCTGGGTCAGCGCTTGTGCACTTTCCAATGGTGAAACAGCAAAGAGTGCAATCACTTGGCTTAAACAACGTGGTCGCAAGCCAGAGTCAATTATCGATTTAGATTACCGTCCTTCATTTTGGCCAAACGTTGAAGCAGCGCGCGCTGCAGCGCAAGAAGCGATTTCAATGTGCACAATCGCAATTGGAAATATTGCTGAATGCCAAGTCGCCCTTGGAATCTCTGATCCGCAGGAAGCGGCCACCGAACTTTTAAAGCGTGGAGTTCGAATTGCGATCGTAAAGATGGGTGGCGATGGAGTTCTGCTAGCAACGGAAAATGAGCGAATCATTATCGCCCCACGTCCCATCAAGTTGGTCTGTGGGCTCGGTGCCGGCGATGCATTTGGTGGAGCACTTGTTCACGGCTTATTAAGCGGGTGGGGATTACAAGAAATAGGTGAGTTTGCGAACGCTGCTGGTGCCTATTTAGCATCTGAGTTAATGTGCTCCGATGCAATGCCAACTATTGAAATTCTCAATAACTTTATTGGCACAGGAGGTAAGCGGTAATGACTTTCGATCGTAAGCGCTATCTCGAATTAATTGAAGCCAGGATCAATAATCCGGCATCTCTTCAAAAAGCGCTAAAGAAACGTGCGCGCAGAACAGTTGCAGGCAAAGATGGCAAGTTGATGTTGCTCGCGGCAGATCACACAGCGCGCGGCATCATCGCAGTAGGAAATAATCCAACTGCAATCGCAGATCGATTCGTTTTGCTCGATAAATTAATTCGCGGTTTAGCCGTTGCCGGAGTAGACGGTGTAATGGCAAGTGCCGATATCTTGGAAGAGCTTGCTTGGTTAGGCGCGCTTGAAGAGAAAGTAGCCATTGGCACTATGAATCGCGGCGGAATTATCGGTGCATCTTGGGAGCTAGATGATCGTTTGAGCGCATATGACGCCGAACATATAAAGAGTATGGGCTTAGATGGCGGAAAGACTTTGTTGAGAATTGATGAGACAGATCCGGGCGTTGCCCGAACTATCGAGATGGTTGCCAATGTAACAACGCAACTGGCTGACCTCGAACTCGTTTCAATGATCGAACCATTGCCATATATGAAGAACGCAGAAGGCAGAGCAATTCTTGATCCATCTGAAGAGAGGTTGATCAAGGTAGTTTCAATCGCATCTGCACTTGGTTCGTCTTCGGCATTCACCTGGTTAAAGATTCCAGCACCAGCAAATCCAGAGAAAGTTGCGGCGGCCACAAGTTGTCCAATTTTGTTATTGGGTGGAGATCCCGGAAGTAATTGGGAAGAAGTCTTTGCTAAATGGGAGAAAGCGTTAACAGTTCCAAATATTCGCGGCTTAGTTCCGGGGCGCGCGCTCTTGTACGGTGCAGATTTGGATGTTGAAGCTGCCGTATCTCGCGCAGCAAAGATGGTTAGAAAAGGTTGATGATGAGTTGGTATAAACCTGCCGGAACATTGGCGACTGCGGATGCAGAAATATCACTGACACCAAAAGATGCTGGGTGGG
>CAXNEU010000048.1:0-9236 GCA_964201705.1 Candidatus Planktophila sp. | reverse complement strand
TCTTCGGCTACCGCTGGCCATCCCTTTAGCCCCAATCGTGAAGAAATTTCACCTTCATTCATTTGTGCGCCGATTGTTAAACGTGGTTCCTGCGCATGTTGGGCTATAACACCATCGAATTTCTTTACGTACTCCAGCGCCCGACGCATTACCAAAGGATCAAAGACGCAATTTCCATCATCGCTAAAGATTCGAACACGTGCACGCGAATCCGCCATTGCACCAATTTCAGATAGGTTCTCTCCTAACAAACCGCGGGTTACAGCGCCGATAGGAAATACATCAACATAACCAGCGCTCTGCCCTAAAGCGTAAACCTGCTCGACTACGCCGGCGGTATCTGCAACTGGTGATGTATTTGCCATCGCCGAAACGGCAACAAATCCGCCTTTGGCTGCGGCCATCGAACCTGATAAAACAGTCTCAGCATCTTCTTTACCCGGCTCTCGCAAGTGCGTATGAAGATCTACCAGTCCAGGAAGTGCGACTGAACCGGATAAATCGATTTCTATTACGCCTTCTGTCTTTACTAAAGAATTTGATAGAGCAGAAATTTTTCCGTCGCGAATCTCGATGTCACTCTTTTTTCCGTCAGGAAGGGTTAAGCCTTTGAGTAAATAACTCGCTTTAGTCATAGCGTTGCCCCAATCTCTTGGTTACCCGCGAGGAGTAAGTAAAGAACTGCCATACGAATACTGACTCCATTTGCAACTTGTTCGACAATTACCGATCGCGCACCATCTGCAGCATCAGCAGTGATTTCTAACCCGCGATTCATAGGCCCTGGATGCATGACGATCGCATCAGGCTTGAGCGCTCTAATTCGATCGCTATTTAATCCGAAATATCTGGAATATTCACGGGCGCTTGGAAAGAAGAGTTCGTTCATTCTCTCCATTTGAATTCGCAGCATCATAACCGCATCTACGCTTTCTATTACGGCATCTAAATCGTAAGAAATAGTGCACGGCCAACTTTCCACGCCAACTGGCAGGAGCGTAGGTGGAGCGACCAGAATAACCTGGGCTCCGAGTTTGGCTAATAGAAGGACGTTAGATCGAGCTACTCGTGAGTGCAAAACATCACCGACAATTGCAACTCGTAGACCAGCCAAGTCGCTAGCACCTTTAGATAAATGTTTTCGAATTGTAAATGCATCAAGCAACGCTTGACTGGGATGTTCGTGGGTGCCGTCTCCAGCATTTATCACTGCACCAGACATCCAATGTGAGTCAGCCAATCTTTGCGCAGCACCTGATGCGCTGTGACGAATGATTACCGCATCGGCTCCCATTGCTTGCAGCGTCATCGCAGTATCTTTGAGTGACTCACCTTTACTGATACTTGATCCTTTTGCAGAGAAGTTAATAACATCAGCAGATAGCCTCTTTGCAGCGGCTTCAAAAGAGATCCGCGTACGAGTGGAATCTTCAGCGAAGAGATTTACGATCGTGCGACCACGCAGTGTTGGTAACTTCTTCATAGGTCCGTCGCTGACACGTGCCATCTCTTGGGCAGTATCTAGAATTGAAATAGCTTCAACTTTTGAGAGATCATTAATTGATAGAAGGTGCTTCATTCTGAGCCACCTTCAATCAACACTTCATCAACACCATCTAGCTCAGTTAAGTGGACTACTACGCTCTGTGATGCCGAAGTTGGAATATTTTTACCGACATAATCCGCACGGATTGGTAACTCCCGATGCCCGCGGTCAACCAAGATTGCTAACTGAACGCTCTTCGGACGCCCGATCTCGCCTAAGGCATCCAATGCGGCTCGAATAGTTCTCCCGGAGTAAAGAACATCATCGACCAGAATGATGTTTCTATCTTCAACACCGAGTGAAGGAATCACCGTGGGCATCAAAGCGCGAGGCGGACGCATCCGTAGGTCATCGCGATGCAGAGTTATATCTAAGGTTCCAACCTGGATCGGGATGCCTTCGATACTAGAAATTATTTCCGCGATGCGTTTGGCTAGGTGTGCACCACGAGTTGGAATCCCTAACAAAGTGATTGTGCTGGATCCAGCATTTCTTTCAAGGATCTCATGCGAAATGCGAGTCAGCGCGCGTGATATATCTGGCGCAGGCAGGACAAGGCTCATTTAAATCTCCTTCCCCGCCTCGCAGGACGGGTCGTTAAAGGATGTTGGCAAATGATACACCGACTCCCCCTCATCCTGTGGACAGCCAAAGTAAGCGTGGTGCTTAACCACTTAGCCTATGGCGCATGAAAAATACTTCAGCGCTCATTCAGCCAACGCCTGAATCGGTAGCTACTCGCTTGCGCTTAATCCGGAAATCTCGCGGTTGGACCCTGCACGATATCGAGACGAAAACAGCTGGGTCGATAAAAGCAGTGGTGATGGGTTCATACGAACGCGGAACCCGTGCAATTTCTCTTGCCCGCGCTCTTGAGCTCGCCAATCTATTTGCAATTCCAATTTCAGATCTCTTATGCGAACCAAATACTCGAAGTAGCGAGAATTTGGGCTTTAGGCGCTTTGATCAGCGGCGAATCACGAAACTGCTTTCAGAGAGTGAAGATCAGAGGTTGGGAAAGCTCAATAAATTCTTGGTGGCAATCGTGCAACGTAGAGGAGATTGGAACGGTGAAATATTATCTCTGCGAAGTACCGATCTAGACACTTTAACTCTGATTCTAGAAATGAGTCAGAGTCAGTTGTCTGAATGGCTAAAGGAAGAAAATATTGCTTTTGGCTAGCGCTAAATCGCCAAACTATCTTTTATTGATGCGATTCGCCCAAGTACACCGTGGATATATGTTGCTGAGTCATCGGTTGAAAGCTCTTTAGCCAAATTTAACGCTTCATCAATTGCAATGGCATCTTCCAGATCTTTACACCATAAAATCTCGTAGATTCCAAGGCGCAAAATATTACGGTCTACCGCAGGCAAGCGATCCATATCCCAACCTTGGGCGTAGGTACTTATGAGCTCATCAATCTTGCGGCGATTATCTGCGATACCCAAAATCAATTTCTTCGTGTACTCACGAATGGGGCGGGCATCAGGACCATCATCTTCAACATCTCGAATTGCTAAAAGATCCGCTGGAGCCTGACCGCGAATATCGCCTTCGTAAAGTAAATCCAAGCTCTGTTTACGAGCCTTACTTCTGGCCGACACTAGTTAGCGCGACCCAAATATGATCCGTCGCGAGTATCTACAAGAACCTTCTCATCTTGCTTAATGAAAAGCGGAACTTGGATTTGGATTCCAGTTTCGACAGTTGCAGGTTTGGTGCCACCTGAGGAACGATCTCCCTGTAGGCCAGGTTCGGTGTAAGTAATTGTTAGAACCACCGAGGCCGGGAGTTCAATGTAAAGCGGGTTATTCTCGTGAATCGCAACAATTGCTTCGGTATTTTCTAGCATGTATTGCGCTGAATCACCGACTGTTGCGGCGCTAATATTCATTTGATCGAAAGTTTTATTATCCATAAATACGAAGTCTTCGCCCTCTTTATAAAGGAAATTCATCTCACGCTTTTCAAGAATCGCGATTTCGATTTTTACACCAGCGTTGAAGGTCTTGTCGACTACCTTCCCAGTCAAAACCTGCTTTAACTTTGTTCGCACAAATGCTGGACCTTTGCCTGGCTTCACATGTTGAAACTCAACAACAGTCCATAGTTGACCATCGATATCTAAGGTCATGCCATTTTTTAGATCATTTGTTGTTGCCACGATAACTCCAGTTCACGCACCAGCGTAATTAATCAACCGATTGCGTTTGAAGCAAGTACCACGCGAGGTTGGCCTCCGATTTTCGAAGGCTATTGGAGAAGTTTACCTGAAGAATTAACTAGTTAAGGCCTTCAGCGCGATTAGCGCCAATACATAGGAATTCGGTCCAAATCCACCGATAGTCCCATTCGCCACTCCGGAAATTACTGAAGTGTGTCTAAATTCCTCACGCGCTAAAGGATTTGAAAGATGAACTTCAATTAACGGAGCCTTAACCAATTCGGCTGCATCTCTAATTGCATAAGAATAATGCGTGAATGCAGCTGGATTGATTATTACAGGCATCGATCCATCCGCTGCCTCGTGCAACCAGGAGATTATGGTTGCTTCGTCATCACTCTGACGAACATCGGCGGTAAAGCCATGCGTCTTTGCAGCGCTCTCAATATGCGCGACCAATTGTGGATAGCTCATGTCACCGTATATTGCGGAATCGCGTATATCTAGGCGCGCCAAATTCGGTCCGTTGATTACTAAAACCTTCATGAGCTCACCTTTTCATATGCTGCGAATAAGACTTTCTCATCTGGATTCTCCAAACGATCTGTTTTGCCGATACCAGTAATGGTAACGAACCGAAGGGACTTGCCGCGGGCCTTTTTATCCAGAGACATATTTGCAAGCAAGATCGGCCACGCACCTCGTTTATATGAAGTAGGCAGTCCCAAACCTTCCAATATATCTAAATGATCCTGCGCTAAATCCGCTGTGATCAAGCCCAAGGCCAATTGCAGCTGTGCCATAAACGCCATACCAATAGCAACACATTCTCCGTGTCGCAGTGAAAATTTTGATTCGAGTTCAATTGCGTGACCTAGCGTGTGACCGTAATTTAACGCCTCACGTGCAAAGCTCTCTTTAAAATCTTGCGAGACCACGCTGGCCTTGACCGCTATTGCCCGCGTGAAGATCTCTTTCACCGTTGCGTGATCTGCGCGAATTTCCCCCAAAGTTTTGCCTCGTAATAGATTTAGGATCTCGGCATCTGCAATAAACCCTGCCTTAATTACTTCGGCCAAACCAGCTGCGTAATCGCGATCAGAAAGCGATTCCAACCAGGAGAAATCAATTACGACTGCAACCGGGCTGTGAAATGCGCCAATTAAATTTTTTCCATACTCACTATTAATCGCAGTTTTTCCGCCGACTGCGGCATCGACCATACCTGCCACGGTTGTAGGAATTGCTATCCAATCAATACCCCGCAACCAAGATGCCGCCGCAAAACCAGCAAAATCGGTCGTGGCTCCACCACCAAGTGCGATTACTAAATCGTTACGAGTAAATCCTGCCGCGCCAAGCCAATTCCAAACTTGCAGCAGCGTTGCGCTGGACTTTCCACCTTCACCATCTGGAACCGGAAAAGTGAAAATCTCAGTATCGCCGGCGTTTATCTCTCCTAGGCGCGATTGCATTTCTTGCGAGACTATAAGAGCAGCACGGGTGCGTCCCACGAGTAATCGATTTAGCTCTGACTTCCAATCAACGCCAATCAAAATCTCATAGCTATGTTCTGCACTCACCTTGATGGCACTCATTGCGTAAGTCTAACAATCTCATCAACAATATCCTTTGGAGCGCGCTCATCAACCTTCACAACATGAGTTGCCAGCCCTTCATATATCGGGCGTCGCTTATCCATTAACTCCTGCCAAGCACCTCGTGGATTATTTAGTAAGAGCGGACGATCGCGGTTGAAACCCACGCGCGGAGCCGCTGTCGCTAACGAAACATCGAGATAAATAACTGCAGCGCCAGTCTGATGAAGCATTTCTTGTGCAGACTCCGAAAGTGGAGCTCCTCCCCCCAATGAGAGAACTCCATTTAATTTCGCTAACTCCTCTTGCAGAACTTCTTTCTCCAAATCACGGAACCAAGGTTCACCCTTATCAATAAATATCTGAGAAATGCTGGTTCCGGTGCGGATTTCAATAAGATCATCGGTATCTGTAAATGGGATATTTAATTTGCGCGAAATCGCCCTACCAATTGTTGATTTTCCAGAGCCAGGAGGACCAATAAGAATTATTGACTTAGCCACAACGACTACTTAAATCGTAAATTATCGAGATACGACTCGTAATTACGTCTTGTTTCAGTGACGCTATCGCCACCGAACTTCTCAAGAACTGCTTCGGCGAGAACAAGGGCTGCCATAGCTTCGGCAACCACGCCCGCTGCAGGAACTGCACAAACATCAGATCTTTGGTTTATCGCTTTGGCAGCTTCTCCTGTTTTTACATCAATAGTGTCAAGTGCTTTTGGAACCGTCGAAATAGGTTTCATTGCAACGCTTACTCGCAAAATTTCACCATTAGACATTCCACCCTCGGTGCCACCGGCGCGATCAGTTCTACGAGTAATTAATCCATCTGCACCACGTTCAATTTCATCGTGCGCTACTGATCCGCGACGCTCTGCTGTGCGAAAACCATCACCAATTTCTACGCCTTTGATTGCCTGAATTCCCATCATCGCACCGGCTAGTCGTGCATCTAATCTGCGGTCCCAATGAACGTGAGATCCAAGTCCTGGTGGCAAGTTATAAGCCAGAACTTCACATACCCCGCCAAGTGTGTCTCCATCTGAATGTGCTGCCTCTATCTCTGCGATCATTCGCAAACTAGTAGCAGGATCTGCGCAACGAACTGGATCGGCATCTATTCGTTCCATATCTGTTGCAAGAGGAAGTGTGGTGCCCTCTGGGATACGTGCTTTTCCTATTGATACAACATGGCTCAAAATTGTTACACCAACGCTCTGTTCTAAGAAAGCTCTGGCAACTGCGCCTAGTGCAACGCGCGCCGCAGTTTCACGAGCGCTGGCGCGTTCCAGAATTGGACGAGCATCATCTAAATCATATTTTTGCATTCCAACTAAATCAGCATGACCTGGACGAGGTCGTGTGAGTGGAGCGTTACGCGCCAAATCTTTAATTTCATCGAGTGGAACCGGATCTGCAGACATAACTTTTTCCCATTTAGGCCACTCTGAATTTCCCACTTGAATAGAAATTGGTCCACCTTGCGTCATGCCTAAACGAATACCACCGAGGATTGTGATTTTATCTGCCTCAAAGTTTTGTCTAGCGCCACGACCAAAACCAAGACGACGCCGCGCTAGGTGATAGTCAATCTCCTTGGAGGTTACGGCGATACTTGCTGGGATTCCTTCAATGATTGCCGACAAAGCCTGCCCATGGGATTCACCTGCTGTAAGCCAACGCATTGACATATTGTGACAGATACTGGCTCTAACTTGCGCACCAAATAAACGCGCCGCAGATAGCTGGTGCAAGAGCGATACTCGATTGCAGCGATCTCTGCTTGATTATCGATATCACCAAAAGGAGAGCGGCTATTGCTGAAAAAGCAGATATGAACTCAACTGCCATTTCCAAGGAGAAGGGAAGAAAGAATGTGCTTAGGGCCGCAAATAACTTTATATCCCCTGCGCCAATCTTGAATTTCAAAAAAAGTGGAGAGGATAGAAGAGCGAGAAGAGCGCTTTGAGGATAGATCGTTCTACTTTCCAAAAGCGTGTGAGATGCAAAGAAGATAAGCGCAATAAGAATCATTTTATTGGGAATCTTATGGCTCTTTAAATCAAAATAAGAGATGTAGATTGAGAAAAGGATCAGGGCCAAATACACCCCAAGAGGATAAATTGAAATAGAGGAAGTTTTTTGCCCCTGTGGATTAAATTGTGGCGTTGCTCAAAGCGATCCGTAAATCCTGATCTATGGAATCTACATCAAGGTTGGTCACTAAATTGAGTTGATCGATGCCTTGGTAGAGCAACAATTCGAACCCACTCAAAGTCTTACCACCCGCATCACTCCAACGTCGCGCAAGTAAGGTCGGCCAAGGCTTATATAAAACATCGAAGAGAAGTCCATTGATCTGGTGTGGAAGATTCTCAGCAACTAAATCAGCGGCTCCCGATGGCGTGGTATTGACCACCAAGTCATAGCCACTGAGATCGACTAGGTCATCCCAATCTAGAAAATTACATTCAATCTTTTCAAAGCAAGCGGCAATCGCAGAACTGCGCCTAACACTGCGTCGCATTACGTCTACGGATGAGGCTATTTCATCAAGTGCGCCGGCAACTGCGCGAGCAGTACCACCTGCTCCTAAAACTAGAACTTTATCAAATCGTACATAGCCCGCATTAGTTAGCGATCTAATGAAGCCGGAGCCATCCGTACTTGTGGCGCGCCAGGTGTTCTCTGTACGAATTAGGGTGTTGAGCGACTGGATTCGCTTGCCCAAAGCATCGATCTGAATATCCATTTTTAAGTCAAGTGCTTCTTCTTTCAGTGGCATTGTTAATGAGAAGTAATCAAAGTCCTGTCCACGTAAATCAATAAAGGATTGCAACTCACCGCTTCTTACTTCTATTGCAGAATATTCACCCGTGATGCCTGATAAATCGAAGGCTTTTTTATGCAAAAGCGGCGAGAGCGAATGGTTAATGGGATATCCAAGGACCGCGCCACGCAAAAAATTCTGACTCACTTTGCGCTCCCAAATACTCCCGCTCGTAAATTCTTCCTGTACTCAGCCTTCCATATGTTGAACTGATCAAGCGTTGAGGTGAATCGCGTGTCGCCTGGTGCGACCGTTATGAAATAGATCCAGTCTCCTACTTCAGGGCTTACTGCTGCCACCATTGCCGCTAAGCCTGGATTGCCAATAGGACCAGGTGGTAATCCATATTTGCGATAGGTGTTGTATTCAGAGTTAATAAGGGTTGATTTTGTACTAAGAAAAATATTACCTCGTAACTTTTGGACAAAATGGACTGTCGAATCCATCTGTAAAGGCATCCCCATTTTCAAACGGTTGCGAATAACTTGCGAAACTTTACCGAAGTCCTTGGGTTCTCCTTCAGCCTGGATGATGGAGGCAATTATTAACAATTGTTGTGGCGAGTACTTACCGCTGCCTGCTGCTATACCCGAGTTGGACATTTCCAATAACGCACGTTCAATCATTGAGGTCAATGCGCTCTGTGCTGATGTCTTATCTTCAAAAGAATACTGCGCTGGGAAGAGCAGTCCTTCCAGCGTTTTGAAGCCGGCAGGTAGATCAACTGACTTAATTGCGGCGGTAACTTCTTTGCGCGAAAATCCTGAGGCCACCATTGCATCTGCAATTTCAGTAATCCAAGCGCCTTCAATAACACCTATCAAGCTCGTAATGCGCTTAGGATCTAAAAGCTGATCCAGTGCATCTTTTGCGCAAAGTTTTATCTGAATCCGGTGGGTACCAGGTGCGATTCTTTCTGAACGCTTATCACTCACTGCGACTTGGAAGAAAGATGAACTAGATTTAACCACTTTAGCGTCAAAAAGTAGTTGTGCTATTACGGCACCTGTTGCGCCTTTACCAATTGAAATTATTGCTTCTTCATTTTCGCTAGTCTGGCAAGCAAAGTCCGGTGCTCCCCCACCGCCT
>CAXNEU010000047.1:0-9347 GCA_964201705.1 Candidatus Planktophila sp. | reverse complement strand
AAAGTTTCATTCACTCACATCATCGCTTATGCGATGATCAAAGCGATGCGGTCAATGCCAGAGATGAATGTTTTCTATGGCGAATTAGATGGCAAACCTGCCTTAGGCCGTCCCGAACATATCAACTTAGGAATTGCTATTGATTTGGCAAAACCAGATGGCACTCGCCAATTATTAGTTCCATCAATTAAAGGTTGCGAAGGCTTAGATTTTGGACAGTTCTGGGTTGCTTACGAAGAAATTGTTAAGAAAGCCCGCGCTGGAACGCTCACCGTTGAAGATCATTCAAACACAACTGTTTCGCTGACAAATCCCGGCACAATCGGTACAGTCCACTCTGTTCCGCGTTTGGTGCAAGGCCAAGGTTTAATCGTTGGCGTTGGCGCAATGGATTACCCAGCGGAATTCCAGGGTGCAAGTGAAGAAACGCTTGCCCGCATGGCAATTAGCAAAGTAGTAACGCTTACTAGTACTTACGACCACCGCGTTATTCAAGGTGCTCAATCCGGTGATTTCCTGCGCCGTATCCATGAGATTCTGCTCGGTGGCGATCACTTCTACGATGAAATCTTTGCAGCGTTGCGTATTCCATACGAACCAATTCGCTGGGCCTCTGACTTTGAATTCTCGAAAGATGAAGAGATAAATAAGACTGCACGCGTTCAGCAACTTATTCAGGCATATCGCACCTACGGCCATTTAATGGCAGATACCGATCCATTGGAATATGCACAGCGTTCTCATCCAGATCTAGATGTTGTTACTCACGGACTTACTTTGTGGGATCTTGATCGCGAATTTGCAACTGGTGGATTCGGTGGCGCGAAGTTTATGAAGCTGCGCCAGATTCTTGGAATTTTGCGTGACTCGTACTGTCGTTCAGTTGGCGTTGAATATATGTATATCTCAAGTCCGGAAGAACGTAAGTGGATTCAAGAGCACGTCGAAGTTGGGTTTACAAAACCAGAGCGTGAAGAACAACTTCATATCTTGCAGAAGTTAAGCGATGCTGAAGCATTTGAATCTTTCTTACAGACAAAGTTTGTCGGGCAAAAGCGCTTCTCTCTTGAAGGTGGCGAATCAGTTATTCCACTTCTTGACGCGGTTATCTCAGCTGCAGCCGAGAAGAAGATGGATGAAGTTTGTATCGGTATGCCACACCGCGGACGCTTAAATGTCTTAGCAAATATTGCCGGAAAGTCTTACGGACAGATCTTCCAAGAGTTCCAAGGTCATTACAAAGAGAATGAAGTGCACGGCTCTGGCGATGTGAAGTATCACTTAGGTACTGAAGGCATATTCACCGCAGAATCTGGTGCACAAACCAAGATTTATTTGGCAGCCAATCCATCTCACCTAGAAGCAGTTAATCCTGTTCTAGAAGGCATTGTTCGCGCCAAGCAAGATCGCTTAAATGTGAAAGATTTATTCTCGGTTCTGCCAATTCTCTTGCACGGTGATGCCTCTTTCGCCGGTCAAGGAGTGAACTTCGAAGTTCTGCAACTTTCACAACTTCGCGGCTACCGCACCGGTGGCACTGTTCATATCGTTGTAAATAACCAAGTTGGATTTACTACCGCACCACATGCTTCACGTTCTTCACGTTATTCAACCGATGTTGCAAAAACAATTGAAGCACCGGTCTTTCATGTAAATGGTGATGATCCTGAAGCGTGCGTGCGCGTTGCTCGCCTGGCTTTCGAGTATCGCCAAGTCTTTAATAAAGATGTAGTTATCGACATGGTTTGCTACCGCCGTCGTGGACATAATGAAGGCGATGAACCAAGTTTCACCCAGCCACTTATGTACAAGTTAATTGATGCCAAGCGCTCAACTCGCACCTTGTATACAGAGTCACTTATTGGTCGTGGCGACATCACACCTGAAGAAGCTGAAAAGTTAGCCCGTGATTACCAAGTCCAACTTGAAGAAGTTTATGCCTCTGTTGCTAATTACCAAGAAGAGCATGATCCAAACTTCCAACCTCCAAGTGTTCCTAACGCCGAATCTATTCCGACCTTTATCTCGGAAGGCTTAATTCGCGAAATTGCAGCAACCCAAATTGCCTTTCCAGAAGGCTTCCACGTACATCCAAAGTTGTTGCCGCAATTGCAAAAACGTGCTGAATCAATCAACGATGGAACAATCGACTGGTCTACCGGTGAAATGCTCGCCTTTGGTTCACTTCTAAAAGAGGGTCGCCCAATTCGATTAGCGGGCCAAGATTCACGACGTGGAACATTTAGTAATCGCCACGCAGTTATCGTTGATAAAGAAAATGGCTCTGACTGGACACCGCTAAGTTCTTTAGTTGTCGATCAAAGTCAGTTCTTTGTAATTGATTCACTCCTTTCGGAATACGCAGCCATGGGCTTTGAATATGGGTATTCAGTGGCTCGCCCGGAAGCGTTGGTTTTATGGGAAGGTCAATTCGGAGATTTCGCTAACGGTGCCCAAACAGTTATCGATGAATTTATTTCTTCCGCGCTTCAAAAGTGGGGCGAGCGATCATCGATTGTATTGCTCTTGCCACATGGTTACGAAGGCCAAGGACCCGATCACTCATCAGCGCGCATCGAACGCTTCTTATCTCTTGCAGCAGAAAAGAACATGACAATCGCACAACCTTCAACACCAGCGTCGTACTTCCACTTGCTGCGCTTCCACGCCGCTAATCCAAAGCACCGTCCAATGGTCGTCTTCACACCAAAGTCGATGCTCCGTCTTCGCGCTGCAGCTTCTTCCATTAGCGATTTCACATCAGGAACATTCTTGCCAGTAATTGGTGATACAACGGTGAATAACGCTTCACGTGTAATTTACTGCTCAGGAAAGATTTATCACGACCTAGTTGCAGAACGTGCCCGCTTAAATGACACGACCACAGCAATTGTTCGCGTCGAACGTTTGTATCCACTGCCAGTTGCACAAATGGAAGTTGAAGCTAAGAAGCATCCAAACGCTAATTTGCTCTGGGTCCAGGATGAACCCGCCAATCAAGGTCCTTGGCCACACATTGCGCTAAGCACTACCGAAATAATTGGGGGCACAGCAGTTGATGCTCGAGTTCTTCGCCGCATTGCACGTCGCGCTTCAGCATCACCTGCAACTGGCAATCATCACTTGCACGAAGAAGAGGGCAAGGCTTTGATGTACGAGGCGTTTACTCGCTAACTCTTTTTGATTCTAGTAATTACTTTTGCAACTACTTCAGCGCTGCTTAAATAACCCCAGGTACGAGAATCGGCACCTGAATCATTATCGCTGCGCACAAAGTAACTTTCTTGACCTGTGCTCTTTTTTTGGATCTCACTGATCCTTTTAATATAAAAGATGCCGGGTTGCTGCTCGCGCTCGATCACAACAACATCGCCCAATCTAAGCAATGGGCGCTTCTTACCGAATACTCCGTAACGAATAAGCAGCCAATCCTGTGGGTTATATGTCGGCTGCATAGAAGTGCCTTCAACTATCACCCGCCCGAAGATGCCAAAGCCGCTCATGGACGGTAGTCTCACACATACAGGTTTTGAAATAAAGAAACGATAAAGGGAGAGAAAATGAAGAACTTTTTCACACCAAAGGTAACTGTTCACGCGCACTGCGATCTGCCTTGCGGAGTTTATGACCCAGCACAAGCAAAGATTGAAGCGCAATCTGTAAAAGCTTGTATGGAAAAGTATGCAGCCAATCCAGATGCAGATTTCCGTTCACGTTCAGTTGCAATTAAAGAAGAGCGCTCACACCAAGTTAAAGAGCACCTCTGGGTTCTCTGGACAGATTATTTCAAGGCACCGCACTTTGAGGCATACCCACAACTTCACTCACTCTTTAACGAGGCGACAAAGTTAGCTGGCGCAGCAGGTACTAAAGGAACTCAAGATGTTGCCGTTGCAGATAAATTGATCGCAAAGATCGATGAAATCGCTGAAATCTTCTGGGCCACTAAGAAGGCTTGATTAAAGATTGAGCGGCGGTGCGCGCGAGGAAAGATACTCGCTCGACCGCCGTTCTTTCTATTCTGGCATAGGCAATATGCCGCTCGCCATCATAAACATCGCATTCAAAGATCATGGTGCGATCTACAACTTCTATGCAACGTGCGGTGGAGCGAATTTCAGTTCCGATTCCAACTGAGTCGATAAGTGAAATATCAAACTTGTCCACGATCGTTGTCTCACCATTTTCTAGTAACTCCACTAGTGCTGCCACACAAGCGCTCTCCATCACGCTCATAAAATGTCCCGGAGCCAAAATCGGTAAGTCAGAAATTCCCATTGCTAAACAAGTATCACCAGGGCGGACAGTCATCACCGAAAATCCGACGGCGCCAATAATCTCTTCAGCAGGCTTCATAAATTAACGTTTACTCTTCTTCATCGAGAAAGTGTTGAACATGCGTCTCTTCAATCTGTACTTCACGGTGCTCGACATTTCCAAACTCATCAATTTCAATTGAAATTTCCGTCATGCTGAACTGGGTGACAACTTCTGTGATGCCAACGCCACTAACTTGACGTAACAAAGCTTCGTGGATGCTGTGCTGGAGATCTGCCGGAGCTTTCTCATCACAAGTACGGCGCAGAACATCTTGTAATAAAGAATGCATCTCTTGTTCGTGTGTGACTTCTGATCGGCAAGCCAAACAAGAATCTAGGTGAGATGCAATCGCTTGCGGGTTGTGCGCTTCTTCAGCCGCACCTTCAATAATAAATACAACGGAGGAGAGAACTTCAAAGCATGGAATCTCTTCGATATGGCTCATCGCTTCTCCCCCTTTTTTCTCTTGCCTTCGGTGGAGTAGCCAAGTTCTTTGGCATAATCAGCTAATTTTTCGCGCAAGAGTTTGCGTCCGCGGTGCAGGCGCGACATCACTGTTCCAGCCGGTACTTCTACGATGTTGGCGATCTCTTTATAAGAGAAACCTTCTACATCCGCTAAATAAACGGCGATGCGAAATTCTTCGGGGATTTCTTGCAAGGCGCGTTTGATATCACTATCTGGCAAGTTCTCAAGTGCTTCGACTTCTGCAGATTTACCTAGATCGCTGGTGTGTGATTGCGCTTGCGCTAACTGCCAATCTTCTAACTCACCTGATGCTAATTGTGGGCGGCGCTGATCTTTACGATAGGTATTTATAAAGGTAGTTGTGAGAACGCGATATAACCACGCGCGAAGATTCGTGCCCTCTTCAAATTGATGGAATGAGTTAAATGCTTTTAAGTAAGTATCTTGCACCAAGTCCCGCGCATCTTCCGGATTCTTGGTGTAACGCAACGCTGCTGCATACAACTGGTCCATAAACACAAGAGCATCGCGCTCGAACCGATCGTTGCGATCAGTAGCGCTTTCTAGAACTAAATCTTTCGATGCCATCTCTTAAACACTATCCCAAAGAGGTTGGAAACGCCCACTTAAGGCGAGTCAAAAAAGAGTCTGTGCTTCACCTAGTTCAAAGGGTGCGATCAAATCGGGGCCATTGTTCGCGACCAGGTTTACCCGCGGTGCGACAGGTCTAGTGGATAAACCTCCTGTGGGATCTGAAATATCCATAAGTGAAATTAAAGTATCAATTTCACGATTCTTTGGATCAAGCCAAACTTCCCAGCGATCCTTCGGCATAAAAACTGGCATACGACTATGAATCGTTGCCAGCTCTCCAACTGCTTCACGGGTAATAATCGCCGCGCTCTGAATTTCATTGCCACTTTCGCTCTTCCACGTACTCCAGATTCCTGCAATTGATAACGATTTATTCTCATCTTGCGGACTGATGTAGAAAGGTTGTTTCGGTGGATATTTTCCTAGCGATGTCGCCCACTCGTAATATCCAGTTGCGGGTATCAAGCAACGCGTTGTTCGAAAAGCTTGACGGAATGTTGGCTTTTCGTGGATTGACTCACTGCGCGCATTTATCGCATGTGATTGCGAATTACGTGCCTCGGTAAAATTCTTATGCCAAGGTGCAATTAGCCCCCACGATGCCAAATCTAAAACTCGGCCACTTTGGTTTTCGCGAATAATGTAGATCTCATTTGTAGGCGCGATATTCCAATTAAGTGGCAGCGATTTATCAATGAGTGATCCATCGAGATCAAACCTTTCGATGATCTCGTCCATCCCCTGCGCTTGGGCATAACGTCCGCACATAGGTAGAGAGTAGACTGCCGCTTATGCTCTGGCCCGCTCCATTTCGTGGACGCAACTCAGTCAGCGCGCGAGTAATAATTCCGGGGTCAAAATCGGTAACCAACCGCGCGCTAATTCTCGCTGCTCAGGCACAAGTGCCATCGATTTTAAAACGCCCACTTATTTCACGCGATAGTGAGTTGATGGTTGCCGGACTTAAGGCGATGGGCGTCGGAATATCAGAACTTGAAGTAGCTGGAGATTTAGCCTGGAAGGTAACTCCAGCAAAGTTACAGGGACCAGCAAAAGTCGATGTCGGAAATGCCGGAACGGTAATGCGCTTTCTTCCACCACTTTCTGCGCTGGCAGTTGGCGATATTTCATTCGATGGCGATCCTCGTTCTTACGAGCGCCCCCTTGCACCAGTCATTGCTGCGTTAGAAGAACTTGGAATTGAGATTGAACATGGCGGCCGTTACTCGTTGCCAATGGTGGTTAAGAGTAAGGGCGCGATTCCAGGTGGATCACTCACCATTGATGCCAGTGCTTCTTCGCAATTCTTATCGGCGCTACTTTTAATTGGACCAAGCACAACAAATGGAATTACCGCAACGCACAAGGGCGGTGCACTTCCATCGATGCCACACATAGATATGACGGTGCAGATGTTGCGCGACTTTGGTGCGCAAGTAACTGTTGATAAGGGCGCACAAAGTTGGAGCGTTGCCGCGGGCAAATTAAGCGGAGTTGATTTAGTAATTGAACCTGACCTTTCTAACGCTGCGCCATTCTTATCAATTGCAATGGTCTGCGGTGGAACAATCACAATCGCAGATTGGCCAAAAGAAACAACTCAACCCGGAGATCAGTTGCGCGAAATACTTAAGCAAATGGGCGCGATTGTTTCGCAGTCTGCAGAAGGTTTAACGATTACTGGAACTGATGCCATTCACGGCATTGATATTGATTTGCACGATGTTGGTGAGTTAACTCCAGCGATCGCAGCTCTTGCAGCACTCGCTGATTCACCTTCGCATTTACGCGGAATTGGTCACCTGCGTTTACACGAAACCGATCGCTTGGCAGCGCTGACCCGCGAAATTAACTCACTTGGCGGCAACGTAATTGAAGATGAAACATCTCTGCGAATTACTCCCGCTGGTAAATTTGGGGAAGGCTTGCACGCCGGAACTTTCCATACTTACGATGATCATCGTTTAGCGACTGCTGGCGCAGTTATTGGCTTAGTTGTTCCAGGTATTGAAATTGAAAACGTTGTGACAACGCGCAAAACGCTTCCGGACTTTCCTGGACTTTGGCAGAGTTTGATCTCATGACACCTCGCGAATTTGACGAGTCCGACGCTCGTATTCGCCCCGCGCGCCGTACCCGCCCGCGCAGTAAAGATCGCCCCTCACATTCTGATGCGATTCAGGCACTTGTTACGACAGTAGATCGCGGGCGCACAACTTGCATCACTAACGAAGGTGCAATCGTCACCGCCATGAAAGCCCGTGAAATGGGGCCTAAATCTGTGGTCGTTGGCGACTTAGTTAATTTAGTTGGAGATGTATCCGGTACCGAAGGATCGCTGGCGCGAATCGTTTCGATCGAAGCGCGCCGCAACAGTTTAAGTCGCACAGTAGATGATGCGGCAAAGATGGAGCGCACCATTGTCGCCAACATAGATCAACTGGTGATTGTCGTTGCGGCGGCGAATCCAGAACCACGGCGCGGACTAATTGATCGATTTTTGGTCTGTGCTTTTCACGAAAACATTAAACCTATTTTATTGGTGACCAAGACCGATGTTGCTGACGTGCCAGATTTTCTCCACGAATATGAAACTCTCGGTGTAGAAATTGCAACAGCTGCAATTAAGTCAGATTCGCGCGAGGCTGACCTTGCAAAACTCTTTCAGGTGTTAAACGGTAAAACCTCAGTTCTGGTTGGTCACTCGGGAGTTGGTAAATCTACGTTAATTAACGCCCTGGTTCCGCATGCAGATCGCCTAACCGGTGATGTAAATGATGTAACAGGACGCGGGCGACATACATCATCGAGTGCTATCGCACTCCCCTTGGCCGCTGATCTATCACCAGCACAAGGTTGGATTATTGATACACCAGGAATCCGCGCATTTGGGCTAGCGCATTTAGATTCCAATCGTATAGTCGCTGCTTTTGAAGATCTATACGAAGTAACACAAAGTTGTATGCCAAATTGCTCTCACCATGAAGTGGGCTGCAAATTAAATGAGTGGGCTGCGCCAAAAGGTGTTGTAAATAACGAAAGATCCGCGCGTGTAGCAAGTCTGCGCTCACTTCTAGAGCTCAAAGATTCAAACCCGCCCGCGCTAGACTGAGAACATGTCTTTAACGCGGGGCAATGACTTAGCGCTTGCAATGCGCCTGGCTGATGCTGCAGATTCAATTACCTTAGCGCGCTATCAATCTATTGATTTAATTGTTTCAACTAAACCAGATAACACACCAGTTACTGATGCCGACAAAGCATCTGAGGAAGCGATCCGTGCCTTGCTAAAAAGCCATCGACCTGATGATGGAATTGTTGGTGAAGAATTTGGAACCGATGGTGTTGGTGCAGATAGGTATTGGGTAATTGATCCAATTGATGGCACCAAAAACTTTTTGCGCAGTGTACCAACTTGGGCAACGCTAATTGGTTTGATAGAAAAACAGAGTGATGGCTCTGAAGTTGTTGTTGTGGGAGTTGTGAGTGCACCAGCGCTCTTTCGCCGCTGGTATGCCAGCGAAGGAAATGGCGCTTTTGTGATGGTTAATAAGTCAGCGCCAAAGAAGATTTCTGTTTCGCAAGTCTCTGAAATTAAAGATGCTTCTATTTCGTACTCAGATTTCATTGGTTGGGGCGAGCGACTTGCTCCATTTCAGGATTTACTCGCTAGCGCCTGGCGCACCCGTGGCATTGGTGATTTCTGGTCACATATGTTGGTTGCAGAAGGTGCCGTCGATGTTGCAGTCGAGCCAAGCCTGGCTATTTGGGATATGGCAGCGCTAGATATCATTGTGCGCGAAGCAGGCGGTAGATTTACCAGCGTCGCAGGAATTGATGGCAGTTTGGGCGGCAGCGGGCTTTCAACTAACTCTGCCATTCACCAAGAGATTGTAGATAAGTTAAATGGCCGTTGAAGATATAAAAATAGAGTTATCTCGCCCGCCAAGTGCCGAGCCAGAAAA
>CAXNEU010000046.1:0-9402 GCA_964201705.1 Candidatus Planktophila sp. | reverse complement strand
CTCTACCAAGCTGAGCTACCCCGCCAAGGGTTGTGCATTTTCGAGCCCCCCACCGGAATCGAACCGGTGACCTTTTCCTTACCATGGAAACGCTCTACCGTCTGAGCTAGGGGGGCAATAGGTAGAGGTGTGAGTGTACGACAGTTGCGGCAAAAGATAAAAATTAGCGCCGCGGATCAAGCGTGACTTTACCCGTGGTCTGACGGGCCAGCATCGCTTGGTGAGCAATTTTCGCCTCTGATAATCCATAGGTTGCACCAATCACTGGCTTTAGTGCACCTGATGAAATCAACGCAAATAACTCAGTCAATACATCGCCCATTAACTCTTTCTTTCCGAAGCAATGTGAAAGCCAGAAACCAGCAACTGTCTTGGTTCCGCCCATTAATACGCCTGGGTGAATTGGAGTTGGCGCAGTTCGCGATGCCATTCCGAAAGTAATCAAGCGACCAAATGGCGCTAATACCTCAAGGCTGGAATCAAAAGTTTTTCCGCCGACCATTTCTAGAACAATATCTACTCGCTTACCGCCATTTGCCGCAATCATCGCACCTGCTAAGTCAGTGGATTTAGCATCAACTGTCGCATCTGCTCCAAGTGATTTCGCTAATTCATTTTTAGATTTGGATGAAGTAACCGCAATTACTTTTGCGCCCCACATCTTGGCCAGCTGTATTGCAAGAGTTCCAACGCCACCAGCACCAGCTTGAACAACAACGCTTTCGCCGGGCTTTACATGCGCCATAGTTTTCAAGATATGCCAGGCGGTTGTTCCTTGAACCAACATTGCAACTGCTTGTTCGTCACTTACGCTATCTGGAATATCAACACACATCGCTTTTGGAGCCAGCGCCTTTTGTGCGTAACCGCCAGTAGTTGCACTTGCTAATACGCGACGTCCACTTGCGGTTTTTCCAACAACTTCCAATCCAGGAATCAGCGGCAAAGTTTGCTTAGAAAGATATGAGTTCTCGGTCTGGTGGGTATCGGCATAGTTAATTCCAATACAACTGACATCAATTAACTCTTCCCCATCTGACGGCACTGGATCTGGAAGATCCACCAATTGCATTACATCTGGCCCACCAAATTGAGTTATTTGAATCGCTTTCATTTGTTATCGCAAGAACAACGATCGCTTTCAGAAACGCCGTGGAGTGCCTCTTCGATATGTTCGCCGCAGCCTGACCAAGTGAATTTCTGGCACTTCTTACAAACCACACGTGAACACATTTGAGCCTCCAATTGATTATGGATACATCTTATTACTAGAAATACTTGCGGAAGATCTTCCTGATTCGCCTAGTAATGCGCTTATTCAGCTTGAGGGTTTGATCGAGTGGTGAGACCGACATAACTTTGACGTGTGCGGGTTCGTCGGGGGTAATAACGTCCTTAAGTGCCGGTGAATTCTGGTCTAGTGAATCAGCGATGCGATCAATACTGGCAACCATTGAAAGACCGCGAACGATTTGTTCTTGGTCGGCATCTTTTGCTTCCTCGATCAGAGATTCGGCAAGTGAGGCTCCGGCATCACGCGCGTCATCTGTGGCAGTCGTGGTTGTTTCAAAGTCTTCATCGCTATCAAATTTAGTTGAAATTGCGAAGCTCGCGGCGGACAAGGCAACTGCAATCTGCTTTTGAGTTGAGTCTGCAATGCCACCGCTTACGGCAGAATCAAATAGCGTGCGCGCAATCGCTCTGACTTGTAGCAAAGTGTGCTCAATTGCGATTCCTTCAATGTAAACGCTTTCGGCTTCATCTTTCTCTGCAGTTGGAAACCAACGCGCATGTCCGCGTGCTTCAACAGATTGTGCTCGTATTGCAGGGATAGCTTCCATTAACAATCGAGCCTTTGCCAGCCAATTACCCGCTTCTTTCTGGGTGTATCCGGCTGCAACTCCTTCGGACATTTGCGCAAGTAGATCTGCCGCCTTCTTGCTCACTGCGGTTATCTGATCTGTTGCACGCCCAACCGGAGTTTTAGCGTGCGAGAAGTAAGAGAAGAGAATTGCAATTACTGCGCCAATTAGCGTTGAGCCTAAGCGATGTGCCGCGGTTGTTCCGCTAATTCCTGGACCTATAACAATCAACGCAGTTACTGGAACATTTATAGATGCAACTTCTCCCAGATGAAGCGCGCGGGCAACGACAGCGCAGAAAATAACAGTTAAGCCAACAGCGATAAAACCAACGTCAAAGATTGAAACATTTATTAAGGCAACAGTTGCCCCGATTGCTGTGCCGACGATCTGACCAAAGCCTTCGCGCACCGATTTGTGGAGTGAGATTCTGATAGAAAGGGTGCAGACGATTGCGGCGACGACACCGCCGTCTTCAATTAGCAGATCACCAACTTGCCAGGAAACAGCGCCAGCGAGGCCAGCCACAACTATCTGGCGGACCCACACTCGGCGGTCGGCGAACAATTTCTTCAATTTATTCCACATGATGTGGCTAAGTTTAGTAGGAGCGCACCAATTCGCACATGCGAGCGGCATTATCTGCAAGGTGTCCGCGCGAGAGCGCTCCACCAATCAATAACGCAGTGTCTTTTCCATACATATCAATCATTTCTGGAATCCGCTCTAAAGTCATTCCACCAGCGGGTGAGATTGTGATTGGCTTTAGTGATCCGAGCTTTTTACGTGATAAATCAGCAATTTCTAAACATTGATCGGCGGTGAAAGAGAAACGTCCGCCAATATTCGGAAATATTGAAATATCTGCTCCAGCTAGCCTCATCAAAGTTCCGAAAACGATTCCGTGGTTCATTCCAACTTCTTTAGGTATTACCAATGAACCTAACATTGCCGGATGCCCCAGAATTGGCAGGGCCAAAGTGTCGTCTTCGGCGATGACTCGCAATGAATCAAAACCAGTTATTCCGGGAAGTACCAACAGCCCACCCGCGCCGAGCTCTTTCGCTGTGTGTGCAGCAGCTATCACTTGATCAAAAGGCATATTTAAACTTGGGATATAAGCCGAATTTCCACCAGTAACCTCGTTGGCTTCTTTAACTGCAGCTGAAATTAAAGTGACGCGTTCTTTCCAAGTGGCCCAAGGTTGATTGGCCAGACTGTGATCATCTTTGATCAAATCAAATCCAGCCAGCGCAAGCGTGCGCGCCATTTCGGCAAGTGTCTTAGCATCTAAACCCATTGGCTTAAGCGCTGTAGCAATTAGTGGTCGAGTATCTGCTTTAAAGATTTTGCGTAAACCGCTTATTCCAAAACGAGGTCCCTTAAAGTTATTGAGAATCGAATCAGGAAGTTTGAGGTCAACTATTTTCACGCCAGGAAAAAGTGACGCGTTGCCCCACAAAACATTTAACAACTGGGTTAACTCTCCCCCAGTAACATCTGGGTTATAGGAGATAGTTATTAAGTGGTTGTTTTTATCACTAGAAGTAATCTCTTCGACTTTTCCTACAACTTCATCTTGGATCCAAGTTGGCGCTAACTCAATTGGAAATTCAATAGTCTGTTCGGCTCGAATGAGGTCTGCAATCGCAGTCGGGTTTTCACCCAAAAAGGCATAGGTGATGTGAATGCGTTCCATTAAAGCGCCTCCACCTTATTTTGAGAAATATCTGAAGATTTTATCTAGGGAAGGCAGAAGATACACCGCCGTCTACGGCAATGACACTTCCTGTTGTCCGTGATGACTCATCACTCAAGAAAAAGGCTGCAGCACGCGCAACATCAAGGCTTCGCACTCGCGCATTAAGCAAGTTGCGAGAGGCATAGAAATCTTCAAGCTCTTCGGGCTTTACCCCGTGAGCAGCCGCTCGTTGTTCGCGAATTCCACCCTCCCACAATTTACTGTTATCAAAAACCGCATCTGGATTAATTCCGTTACAGCGAATGCCTGCGCTTCCGCCTTCCAAGGCTGCGATACGCATTAATTGCAACATTCCAGCTTTGCTAACTGAATAACCACCAAAGCCCGCTCCTGGAGAAAAGGCATTCTTGCTTGCTACATAAACTAAAGATCCGCCCATTTTCTGTTTGCGCATAACTTTCATTGCTTCTTTAGTCAGCATAAAAGCGCTAGATAAATTAATATCTAATCCGCGACGCCATTTTTCTACATCTAAATCTTCTAGTTTGTCACTGATGCCAATACCGGCATTTATTACAACACCATCAAGGCCACCAAAGTGTTTAATTGTTTTTGTAACAGTGGCCTGCACATCTGCTTCCTTTGACTGGTCGCCTAAAATTAGCAGCGGAGGATTGCATTTATTTTCTGCAAACTCTTTTTCTACAGCAATTAAGCCGGCTTCTTCAATATCGGCAAGAACTAGATGAGCTCCGCGCTTAGCAAGTTCAAGTGCAACGCCTCTGCCAATTCCGCTACCTGCACCGGTGACAATAATTATGTGACCATCTAACTGTGCTGGTGCTGGCTTATTCTTTAATTTAAATAACTCCATTGGCCAGTAATCAAAACCAAAGATTTCTGCATCAGAAATAGTGTCACCTTCACCAAATACATCAACGACTCGTGCTGCAACGCTGTGGGTGTGTGAAGCAATGTCGGCCAACATCGTGTTCTCTTTAATTGTTGTGGCAGCAGTTACTGCCCCAACGCCAGGCACAATTATTACCTTGGGATCATTTCCGTGACTGACATAACCAGCCGGCAGTAGCAATTTATTTGCCTCAAAATATGCTGCGTAATTCTCGCGAAATTCTTTTATACCAGTTTCAGTATCTTCCAAAGTGACAGTTGCTGACTTGGGGCGAATACGCAACATGTGATCCGCACTAGATGAGCCAAGGGCAAGAATTTTCTTTAGATCTGGGCGGGCAGCAATTTCGGCCAAACGAGAATCGGTACGTAAAAGTTGCTTCTTTCCAAGCGTTCCGCGCAGTTTAAGAAGCAAATCTTTCAGCTCTTCATCAGGTAGCTCTTGATGTTGGAAATTCGCCTTAGGGCGCTTATCAAGTGAATCTAAATACTTATCGGCAAGGGCGACTGCATCCTGAGTCTTTTGATAGCAACGATCTGAATCTTCATCCCAAACAACTAAACCGTGATGAGCGAGTACAACGCCTGCATAATCGCCTAAACCGCCAACAATCTTTGAGAGGTTAAATCCTGGGCGGATCCAGTCAACGTATGCAAAATCTTTACCGAGCGCTTCTTGAACAGCCTTTTCACCTTGTGGGTGATTGGTTAGAGCACAGATCGCATCTGCGTGCACGTGATCAATGTGCTTAGCGGGCAGAAAACCATGTAAAAGTGTTTCAATTGAAGGCCGGCGAGATGTTGGATCAACTAGTGCGCGAGTCACGTAATCAACCATCGTGTCATCATCTAAAGCATCAAAATCGCGTAGCGCGAGTAATTCTTCTAGGTACAAGGCTGGGTAATCGCGATCTACTGCGTACTGCATGTCCGCGCCAGAACCTTTAACCCACAAAACTTTCTTCAGGCGACCTAGGTGATCTTTGATCTCACCTTTACTCGAAGTGTTTCCGCCGCCATAAACAACCATAGATTGATCAGCACCGATCCTCTGAGAACGTGCAACAAGATCGTGCAATGGCTTTAATTCACTCATAGCGTTTCGCCTTTTTCTATTTCATAGGATTGTTTCTCAGTAATTACAGCGCTTATGTACTTTGCAGGTGTCACATCAAATGCTGGGTTAAATGTCTTTGCACCGATTGGGGCAACCTGAACTCCCTTAAAGTGAGTTAACTCTTCATCGCCACGAATTTCTATATGTATCTCTTCGCCAGTTGCGATCGAGCGATCTACTGTCGATTCTGGTGCGACAACAAGGAATGGAATTCCTGCTGCGTGACAGGCGAGGGCAACGCCAAGTGAGCCAATTTTATTTGCGGAATCACCGTTCTTAGCAATCCGGTCTGCTCCAATAAGTGCGGCATCGATACGGCCGCTTAATATCGCCATCGCCGCAGCACCATCTGGTTCGATCCGATAAGGAATATCGGATTTCATTAACTCCCACGCTGTAAGACGAGAACCTTGCAATAAGGGGCGCGTTTCATCTGCATAAACTTCTTTTACATTTGCACGCTTATGCAACTCTTTAATTACACCGAGAGCCGTACCGGTACCAGTCGTAGCAAGGGAACCAGTATTGCAATGAGTGAGCAGAGTTAAAGGCTTGTTACCTAATTTATTGATAATCCAATCTGCGCCAATATTTCCCATGCTGGTGCTTGACTCTTTATCTTCGCGCGCTAATTGATGCGCCGCGGCAAGTACTGCTTCTCTGCCCGCTGGTAAATGTTTGCGAATTTGTTCAACCGCCCAGGCTAAATTAACAGCTGTGGGTCTGGCATCACGGAGTAAATCAATATTCTTCTTTAACTCTTGAGCGCTAAGCCCTTTGCGATTTGCTTCATCAATTGCCAGCACAACTCCGTAAGCACCGGCAACGCCTAGCGCAGGGGCACCTCGAACGACCAAATTCTGAATAGCGCTAATAAAATCGGCTACTTCATCATATGAGTTATAAGTTTCGGATATAGGAATCTTCGTCTGATCCAGCAAGATGATCTTTCCATCTTGCCAAATGATTGCCTCAAAAGCGCTAGACATTTACTTACTCCCTATTCAAGGTATTGAACTTATCACCTTAAAAATTAAATCTAAAGTCGCCCTGCTTGATGCACACGCTTTAAGAACTCTTGCGTCTTGGGATTAGAAGGGCTTTTTATTACCTGCTCAGCACTTCCGCGTTCGAGAATATTTCCTGACTCGAGGAAACAAACTTCATCGGCGACTTGTGTTGCAAATCCCATCTCGTGGGTAGCCAGAACCATTGTCATTCCATCGTGCTTTAAATCGCGGACAATACTTAAGACTTCATTTACAAGAACAGGGTCAAGCGCGGATGTAATTTCATCCAACAAAAGAAGTCGAGGATTTACAGCCAGCGAACGAATAATTGCCACCCGTTGCTGCTGTCCTCCGCTGAGCCGATCGGGATATTGATCTGCTTTATCGGCTAGATCAAATCGGGAGAGAAGTTTTACGGCGATATCTCGCGCTTCTTCAACACTTTTGTTTTGAACTTTCACAGGTGCAAGGGTGATGTTCTCCAAAACAGTTTTATGAGGAAAGAGATTGAAAGACTGAAAGACCATTCCTAATCTGCGGCGCACATCATCGACCTTAATCGCTGGATCAGTTATCTCTAATCCATCTAAAAAGATCTGTCCATCATCAATCGTTTCTAGCAAATTAATGCATCGAAGCAAGGTCGACTTACCGGAACCAGATGCACCGATCAAAACTGTGGCGGTGTGCTCAGGAACTTGCAAGGAGAGATTATTTAAGACAACTTCTGAACCAAAAGCCTTGCGAACGTTCTGTAACTCCAGGACGTTTGCCATTAAATCGCCCCTTCCGAATTCTGCGCTTGAGTTCGTTGCCTGATCGCGCGATCGGTGTAACGAGTCATCGGAATCGTAATAAGCAAAAAGAGAATTGCAGCGACTACATAAGGTGTGTAATTAAAGGTGCGACTTGCATTTATTTGCGCTGCACGGACTGCATCGGTCACACCCAGAATTGAAACAAGGCCAGTATCTTTCAAGAGTGATACAAAGTCATTTAAGAGCGGCGGAACAACGCGGCGCAGTGCTTGTGGCAGAACTACAAAGCGCATGGTCTGGCCGGAAGTTAATCCAAGTGATCTAGCTGCAGCTCTTTGGCTGGGATGTATCGAAAGAATTCCGGAGCGAATAACTTCGGCTACATATGCTGAATAAGTAAGTACAACAGCGATAGTGCCGAGCACAATTACATTGCTAGAAATGCCTTGCAGGCGCAGAGCTGGAACGCCAAAGCCGACTAACAAAATGATCAAGATAAGTGGAGCGCCACGGAAGATATCTACATAGGCAGTTGCTAAAAATCTAAATGGAGTTAGCGCCGGAGATCTAGTTGTTCGCAGCAGCGCCAAACCCATCGCGATAACTCCAATGGCTAATCCACCAAAGAAAGTTAGTTGCAGGTTTATCCAAAGACCTTTTACTACTGTTGGAAATACTTCTTTTCCGTATTCAATATCGAAGAAAGTGGCTTTTACGACTTCCCAGCCAGGGGAGGTAATCAAAATTGTCGTGAGCGTGCCTAGAACCAAGATTGAAGAAACGGCGGCTATTAAACTTTGCTTTCGACTTAACTTGCGACGAAGCGCGCGACGATCTAATTCGCGTGAGCTTGGCGACCAAGCAGAGGTTTTCTTCTCTGACATGGCCGCCAAACTACCGCGTTTATCTAACTTTTACTGTCTTTACTTATGGCTTTAATACTGGTGCGCCTGCATCAGTGGCAAGCCACTTATCAGTAATCGCAGCCAATGTGCCATCAGCGGTGATCGCATCAACAGCGCCAGAAACACATGTTGTGATCTTGCTGCCCTTTGATAGCAAGAGACCAAATTGATCGCCCGCACCAGTTGATGGAAGCTGACCAACAATTAAGCCATCTGTTACTTCAACTCCTGAGAGATAGAAGGCAGTTGGAAGATCTACAACTAGACCATCGATCTGACCGTTCTTAAGCGCAGTAACACCTGCAGCATTGTCATTAAATACCTGTGGCTTGATGCCAATTTGGTTTTCAATCGCATCGAGTGATGTTGTGCCAACTGCTGCACCAAGCTTTGCCATCTTTAGGTCTGCGATAGATGTCTTACCGGCAATCTTGCTGCCCTTATAAGAAACGATCGCTTGTGGAGCTGTGTAATAAGGTGATGAGAAATCAACTGCAGTCTTTCGCTCTTCTGTGATTGAGAATTGCTGCAAGTTAAAGTCAAAGTTCTTTTCTCCAGGTGTTACGGCGCCATCAAATGTGGTGCGAACCCAGACAACTTCATCATTTGAGAACCCAAGTTGCTTGGCAACAGCATAAGCAACTGCGCCTTCAAATCCCTCGCCTGACTCTGGCTTATCGTCGATAATCCATGGATAGTAAGCAGGCTCGCCAGTTGCGATTGTTAATTTGCCTTCAGTAACTGTTGCAAGGTCAGCCTTTTCGCAAGATGCTGAAGCGACATCAGTAGATTCTGATTGTGAACACGCAGTTAATCCAAATGCAAGAGCAAGTGATACTGCAAATATAAGTGACTTCTTTTTTTGCACGTTGTCTCCCTTTCGTGGAGTTAGCAATACTGCCAAAGGCTATAAGTGGTGATTAGCCGTGTCTACTTGCGAGAGATATGCAGATGAGGTCTGCCCATATGCCCTGCTCTAGATGCCGCCTGAGGCAAGCAGGGTGTCCATGCCTTTCATATTGCGAGGGCTTAGACCTGCGCTTACCCTTAGCCAGTACCTAAGGAAGATTAAGGAGCTCACGTGAAATACAAATCAGTTAAGGGTTTGCTTACCAACGACGAGTCTCTGATCCCAT
>CAXNEU010000045.1:0-9713 GCA_964201705.1 Candidatus Planktophila sp. | reverse complement strand
TCTACGCCGAGTTCTTCTGCCTTAGCAGTAGCACCCTTGATCATTGCAACGAAGAATGGGTTTGACTGATCTTTAGTAATTAGTGAAACAGCAACTTTGTCGCTGCTGCTATCGCTGTTTGAACATGCAGATAGCACGAGCATTGACGCTGCGGCTACAGCAACAATTGCTGCAGTGCGGCGTGAGAAAAGCTTTGCCATATATATTTCCTCCTATAGGTGGGTCAATCGCGTCCGATCCTACATAGGGTCTGACGCGAAAAAAAGGGTTTTTAGGCGAATTTCAGATCGTTACAGAACCGTTACGCACCCCGAAAGGTCCTTATTTTTCGCTTTTATCCCCGAATGAGGGCTATCTCGAAGGGGGCCAGGGTGAGAGGAAAATCGGCCGAAATCGGGGTTGTCTCAACATATGACCACCAATCCATAATTTGGCTCGCTTTCTCGCAATCATCCCCACGCAGACTCTGCATGGATTTATAGCCGGCCAATACTTTTGCCGTAATTTCAATGGCCCACGGGCGAAGCGAAGCAACAAGAATTGTTTTCATTTCTCGATTTTCAAATGCCACCCAAGAATTATCAAGCGATGATGCAATTGTAATTTGGTGTGCGTGATGTGCGCCAAGCGCTGAAATAGCGTGAAAAGCTGGTGAGAATTTTATCGATCCAGATTGTGAATATATAATTCCATATTCGCCGAAGAGTTCGTGCCAACTACCAGAGAATGCGCCAGCGCTCGCAAGTGCGTGTATCGAACCAAGGGTCCACGTGGCTCCTTCAATAGTACGGATGCGCAAAGCCATTTCTGGTTGTTCATAATTAATCCGCTGATCCCTAGTATGCCCAGAATGAGGATTGCCACGAGTTGAAAAAGTGATAGGCGAAATGAAAACTTGTGGTGCAATATTTTTTTGCGCAAACTGGATTGACTCTTGCTGAGTAAAGAGAGTCTTGAAGATAGTTTCGGTATCAAAAGAGTGCACTGTTGGCGCCATAGAGTAAGAGACCGATTTTCCAAATTTATTTTTATTTTTCTGCAAATCAACCAAGAAAGCATCAGATCCCGGAATATAAGTATTGAGAGAGTCATTTTTTGGTAGATCTGCTTCATCTACAACTTCGCGACCTTCTCGTTGTATCAGCAGACGCGAGCCAGCCGGAACTCTTTGACTTAGTTGCAACACTTCTGTTTTTAAAGCGTCTCCGCTATTAGAAGAGAGCAAGGCGACTTCTAAGATGAGGCCGCTAGAAGACGTGGTCGCAATCTTTTGTGAAGTCAGCGCCTCATCATTTATCCGAAGATGGTCAATTCCCAACAGAACAAAAGCCTTTTCTAAATCATCAGGGGATAACAAGGAATCGGCATTAAATTGCAGCCCAATACTTGGCAGCGCCTCGATTTCACGTACCAGGATCTTGCTTGGATCAATCTCGACTTGTTCAGGAACGCCAACCTCAAAGTTAACGCTCTGCTTCCAGAGACTGCCAGAGCTAGTCACAAATGGCATTGGCTCACTTAAAGAACCGCTATAAATCTTGTAAGTGTTATCTGTCCAATTGCGTTGATCTTCGGCTTCCAAAATCTTTCCGGCTGAAAGAACTTTTAAATAACGCTTATCTGGTGCCACAAAGTGCATTTCATGCGAGGCAGGGAATAACCCTTGATAAACTCCATCAATGACTCGCTGTGGAGAAATATCTTTGGAAAGTGTATAAGAATTTCCTGATGCACCAACGCTTGATCCCATCCAGTCAGCTGTATTGAGACAGAGGCAAACCCCCCAACGACTAACTGGATATTCAGTTAGCCCCTTCAATTCGTAGTCAATAGAAAAAGTATTGGCTGCTGAAAGAATTACTTTAGTTGTTGCAACAAGCGCGCTGGCAAGCGACTCAGTAATCGTAATTACGCAATCGCTTCCGATTACTTGCACATCTGATGCATACTCATCGGCCTTTAACGTTGACCAATCCAACGGGCGAATCGCTGTGTAAAGCAGATCTATCAGTTGCACGCCTTCAAATCTAATGTTGCGGATCGCCTCACGCGACAAATCTAAAGTAAAGCCACCATGAGTTACTCGGGTGGTGTCGGGCCAGTGATTAATACTCATCGCGCAGTCATTCCACCATCAACTGCGTACGATGCACCTGTTGCAAATGAAGATTCCGCAGAAACCAACCAGTTAACTATTCCGACTAAATCACGTGGGTCGCCCATCCGTCCAAGTGGGGTTCGCCGAATTAAATCTGGTCCTTTTTGTGGGTCATCCCAAATCTTTTTTATTAGTGGCGTGGCCATCGTGCCCGGCACAACAACATTTGATCGCACACCAACTTCTTTATAGTCCACCGCGATGATCCTAGATAAGCCCATCATTCCTGCTTTCGATGCGCCATATGCGGTGTAGCCCGCGCCTTCCATTGTCATTCCGGTTGGAGAACCAATCAGAACAACCGAGCCGCGACCAGATTTTATTAACAACGGCATTGCATGTTTAACCGAGAGAAAAGCACCCGTCATATTTACATCGAGGGTGCGCTGCCAAGTTTCTAAAGTCACATCGGCGATCTTGGAATCACTTCCAACTAACTGCACACCTGCTGACACGATAATGGCATCCAAATTAGCAATTTGTTTAAATGCTTTTTGCACCGAATTTTCATCGACTAAATCAACTGCTATGAAATTAGAATTTTGATTTGTGGGCTTTACGGAATCTAAGTTGTATACGGTTGCTCCTGCTTCAAGTAAGCCAGTTGCTAAAGCAGATCCAATTCCACCGGAACCGCCTGTTATGGCTACGTTATAACCGCCGAGCTTCATGCTTTCAATCCTATCGATTTACGTAAGAACGCAACGCTTTCCTTTGCCCAAGTATCTTCCAATTCCACCGTCGCTGAATAACTTTCTTGGCGCGGAGTCCAAAGTTCAATAACTGAAGTGATCTCACGGGACCTTCCACCAACGGCTGCAATAACTTCAGAAACATTTAAACGTCCTTTACCGAGCGCTGTGCCTTGAACTGTAAATCCCATTTGGCCATTACTGCGCACTATTTCAAAATCTTTCATATGCACATTGATCGCGTGGGGAGCTAGAGCTGGCACAACCGTATTTGGTGCCTCCACGGCTCCTAGCGAATTTACGGTATCTAAACAAATACCAACCCAATCGGAACCAAGACGAGCAATTATCTCGATAAATTCTGCACAAGTTAAGCGATCGTGATTTTCAATTGCTAGCTTAATATTTGCAGATTTAAACTTCGCAGCAAAGGGTTGTAGTAATTCGCAGATTTCAGAAATATCTGGCTCGTGCCCTTTGCTATCAATTACTACACGCAAAATGGGTGAACCAAGAATTTGCGCGATCGTCAAGAAGCGTTCAAGATTCTCTGATTTGATTCCACGAGTTCCGACTTCTAAGGCGATGCCATAGCCGTCGGCATCACTTCTCAATTTTTTTAACTCTGCATCGCTAAGGTGCCCGATCGGTAAATTATCGGCGATCTGCAAAACTTCAGCGTTAAGTGCGTGTACTTTTTCTAGTAACTCAAAGGCGTCCATTGCTATCGGGTGATCAGATTCAATGCCGCCGATCGCCCAAGGAAAGGTAAAACTAGAAACGCCAAGTTTCATCTCTAAATTTACTTATCCCCACCGGTGATTTGCTTAACGCTGGCAAGAACATTCTCTGGTTCGAAAATTGCTGCCCAGTCATCGCGGAAGAGCGAACCTTGCGCATGCTTTAGCGCCATCAGCGCACCATCAGATAATTTCCAATTTAACTCTTCAAACAAGAGCGCGATACTTATCTGTAAATGTCCCATACAGAAATCCTTTGCCGCAGCTTCTGGTACTCCAAGGTCAATAACTTTTTGCAGACCCTGGGTAATCACTTCAACGCAGCCATTAATTAACGTTTCACTTAGCGCCGGCTCAAGTAAAGCCATTTGCTGCACAGTTATTCGATGGCTAGCGCTAATTGGCGCAAACATTTCGGTGGCAATTGTTTCGACTAAATCTGCTTCTTCTTCGGTTCCCCACGCAATTGCAAATACCAGCGCTTGAGTAGCAAGACCGCCACCCCAATAATCTCGGCGCGCAGCCGCATCGGTCTCACCAAGCAAGCTAAATACTGGAGGATGAGTTGGGTGGCAGACAAAACAACTTATATCTTCACGCATTTTTACTCGGCTGGCAGCAATTGCGGCTGGATCTAAAAATAAAATTTTCGTTCCGGGATCTAACTTCGGAACTACTTCATCTGATATCTGTCTCACTAAAGCATCTGGTGTTGTAAAAATTACGACATCTGTTCCTTTTAGCGCTTCATCTAAATCCATAACTTGTAATCCAGCTTCACGGATGCGGGCTTGGCCTGCTTCGGATTTCTCAACGAAGCGAAGCTGATATTTCTTTGTCTCAAGAAGAGGTTTGGTAATTCGGTTACCCATCTTGCCGCCCGCGCCAAGAATCGTTACAACAGTCATCAGAACTCCCATTTTTAAAGTTTTAAGTTTTTAAACTCTAGCAGCAGGAATAAGCACTGCGGTAGGCTCTTCGGGTGTCAGAGTCAACGGCAAATGCATTTGCTAATAAATATGTAATTGGCGTGGATTACGGAACTCTCTCTGGCCGTGCACTATTGGTGCGAGTCTCAGATGGCACAGAAATTGCTACTGCGGTCTATGAATATCCACATGCGGTTATAGAAGATGTGCTTCCTACATCAGGTGCGAAACTTCCACCTGATTGGGCGTTGCAGGTGCCGGCAGATTATGTCGAAGTCTTAAAAATTACCGTCCCAGCGGTTTTAAAGGAATCTGGGATTTCACCTGAATCGGTAATCGGAATTACTACAGATTTCACCGCCTGCACCGCACTGCCAGTTAAATCAGATGGCACACCTCTTTGCGAACTTCCTGAATTCTCAAAAAATCCACACGCTTTCGTGAAGTTGTGGAAACACCATTCCGCACAGCCACATGCCGATCGCATTAATGAGGCGGCGCATGCAAGAAAAGAACCCTGGATTTCGCGTTATGGCGGGAAGATATCTTCTGAATGGGAATTTGCCAAAGCGCTGCAAGTATTAGAAGAAGCACCTGAAATTTATGAGGCGATGGATAAATGGGTTGAAGCTGCCGATTGGATTATCTGGCAACTCTGCGGGAAGTACGTTCGCAATATTTGCACTGCGGGATATAAAGGGATTTATCAAGATGGTAAATATCCAAGTAAAGAATATTTGGCCTCCTTGAATCCGAAGTTCGGCAATTTTGTTTCTGAAAAACTCGAGCATGAAATTGGCCAACTCGGCGCAGTTGCTGGGACTTTAACTGCCGAGGCTGCTGCTTGGACCGGACTTAAAGAGGGAATTGCAGTCGCAGTTGGCAATGTTGATGCACATGTCACCGCCGCTGCAGCGAACGCGGTTAATTCAGGACAGATGGTTGCGATTATGGGTACATCCACCTGCCACGTGATGGTCTCAGAAAAGTTTGCAGAAGTGCCAGGAATGTGTGGAGTAGTCGATGGCGGAATTATTGCTGGCTCACTTGGTTATGAAGCAGGGCAATCTGGAGTCGGAGATATCTTCGGTTGGTTTGCAAATAACTATGCACCAGCCGAATACACAAATGCCGCTGCCGCTAAAGGCGTGGATATACATACCTATCTATCTGAATTAGCCAGCGCACAACCTGTTGGTGCACACGGTTTAGTTGCCCTTGATTGGCAGAGTGGCAATCGCTCCACCCTCGTTGACCATCAACTTTCTGGACTAATAATGGGTCTAACTCTTTCTACAAAGCCGGAAGAAATTTACCGAGCGATCGTTGAATCAACTGCATATGGTGCGCGCAAAATTGTGCAGACATTTAATGAATCGGGTGTGCCAGTAAAGGAGTTCATTGCTGCTGGTGGTTTAATCAAAAATAAGTTTGTAATGCAGATTTATGCCGATGTATTAAATATGCCGATAACGATAATTAAATCTGCGCAAGGCCCAGCGCTGGGATCTGCAATTCACGCAGCGGTTGCTGCGGGTGCGTATAAGAATGTGCAAAGCGCAGCGGCTGCAATGGGTGGAGTTGCCCAAGCGCGCTATCAACCAAATCCAGTGAACGCCCAGGTTTATAACGAACTTTATGAGCGCTATAACGAACTTTACGAAAGTTTCGGCCACAATGGTGCAATGCATTCACTGCGTGCGATACGAGATCGCGCCTTAAATGGATCGGTGAAATAAATGGGAGCCAAAAAAGATCTGCAAGCTAAAGTTTGTAAGTTAAATATTGACCTACAGCGATATGGTTTAGTTGCCTGGACTGCTGGAAATGTTTCTGAACGTATGGCTGATGAAAAAAGTTTTATGATCAAACCCAGCGGCGTTAGCTATGAAGATTTGAAACCATCTCAAATGATTATTTGTGATTTGGATGGAAAAGTTATTGAAGGAGAACTTTCTCCGTCAAGTGATACTTTTACACACGCATATATCTACCGACATATGCCAGAAGTTGGCGGAGTCGTTCACACCCACTCAAATTACGCAGCTGCATGGAGCGCAATTCACAGCGCTATTCCTTGTGCTTTAACTGCGATGGCCGATGAATTTGGCGGTGAAATTCCGTTGGGCCCATTTGCGCTAATTGGTAATGATGCAATCGGTAAAGGAGTTGTTGAAACTCTTACTGGACACCGATCATCGGCGGTAATAATGAAGAACCACGGTGTTTTCGCAATCGGTAAAGATGCCACCGCTGCAGTCAAGTCAGCAGTGATGTGCGAAGACGTTGCCAAGACAACGTGGATTGCAAAGACGTTGGGAACACTGCAATTAATTGACCAGGCAAGCGTTGATAAGTTGTATGACAGATATCAAAATATCTACGGTCAACGCGGCAAATAGGCGTATTTATCTCTGAATTTCTTTTGCAGTACTGATTGTGGGAAGATTGGCCAATGGCAAACGATGAACGCTTAACCCTCTCTGTCGATTGCGGCGGACTCTTTCTTAAGAGTTGTGTCCTCGACGAATCAGGAACAATGCATTCAAAGCCGGGTCGAATCGAAACGCCTTACCCACTTTCACCACAGCGTTTTATAGATACGATGAAAGAAATCTCTGATTCACTCCCACCGACTTATCGCGCCACCATCGGCATGCCCGGAATGATTCGTCACGGAGTAGTAATTTCAACCCCGCATTACATGACTAAGAGCGGACCACGCACACGCATAGATCCTGAACTCCAAGAACAGTGGAGCGGTTTTGATATGCAGAGCGTGCTCACTAAAAAATTAGAGATGCCGACTCGCGTATTAAATGACGCTGAAGTTCATGGCGCAGGAATTATCTCTGGATCAGGGTATGAAGTAGTAATAACCCTTGGTACCGGACTAGGTTTTGCAATTTTTTATGGTGGATCACTCTCACCACATATTGAGTTTTCACACGCACCTGTTCGTCGCGCAACAACTTATGACACTTGGATTGGTGAGCACGAACGTCGCCGTCTGGGCAATGCTTTCTGGTCTCGTCGAATCCGCGCAATGGTTGATGAGCTTCGCCCAGTATTTATGTGGGATCGCCTTTACATCGGTGGTGGAAATGCACGTTGTATTCGTCAGGCAGATTTAGATCGAATGGGCGATGAAATTGTCATCGTTCCAAACGCTGCCGGTGTTGCAGGCGGAGTGCGCGCCTGGACTTTAGAGCAATATAAGTAATTAATTAACCCTTAACTTAAATTTTCCTGCAGCAATACCTGCAAACTCTGCCGCACCGGTTGCACCAGCTTCGGTTGCATCCGAAACTTGGTACTTACCAAATTGTTTTTCTTTTGCGAAAGCAATCATCGGATTCTTGATCCACCCACCTGCAATAACCACGTTCTGCGATTTTCCGGTGAATTTCTCAATAAGTGAAATCATCTCGGCTGAGTCTTCAACCAGATGTTCAACTGTTGCGCGAAAAAGAGCAGCAGGTGAAACAGCATCATCTAAATTTGTAATTGAAAGACCGTGGTAATCATTTACTACTCGCATCGCACTTGCGGTGGGATCGATTGAAAGCGCAGCCGTTCCAAGTGCAACTTTCTCATCAAGTGAAGATATGCCAAGTAAAGAGCAGGCACGTTCCAAAGTTAGACCTGTCGGAAGCGCCCCGAGTAAGGTGTAATGATCGGCAATGACTGAACAGCTAAGTCCAACATTTGCAGCAGCTAATTCTGCAATAGCTTCTCGTTTCAAAGGCGCTTTAAATGTGCGCAATAGCGCTTCGGCAGTTCCCATTGAATCAAAGAGTGAACCCTCATTGATCGCACCACTGTAATAAGCAGCGGTGAAATGGTCGTGTCCGGCAATTGTGATTACCGCTCCACGTAAATTTTCCGGCGCATGGTTATTTACAATTCCAATCGGTTCGCCTGCTACAACTAGCCTTCCTAAGAAATCTTTTCCGCCGCCAACCAGGGCAATTGCCTCTTCCCAAGGTTTGCGTGCTTCAACATCAAAGAAACCGGTGCGACTCACCAAAGAGAGTTCATTAACGGGTTCTGCACCGAGGCAGTAGGCGACCCATTCAGGTGCAGAAAGAAAGTGTTTGGCTCTCTTTGATTCAGGATAATTTTGATTTAACCAGAGCGCCTTTGAAACAGTGACAATTTCATTTAAGTGCGCTCCTGCGCGAGCACGAAATTCAAAGTCGCCTAGCTCTTTAAGTATCGGCTCAGTGATTCCACGAGGATCATGCCAAGCTAATCCAGGAGCAAGTGGCATACCCGCCGTATCCATCAATACACCGGTTTCGCTAAATCCGGTAAAACCAATAGCAATAACTTTCCCACCAGCTAATTCAGCGGCTTTTGATGCAACAGAAATGACCCTATTAGCAAGCAGCAACATATCTATCTCGCTGCAATTCTTTACGTGTTTCCAAGGAGTCGGTTCTGCGTATTCGGATAAAACTTTCAGATCTAAATCTGTTGCAACCGCTTTGAGGCGAGATGTACCAATGTCAACACCAATTAGAATCTCTTGCATAATTTATTCAGCGACTCGCGCCAACTCCGCAAGTGGTGGTCGAGCGATGATTGCATTTGCTCCAGTAAGCGAATAAGCGCCGGCAGCGAATGGACTTACAACTGCATCGCCCTTGGTGATCGCCATATTCGGCGCGCTTGCGAAAGAGATTTCTCCACTTCCGTCTAAGACTAAAACAATGGCAAAGCCGGCCGGTAGATCGCCGTTTCCTGGCGCTAAATGAGCGCGGAAATAACCATCTGATTTAAGAGGAAGAACGGTTCGCATGGTTCCACCAGAAAATGCGTTATGGGTAATTAGCGAATCGAATTCTGTATCGGTTAGCGGGTCAAGCTTTAAAGCATCAGTGACGGTTTCGAAACCGAGACCGAGATGACCATCTTTAATTCCGTCTACCGCAAAGCCTTCCCACTCTAAAAGCGCTGATAGATCTGTTGGCTCCTGCAATTCAAGAACAAAGATGTCCGCATCGATTGCATGTGCAACACCAGCCGGAACAAGTACAGCATCGCCGACCTTGACTTCGGTGCGGCGTAAAGATGCAAGCAACGCGGCAGAATCTTGGGCACGAACTAATTTTAGAAGATCCTCTTTATTTTGTTTAGCTGCAAATCCTAAACCGACACCAGAGCCAGCAGGTGCTTCTAAAATAATCCA
>CAXNEU010000044.1:0-10174 GCA_964201705.1 Candidatus Planktophila sp. | reverse complement strand
TATCCAGGCGCTGGTGTTTTGGCTGAGCACGCGGCAGTTCGCGAAAAAGTTGGAATTTTCGATGTCTCCCATTTAGGCAAGGTCAGCGTAAGAGGCCCAGGTGCGCTGGAATTTCTTAATGCAATCTTCACCAACGATTTAAATCGAATATCAGATGGTCAAGCCCAATACACCCTTCATTGCAATTCAAGTGGAGGGGTTATCGATGATCTGATTGTCTATCGTAACACCCAGAGCGATCTCTTTCTGATTCCCAACGCCTCGAATACGAGTTATGTCGTAGCCGATTTAATAGCCAAGGCACCAGCGGGAATAGAGATCGTAAATCTGCACGAATCTTTTGGTGTGATTGCAGTACAAGGTCCGCTCTCAAAAGAAGTTATAAAAAGCTTTGGAGTTAATCCTGCGATGGATTACATGGCTTTTGAACATGTAACTATCGCTGGATGCGAAGTAATCCTTTGCCGAACTGGGTACACCGGCGAACATGGATATGAAATTGTTCCTAGTTGGAAAGATGCTGGAAAAGTTTGGGACGCCTTGGTCACTGCAATAACTCCACTGGGAGGGCTGGTCTGTGGACTTGGCGCACGCGACACTCTCCGCACAGAAATGGGATACCCATTACACGGACATGAATTATCTTTGGAAATTACTCCAGTTCAGGCAGCCGCAACTTGGGCAATTGGTTGGGATAAAGATGGATTCAGCGGAAGTGATGCTCTGCGCGCAGAAAAGGGTGCAGGGGCTCATCCGCGGATTCGCGCCTTAGTTAGCCAAGACCGCGGAATTCCGCGTGCTGGGATGCAAGTTAAAAATTCTGATGGCGAATTAATCGGTGTAGTCACGAGCGGAACTTTCTCACCAACGCTAAAGAAAGGTATCGCTCTGGCGCTGATTAGTAACGCATTTAAGTTAGGCGATCAGGTTGTGATTGATGTACGAGGTCGCGATTGTGTGGCTGAAGTCGCTAAATTGCCGTTGGTTAATTCAAACGTTCGCTAAATTCTATTGGAGTTAAGAAAGCCGCACGCTTTTTAGTGCGCCTCAGCGCCGATAAAACTGCTGGACCAGTTGAAAGAACTAGAACGCTGGTCAAGATAGCTCTTGGAATATCCCAGGCCATAGAAGATAGAAAATGGAAAGTTATAAAGCGGCGCAAATTAATTTGTAAATCCCCACCCGGAATAAATGAAAGTTGGGTATTGGTCCCAAGTGCCCAGGGCCAGAACTGCAAATCCATTAGTAGGCCATAACCAAAGGCGGCAACTATCGAAATAAAGAGCAGAAAAATCTGTTCACGCCATCCACGTAACTCTTTGACGAAAGCGCCTGCCAATAATCCGATTACACCCGCTGCGAATATTTGGTAAGTAAGCCAAGGGCCAACGCCTCCGGTAAATAGCGCTGATGCCAGCATTCCCAAAGCGCCGAGCAGAAAACCAAATGCACTTCCGAAAACTCGTGCGGCCAAAATAAGCAAGAACCACATTGGTTCAATTCCGATAGCACCAGCGCCGAGCGGACGAAGTGCGGCGAGGAGGGCAGCGAGCATCCCAAGGAGGGCGACTGATTTTGCATCGAGACTGCGATCACTTAATTGTGTTAGCAGTAGAACAAATGCAATCGGCATTGCGATCCAGAAAAAATATTGCGCCAAACGAGCGCTTTCCAGATCGGTTGCGAAAAAAGGCCAGGTAAAGCCGGCAGCCGCAAAGAGGGAAGTAAGAGATAGAGCTATCTTAGAAGAGAGGGAAAATCTATAGATATCAGATGTAAATGTCTTCATTCTGCAACTGCCCGCATTACATCAGAGACGGTCAGCCACGGACGAGGAGACATTACTTTTGCTACTTGAGGGGCAAAGGCTGGCGAAGATAGAAGTATGTCAAGGGTTGGACCATCTGCAACTACTTCACCTTCTGCTAAGAAAATTACGCGATCACACAACTCTGCGACCAACTCCACATCATGGGTGGCAATCAAAACTGCACGGTTTAATTCTTTAGCGAAATTCTTCAGTAAGGAAATTAGTAACGCTTTAGATTGATAATCCAATCCTCGGGTCGGTTCATCTAAAATCAAAACTTTTGGTTGTGCAGAAATAACTATGGCAAGGACCAGAGCCAAACGTTGGCCCTCTGATAAATCGCGCGGATGGGTTTCCGGATTTATTGAGGGGACAATGCGCTTTAACAGCGCAAAGGTTGATCCGGCGATACTTTGATTATCTTTATCTGCTTGTTTGCATTCACTTTCAACGCTCTGCGCGTAAAGCAAATCACTAGGTTCTTGCGGGATGAAGCCCACGGTCTCACGTCTAACCAGCCCCATTAAATCTCCGGATTTAATGCCACAAATCTCGGAACTTCCGCTGGAAAGTTTATTTATCCCAACTAACGTCGTTAGTAACGAACTCTTTCCTGCGCCGTTTCTGCCCATCAAGGCGACAATTTCTCCGCTATAAATCTGTGTTGAAACGCTATTCAAAGCCTTCTTCTCGCTGTAAGCCAGCGATAACTTATTTGTACTAATTGCAATCTCTCCAAGTGATATCGCATCTCTTTGGATATCTTTTCCGGAGATTCGTATCTCTTCGGTCATGCGCCTAACATCACGCACGCTTAGTCCAACATCAGAAAGTCCCAGAGCGCGAGCTAAGTGCACAATGGGAGGAGCAATGTCAGAACGTTTTAAGATCGCTTCCGGCAAATTAATTTCAGCGCTACCATCGCCGGCGATATGAATTATGCGATCAGCAAAACCGATCACACGCTCGAGGCGATGTTCAGCGATAACTACGGTCAGACTTAAATCATGGACCAAGCGGTGCAGAATTGAAAGAACTTCTTCAGCGGCGATCGGATCAAGTGCACTCGTCGGTTCGTCTAAGACCAATACCTTTGGATTCATCACCAGCGCACTTCCGATTGCGACGCGTTGTTGTTCACCCCCGCTTAAGGTTGAGATAGCCCGATTGCGAAGATGAGCCAGGGCCAACAAATCTAAAATCTCTTCGACTCGCTTGCGCATTACATCGGGGGCGATATTCAGCGCTTCCATTCCGAAAGCCAATTCTTCTTCAACGATATCGGTTACAAAACCTTGTGCAGGATTTTGGCCCACGATGCCAACTAAATGCGCCAGTTCACCTGGTCGCACCAATTGCGTGGATACGCCATCGACTGTTATATCGCCAGCAAGAATTCCTCCAGTGTGATGGGGGACTAGTCCATTTATTAAACGCAAAAGTGAAGATTTTCCAGTACCTGTAGATCCAATTACTAGGACCATTTCACCTTCAGCGATTTCAAAAGAGAGATCTTCCAATATTGTCTTGGTTGATGTTGGATAAACTAGTGAAACTCTAGAAAAATTAATCACCTCAACACCACCAATGTGTAAGAGAGAATTAAAGCTGCAGCAAAAACCACAACTGAATCAAGGCCTCGCCAACTTATGGGGCGATACCTCGATCTCTTTCGACTGACTCCATATCCCCGGGCATCCATCGCTGCGGCTAGTTCTAGCGATCTCGATAGTGAATCTTCCAAGAGCGGAAGAGCAATCGAGCGCCACGATGGTTTTTCATCGCCACGAAGTAATCTGGCACGACGAATTCGCGCAATGCTCTGAACTAAGTTGGGAAGGGCTGAGGTGGCGATAACAGTTGCCACACCAAACTCATAAATCACGATTGGAGTTACGCGAAGTAACTTATGTGGACTTGTTAGAGAAACTGCTGCACCAAATAGCGAGATTACAGAAACAATAATCAGGCCTTCGTGAATGGAAGAAAGTAATCTTTCTTGAGTGATTACGCCACCGATGCGAATTCCTGCCAACCAACTTGGTAGCGGCAGAATCGGGAATTCGAAAATTTTAGTGCCAGGTATTGGAACGCCAATTAAGACGCCGACTATGGTGCGAATTACGAGAATGAACGCCCCGATTTTTAGTGAAAACCAGAAGCTGCGCGCCCATGGCGCATCCGCGGCAAAGCGCCAGACCAAAATCGTTGCACCCACGATCGAGATACCAGCCAACCAAGAACTATTGGCGCTAATCACAGCGCCAACTATCAAGAGCGACCAGATCCACCAAGTCAGCGGATGCAACGATTTCATCTAGTGGCTATTTCTTTTTGAGCGCTTTAGGTGTTGGAATTTCAACGCCACACTCTCGCTTTGGGTAGCCATTTAACCCACAGATCAACCCACTCTTTGCGGCGCGAATTTTTACAGCCATACCTAGTACGTCAATACCTTGCGAAGTTTGGGCCGTTCGAACACAGGTAGTGAAGCTTTTCTGAACCTTTTCACCTTTTGGTGCATACGCTGCGGAACCAAAGTCAATAACGAGTGCTATTCGTTTTGTGTCCTTATCGGCTTTCACTTTTCCGCAGATTGCTGCGAAGTCTGGCTTAACTAATGGAGCAATCGACGGGACATCATCTGCGCTGAAAACAAATGACCAGCCTTCAACTGAGCCATCTTTCACATCAACAAACGGTCCAGTCATTGCAGCTGTCCAACTCTTTGCACCAGGTGCGGCTTGGTAATAACCCCAATAGCGCCAACCCTTTCCTGCCGCATCCGCTGGAGATGCGAAGGTAAAACTTGTTGTAAGCAAAAGGGCGAGTGAAATAACGCCCGATAGTTTTCTCTTGGTATTCATTTGATTCTGTAGAGCCTCTCTAATTGAAAGAGCCTCACAGGGGTAGTTGCAATAAAAAGTAAATAGATACTTTCCTTGTGACTACGCCCCGCAAACCTCGGCGGGTGTCTGTCTTTACTCACTTAGCAATTCAGGTAATCCGACTTAAGCGCCTAAGCGCTCTTACGGTTGCGGGTCAGCGTCGGATTTTCACCGACTTCCCCTGAAAGGCAAGCTGTAATGCATTTATTTCGTACTGCTTTTTCCTACGAGCGAACCAAACCATAAGGCTGGGCCAAATGCAACCAAACACGCAAGTCTTGACAGCGCAGGTATGGTCAGCGCTATGGAATATAGACGCCTCGGCTCATCAGGAATGTATGTCTCAGAAATCGCATACGGCAATTGGATAACTCATGGTTCACAAGTTGAATCAGAGGCTGCGATTAAGTGTGTTCGTACCGCATACGATCTCGGAATTACTACCTTTGATACAGCAGATGTCTACGCCGGCACTAAAGCCGAGTCTGTGTTGGGAAAGGCGCTTAAGGGGATTAGACGAGAATCATATGAACTCTTCACCAAAGTGTATTGGCCTACTGGTCCCGGAAAGAATGATCGCGGCCTGTCGCGCAAACACATTATCGAATCTTGCAATGCATCGCTAAAGCGCCTAAATACCGATCATATTGATCTGTATCAGATGCATCGCTTTGATTACGAAACTCCACTTGAAGAATCGCTAAGCGCTTTCGATGATCTAATTCGCTCCGGAAAAGTGCATTACATCGGTTTCTCTGAATGGAATGCCCAGCAGATTTCTGAGGCATTAAAGATTCAAGATGCTAAAGGTTATAACCGCTTTATATCTAGCCAACCGCAATACTCAGCGCTCTGGCGAGTAATCGAAAGCGAAGTTGTGCCCCTTAGCAAAAAAGAGGGAATCGGTCAGATCGTTTGGTCACCGATGGCGCAAGGAGTTTTAACTGGTAAGTACCTTCCAGGAAAGAAACCACCGGCTGGCTCTCGAGCCACAGATAAAAAATCTGGTGCAGGAATGATCTCTAATTGGCTGCGCGAAGAAGTACTAACAGCGGTGCAAAGCCTCGCGCCAATTGCTAAAGAAGCAGATTTAACGATGGGTCAATTGGCGATTGCTTGGGTATTGCAAAACCCAAATGTGTCGAGCGCGATTATGGGCGCCACCAAGCCTTCGCAAGTCAAAGAGAATGTAAAGGCTGCAGGTGTAAAACTTTCGGCAGATCAGATGAAAGCAATTGATAAAGCCCTTGGTGAGATTCCAAATACCGATCCAAAAGCAACCAAGAGTCCAAATCCGCGCGCTTAGTTAAACTTTTCGCCAGCTTTGACTTGAGGCTTAGGTGCGCGCATTCGGCGCATCTGAGTGGATCTGAGCCATCCATAAAGTCCTAGACCTTTTGTGCTCTTATCTGGAAAACGCGTCGTAACTTCGGCTTTGATTTTTCGTGAGAGAAAGAATCCATCAAAGATAGAGACGATTAGAACGCTATACATAATCGCGATTCCAGCCACTGCGAAAGTACTAATTGGAATCATAGAAAGAATGAGAACAAAACCGATTACTGGTAGAAAATATTCACCGATTGAACGGCGTGCATCGATATAGTTTCTAACAAATCTCTTCTCAGCGCCGCGATCGCGTGCCGGCAGCGCTGACTCATCTCCTCGCAAATAAGCTGCGCGCTGATTCATTCGCCCTAGGCGAGCAGCATCCTTGGCACGTTTCTTTTCAATTTTTGTTGATGCTGGCGCCAGGGAAGAAATCTTGGTGGATGCTTGGGCCTCTTTACGCTTTGGCGTAGGGCGGCCTTTTTTCTGTGATCCATCTGCGGAAGTTGTCATAGCGCAAACTATAGAGCGAGCATCTGCTCTAGAGCCAACTTAGAGAAACGGGCTACATCAGCTTCCACCTTGATCTGATTGACCACATGGCCTGCGACTAAAGATTCCATCGCCCAAACCAGGTGCGGCAGATCGATTCGGTTCATCGTGGAGCAGTAACACACTGTTTTATCTAGGAAGACGATCTCCTTATCAGGATGCGCTTTTGCCAATCTAGAAACTAAATTGAGTTCAGTTCCGATCGCCCATTTGCTTCCTGCGGGGGATTGTTCAACTGTGCGGATGATTGCTTCGGTGCTGCCAACTACATCTGCGATCGATACAACTTCATGTTGGCACTCTGGATGTACCAAGACTTTTACGCCGGGCAAACGATTGCGAACTTCGTTAACTGCATCAACTGTGAAACGCCCGTGCACGGAGCAATGACCGCGCCAGAGAATTACTTTGGCGGCGCGAAGTTGTTCGGAAGTTAGCCCACCCATTGGTTTCCAGGGATTCCACAGGACGCAATCGGTGAGTGATAAACCAAGTGAAAGTACGGCGGTGTTGCGGCCTAGGTGTTGATCGGGCAGAAAGAGAATTTTCTCTCCTTTATTTAGCGCCCACTCCATTGTTTTCTTGGCATTTGATGAGGTACAGATAGTTCCACCATGTTCACCAGTGAAACTCTTAATAGCAGCGGATGAATTCATGTAAGTAACTGGAATAGTTTTATCTGCAATTCCAATTTCAGAAAGCTGATTCCAACATTCTTGTACCTGGTTTGCAGTTGCCATATCTGCCATTGAGCAACCAGCGGCTAAGTCAGGCAAGATAACTTTCTGATTGGAGGAGGTCAAAATATCTGCGCTCTCTGCCATGAAATGAACTCCGCAGAAAATAATGTACTCAGCAGTTGATTGCGCCGCCGCCGCTTGGGCCAACTTAAAAGAATCACCAGTGATATCTGCAAATGCAATTACTTCATCACGTTGGTAGTGATGACCAAGTACAAGAGCGCGATCACCTAGCGCTGCGCGAGCAATTGTTGCGCGAGAGACTAAATCTGGATCACTGGCTTCCGGTAGATCGCCGGTGCAAGATACTCCTCGTTCTGATTCCAAGTCTTGGCCGCGACCAAGCAGGAGCAAATTAGTAAGCGATCCGCTTTGGGCTGTGGACATGACCACATTCTCGCTCATAATTGGCGTTGCTGTCGCATTGGCGCAAGGAGCCAGGTAGGCTACCGCTATGACAACTGAGACAACTGAGACAAACACAACTACAACAGCGATCGCTCTGACCGATGTTGCCGCCGCCAAGGTAGCCGCGCTACTCGCTCAAGAAGGTCGCGATGACCTTTACTTGCGCGTTGCAGTGCAACCAGGTGGATGTTCAGGTCTTCGTTACCAGCTCTACTTCGATGAGCGCAATCAAGAAGGCGATATCGCCCGTGAATACGGTTCAGTAAAAGTTGTCGTAGACAAGATGAGCGATCCATACCTGATGGGCGCAACAATTGATTTTGTGGATACTATCGAGAAGCAAGGATTCACAATCGATAATCCAAATGCAGGCGGTTCTTGTGCTTGCGGCGATTCATTTAGTTAAAGCTAAACGCACTCTTTCAATCTAGCCCTATGAAAATTGGCGTTGCAGGCTCGGTAGGTCTTGACCATTTGATGACCTTTTCGGGCAAATTTACCGATTCACTTGTAGCCGGTTCTCTCGAAAAAGTTTCGCTCTCTTTTTTAGTTGATGGTCTAGAAGTTCGCCGTGGCGGATGCGCCGCAAATATTGCATATGGCATGGGGGTATTGGGGCTAAATCCAATCCTGATTGCCGCGGTCGGAATCGACTGGCCTGATTACGATGCATGGTTGGTGCGCCATGGCGTAGATACTTCACATGTCTTGGTTTCAAAAACCTTACATACCGCTCATTTCATGGTCACAACTGATACTGAACTAAATCAAATTGCAAGTTTCTTTCCAGGTGCAATGTCTGAAGCGCGCAATATCGAATTAACGCCAATTATGGATAAGACTGGCAAGCTCGACTTACTGGTTATTTCTCCTGATGATCCTGAAGCGATGTTGCGTCACACCGAAGTTGCTCGCCAGACAGGCGTGGCTATCGTGGCCGACCCTTCACAACAAATGGCAAGAATGAGCGGCGAAGAGATCAAGCAGTTGATTACCGGTGCTACTTATCTATTTTTAAATGAATACGAGTTGGCACTTGCCATCCAAAAGACTGGCTGGAGCGATCGCGAGATTTTGGAGCAAGTAAAATTCCGCATCGTAACCTTGGGATCTGAAGGCGCACGTGTTGAGTCCTTAAACGGTGAGACAATTAAAATTGGTTGCCCAAAGGAAAAGGGCAGAGTTGATCCAACCGGTGTGGGTGATTCATTTAGATCGGGATTTGTCGCAGGCCTTGCTTGGGGCCTTGGGCACGAGCGATGCGCTCAACTTGGCGCAATGATTGCAACCTACGTTATTGAAACTACTGGCACTCAGGAATATCGATTTACTGCTGATGAATTTATTGAGCGCTTTAGCCTGGCTTACGGCGCTAGCGCTGCCGCTGAGATCCAACCGCATCTAGTAACGCGGTAATCAAACCCGATACCTCACGCTCATCACTTTCGGCGTGAAGTGTAATTCTGATGTTTCCATCTGTTGGATGTCCCATCGCCGCTAGAACATGGCTGGGTTGAAGATTCATCGCGGTGCAGGCAGATCCAGAATCTACGGCAAACCCCTTCGCTGCCAAATCCCGCAAAATTTCTTCGCCGTTTGCATTAGGAAAAACCATCGAAATCAAATGCGGCATCGCTAAATCTAATTCGCCTGCAATGATCACATCGGGAATTGCAGATTTAATTGCAGTACGAATCTGGTTATTAAGTCGGCGAATTACCTGATCATCTGGATGAAAATTTTCTAGCGCAACTGCACTGGCGAGCAAGAGAGGAAGTGAATACGTTCCGTAAGTTCGGCGCGCACTTGAAATATGGGGGAGCGGATTCTTCCAATGCGCTGACTTTCCAATTGCGACCAAGGCCAGGCCGGCTGGACCACCCCAAGAACGAGAATCAAAGACCGCACTGGCCCAATTTGCAGGCAAAGGCACGCGCGCACCAGAGGCGGTTGCATCAACTGCGATTAACAAATCCTTGGGCAGATCACTTGGTAGCGAGTTGGTAACTCCAGTTTCACCGTTGGCTAATTGAAAGGCTAAGACTGAATTTTTCTCAAAGTTCGCGCTTGTGAAATCTAATCTGCCATCGCCATGTAATGGAATTTCTGAAGTCAATCCTTGATGCGATCGAACGGTTGCAATTACCCCACTGCGATCTCCTGCACCATAGTGCAGAGCCTTTTCGGGGGTTAACAGCCCAGCAAGGGATAGAAAATAGCCAAGCCCGACTTCACCGGTTACTTCAATTTGATCTGGTGTAACTCGTAGGCGATTTGAAATCGACTCAAGTGCGTTATTGCGCAGTAGTGCTGCGCGGTTGGGATGCTGCCCAATCTTCTTTGGGTCGGCCCAGCCGGAATCGAAGGCAGCGAGTAGCGCCTCCTGAGCCAGCGGATTGAGTGCTGTCTCTGCTTGGAAATTTCCTGTGACTGGAACCACCCCGCGA
>CAXNEU010000043.1:0-10427 GCA_964201705.1 Candidatus Planktophila sp. | reverse complement strand
TTATTCAACTCATTTAAACCTGATCTGATTCTGCTCGATTTAATGATCCCTGAAGTATCCGGCACTGAAGTTTGCAGAGTTATACGCTCCACCTCGCAAGTGCCAATAATTATGTTGACTGCAAAAGATTCTGAAATCGATAAGGTCGTTGGACTAGAACTTGGCGCAGATGATTACGTAACCAAGCCATATTCATCACGCGAACTTCTCGCCCGCATAAAGGCAGTTATGCGGCGCAACTCAACGGACTCTCATTCAGCCGATGATGGCCACGAATTGGCAGTTGGCCCAATCCGGATGGACCTTGATAAGCATCAAGTGACTGTAAATTCGATCGCAGTCTCCTTCCCACTAAAGGAGTTTGAGCTTCTTGAATACCTAATGCGCAATAGTGGACGGGTACTCACTCGCAGCCAATTAATTGATCGCGTTTGGGGCAATGATTACTACGGAGATACCAAGACCCTTGATGTCCACATTAAGCGTCTGCGCGCGAAGATCGAAACTGATCCGGCCAACCCAGCGTTAATTCACACGATTCGCGGGCTGGGTTACAAACTCGAGATTTAAAGTTTTAACCAATAACTCCGGTGGCCAAACCCGCCAGAATTAGTGTTCCAAGCCCAATTCGGTAATAAATAAATGGCGCAAAGCTCTTTGTCATTACAAACTTCAACAACCAAGCAATGACCGCATATCCGATTACAAATGCAATTACCGTTGCAACCATTGTCTCGGGCAGGCTAAATGCCTGATCTTTTGCATCAGATCCGATAGCACCTTTTAATTCATAAAATCCACTGCCAAAGACTGCTGGAAGCGCCAATAAGAATGAGTAACGCAGCGCCGCTTCGCGGCTGTATCCGAGGAAGCGTCCCATTGCGATGGTTGCACCAGATCTTGATACGCCAGGAACAAGTGCCAGCGCTTGGGCTAAGCCATAAAGAACTCCATGCATCGGAGTTAATTGATCTAATCCTCTCTCGCTTTTGCCGTACTTATCTGCAATTCCAAGAACGACACCGAAGATGATCATTACCGATGCGATCAACCAGAGTGAGCGGAAATCATTTCTGATGACATCTTGACCCAGATAACCGAGTACAGCAATTGGAGGTGTGCCAATAATTATCAACCAGCCCATTCGGGCATCGTTCTTCTCAGAACTTTCCAGGTGTTGGCGAGTAATTTGATTTAGCCAAGCTTTAACAATTCGCAGAATGTCTCTTCTAAAGTAGATAAGGACGGCAAGTTCAGTACCTATTTGTGTGATTGCGGTAAAGGTCGCCCCTGGATCCTGATTGGTTCCAAATAATTCACCCGCGAAGCGGATATGTGCGCTAGATGAAATGGGCAAAAACTCGGTTAGGCCCTGTAGCGCGCCTAGGAAAATCGCTTCTAACACGCATTTCCTTTCCAAGCAGAAACCTTAGTGATGTAGAAAGAATAGCGAATACAATAATTAAATGCTGGTAAGCACCAAACACTGGTTTGGTTTCAAGAAAATAGGCACCATATGAGCACATCTCGACTCATCTCTGATCTCAAATCCCAAGCCAGTTCCCGACATGCCTCAGAACAGCAGAGGTTCTACAAAACTGCGCCAGGTGAGTACGGTGAAGGCGATGTATTTCTCGGGATATCAGTTCCGAAAACAAGAAAAATTGCCGGTGAATACCGAAACCTGACATTTGATGAAATTGAAAAGTTAGCAAAATCAGACTTTCATGAGGTGAGACTCTGCGCTTTAGTGATTCTCTGCAATCAATATAAGAAATCGAAAGACTCAAAAAAGAAGAAGGCGATATTCGATTTCTACATGGTGCAGGTAGTAAAAGGTCGGGTAAATAACTGGGATTTAGTAGATGTATCCGCCCCAACTATTGGGCAGTATTTAGCCGAGTCCAATAATTCAATGCCAATTCTTAGGAAACTCTCCAAAAGTAAAGATCTCTGGGAGCGCAGAATCGCGATGATTTTTACCTTTGCTTTTCTGCGTGCCGGTGAACTCGAACCTACATATGAGATCGCAGAACGTTTACTGAAGGATGACCACGATTTGATTCACAAGGCGGTCGGCTGGATGCTGCGCGAAATGGGCAAACGCGATCCTTACTTGCTGAGATCTTTCCTCGCGAAACACTCCAAGGTGATGCCACGAACAATGTTGCGCTATTCCATCGAAAAGTTACCGGAGCGGGAAAGAAAGATGTGGTTAGTACAGAGTAAATAACCTCATTCGCACTTAGACTCGACTTATTATGAGTTTAGGGCTTGTTCTTCTCTTAGTCTTCATCGGCTTTTTGATTGGACTCTCCAAGACCTCCATTGGTGGGATTGGGATGATTAACGCAGCATTATTGGCAACAATTTTGCCAGCGAAAGAATCTACTGGTGTATTGCTTGTGCTACTCATTACAGGTGATCTGTTTGCTATCGGTGTATATAAGAAGCATGTCGAATGGCGAATGCTTCAAAAATTAATTGGGCCAGTAATTGTGGGTGTGCTGGCTGGTGTTTACTTTCTATCCCACAGCACCGACCAATCGCTTAAGAAAACTATTGGCTGGATTGTTTTGATACTCGTCGTACTTTATCCAATCAGTCAGCGCTTACAGAGTAGAGATTTCGATATTAGTCTGAAGTATCCCAAGCCACTTCGAATTATCTTAGGAAGTGCCGCTGGATTTATGAGCATGGTTGCTAATTCCGGTGGTCCTCCAATGAGTATTTACTTACTAATGCGACGTAACACGGTGATGAATTTCCTTGGAAATACCGCTTGGTTCTTCTTCGCGGTTAATGTCTTTAAGTTGCCATTTACCCTTGGTCTTGGACTCTTGGATTTCCAGTCATTTCAATATATCTTTCCCGCTCTGCCCGCGGTTCCGGTTGGGGCGATAGTCGGGCGAAAGATCGTCTCTAAAATTGATCTAGAGCTCTTCCAGAAAATTACTTTGGTTACCGCAGCGATCGTGGGCGTAAACCTAATTATCAGATAGTCAATGATCACTTCCTGTTGCACTAATTCCAAGAAGTTTACTAACGACCACAGAGTGATTAGGCTAAAGCAAGTTAGCCACTGTCAGCGGAGGAAAAATGTCTAAGTCGCCTTTTCTGTTTATGAAGGAAAATTCACAAACTGTACTTTGGAATGACTCAGCTGACCCTAAAGAATTAAAGGAAGCCTTAACTTGGGGAATCGTCGGTGCAACTTGTAACCCAATTATCGCCCTCACTGTGATTAAAGCTGACAAGGAATACTGGGTAGGCCGCATTAAGGAATATGCAAAGAGCCATCCCACAGCAACTGATGACCAAATTGGATGGGCAATGGTTGAAGAACTATCAGTCAGCGCAGCAAAAATTCTTGAACCAGAGTTTGAAAAATCTAATGGACGCAACGGGCGACTCTCAATCCAAACTGATCCACGTAACTTCCGAGATGCCAAAGCGCTAGCCGATCAAGCCGTTGAGTTTTCCAAGATAGCAAAAAATATTATTGTAAAAATCCCAGTCACGTCAGAGGCGATCAGCGCATTTGAAGAAGCGACCTACCGCGGCGTTAGTTTAAATGCCACCGTTTCTTTCTCTGTCGCACAGACGATTGCAGTGGCGGAAGCGATAGAACGTGGGCTTAAGCGTCGCGAAGCGGAAGGTTTGGACATCTCACAGATGGGTCCGGTCTGCACAATTATGCTGGGTCGCGTTGACGACTGGGTAAAAGTTTCAGTTGAAAAATCAGGTGCGCTAATTGATCCAGGTGTTATGGAATGGGCTGGCGTTGCGGTCTTCAAACATGCACATCAGATATACAAGCAGCGTGGTTATCGCGCACGCTTGCTTTGTGCCGCCTTCCGCAATCACATGCATTGGAGCCAGATCATTGGTGGGGATGCCGTAATCTCTCCCCCATTCGGTTGGCAGGTAAAGATTAACAATTCAGGAATTATTCCTAATCCCAACAGCATTGAAGAGCCTGTTGATCCAAAAATTTTAAAGACGCTACAAACTTTGCCGGAATTCAACAAGATGTATGACGTTGGTGGCTTAAAGGAGAGTGAATTTACTAATTTCGGTGCCACATTGCGTACCTTGCGCGGATTCTTGCAGTCCGCACATGACTTGGAAGTCTTCGTCCGTGACGTAACGGTGCCTAATCCGGATAAGTGATGAAGACAAAGCCACAATTCGCAGAAGCGCCGCACCACGATGGCAGCGATCTCTATGTAAGTAACAGCGCTCCAAAAATCGGTGACAAAGTCACTTTAAAAGTGCGGGTGCCTAAGACTTTTACCTTTCAAGATGCCTATATTCGTCTTTACGAAGATGCCGAGCCTAGAACTTACAAATTAGAGGAAATGTCTTCTTCAGAATTCGAGAGCTGGCTGCACGTAAAAGTCACTATTACAAATGTCCATACCATCTATCGCTTTGTTTTTGTCGGCGAGAATAAGTACGAATGGTTAAATGCACGCGGGTTATCCAACCACGATGTCCACAGCAACAATGACTTTCAGATCGTTGCGATTGCGGAAAACCCAAAGTGGATCAGCAAATCTGTTTTTTATCAGATCTTCCCCGATCGTTTCGCACGCTCTGGCAAAATCAATATAAATCCAGATTGGGCATATCCCCGAGATTGGAATGAATTACCTCGTGGCCGAAGCAAATACACCGGGCAAGAGCTTTACGGCGGAGATCTCTACGGTGTTGAAGAGAAGTTGACTTACCTAAGTGATTTAGGTGTAAACGGAATTTATCTAACGCCAATATTTCCGTCTCGCTCAAATCACCGATATGACGCCACAACTTTTGATGAGGTAGACCCGATCCTTGGCGGAGATAAAGCCTTTAAATCGCTGATTCGAAGTGCAAAAAAGAAGAAGATTCGCATTCTTGGCGATCTAACTTCTAATCATTGCGGCGTAGGACACCAATGGATCATCACGGCAAAGAAGAATAAATCTTCAAAAGAGCGCTCATATTTCTATTGGGATAAGTCGATTAAGTGGGGCTATGTCGGTTGGTTCGGACTCGAATCTCTGCCGAAATTGAATTACGCATCAAAGGCGCTTCGCAAAGCGGTTTATGAAGGCAAGAACTCAATTGTAAAAAAATGGATCTCTCCAAAATTTGGTATGGCTGGCTGGCGTATCGATGTGGGAAATATGACCGGAGTACAAGGCGCAGAAAACCATCACGTTGAAGTTATGCAAGGAATTCGCAGAGCGATGCAGGAGGTCGATTCCGACACTTGGTTAGTTGCCGAAAACGGAGATTTCATAGCATCTGATTTAAATGGTCTTGGCTGGCAAGGCGCTATGAATTACCAAGGGTTTATGCGCCCATTCTGGAACTGGATGAATAGAAACCCTGAAATCACCGGAGGTTTTCAAGGGTTGCCGTTTGCTATGCCGAAGATCGATGGTCAACAATTTTTTGAGTCGATGCAAGAGTTCAACGCATCAATTCCGTGGAGATCACTAACTGCAAGCATGCTCATCCTTGATTCACACGACACTGCGCGTTTTCGCACGGTTGTTTTAGGTGATCGAAGCGCTCACTTGGCTGCGATGACGATGCTTCTTACTTATCCAGGTGTTCCATCCATCTTTGCTGGCGATGAAATAGGAGTTGAAGGCGCTTGGGGCGAAGACTCTCGCAGGACTATTAATTGGGAAGATCGCAGCGGCTGGGACCTCGATTTCTATAATTCCACAAAGGCTTTGATACAACTTCGTAAAGATAGTCACGCTTTGATTCACGGTGGACTTCGATGGGTGGTAGTTGAAAAGGATTATCTTGCCTACCTGAGAGAATCAAAGAGTCAAACCCTATTAATCTTTATATCCAGATCACCAGTTAAAACCGAAATCGAATTATCTGATTACGGTTACACCGTAGCTGAGACTCTCTATGGCGAGAGCGCAAAGGGAACGAAAATTAAAATAGATTCCAGGAGCGCAACTCAAGGGATCTGGCTACTTACCCAATAAATCTAAGGTTTAAAGTGGGAAGCCGTTCTCTGACTTAAGTCCATATTTCTTAGCTAAATCCGGATCTAAATCCCCACTACCGAGTGCTGAAAGCCAGCCACCCTCAACTGCCAAACTTTGGCCAGATACGTAAGAAGCTTTCGATGAAAGCAAAAATGAAACAACTTCTGCAATTTCACTTGGTTCTGCAAGGCGCCTCAATGGCGTCATGAGTTCCAGCGCTTGGCGATGTTTCGCGCCAAATTTTACGAAATACTCCTTCAGCGCTGGGGTCAAAACGCCACCAGGGGCGACCGCATTTGCACGAATTCCATAAGGCCCATAAGTAGTAGCCACATTTCGTGTTAGCGCATCAACTGCACCCTTGGTCATTTCATAAACTGCATGATCTCGCCACGCTCCGCGGCCGTGTACTGAAGAGATATTTACAACGGCTCCCTTAACTTTTCCTTTGACGAAGGAGGCGACTGCCTCTGTGCAACCCCAAAATGTTCCGATTTGATTAATCCCGATAATTTCATCCATCACCGTTGGATCATTGGGAAAATCATGCAGCGGTGCACCACGAGTGATACCAGCGCAATTAACCCATGAGACCAGCGTGCCTTTTTCTTCGGCCAATACTCGCGCGCTCTTATGTGTTTCACGAAGGGACACATCTCCAATTAGGCTGAAAACTTTATGTCCTGCACTTGCAAGTTCTTTTTCAACCTCGGCAAGCCCTTTGGGATTAATGTCTACAAGAATCACCACATAATCGTTTACTAATTTTGTAGCGATTGCACGACCGATTCCTGATCCAGCACCAGTTACTACTGCGACATCACTCATATTTATTAGCTCCCTTGCGGTGAATGGCAAAGCCACGAATGTGTGGCTGTGCCCTTTGTAAGTGTAAGAGTGGTTGATTTGCAATCTAGACGATCCATACCGACTGCACATCGTGTTCGGTATAGACAGGCATCACCTTCTGCAGGGCTTGGCAGCGTTTGAACTTGTTCATTATTGCTTTTAACGGCTTGTGGATTCGCCAATGGGACCGATGCCAACAAGCCTATTGTGTAATGGTGTTTAGAATTTTCAAAGACATCTTCGCGAGTTCCACGTTCAACTATTCGACCTCGAAACATCACAGCAATTTCATCGGCCACGTAGTGTGCCACACCAAGATCATGGGTGATAAAGAAGTAGGTCAATCCACGTTCTTGCTGAAGTTTGCGAAGCAAGTTAAGTACCTGAGCGCGCACAGATACATCTAGCGCAGACACAGCCTCATCTAAAACAACAATTTTTGGATCTAAAGCAAGAGCGCGAGCAATAGCGACGCGCTGACATTGACCGCCAGATAACTCGTGCGGACGTCGACGCAGATGCTCTTTCTCAAGACCAACTGCTTCTAGAAGTTCGATTACTTTCTTTTTACGCGATTCCTTATCACCAACGTTGAAAGCAAGCAGTGGGCCTTCGATGATTCGTTGCACGGAGTGGCGACGATTAAGTTGGCTAAAAGGATCTTGTTGCACAACTTGAATCTGTCTGCGCAAAAGACGCAATTCTTCGTGTTTAAGAGTTCCTAAAGTTTGGCCCAGTATTTCAACAGAGCCAGCACTTGGAGTATCAAGGCCCAATAGAATTCGGGCTGCTGTTGTCTTGCCGCTACCTGATTCGCCTACCAAAGCCAGAGTCTTTCCTTCATACAAAGAAAATGAAACGTCATCGAGTGCACGAACTTCATTACTGCCACCGCGGAAAATACGACTGATGCCGGAGGCGGAGGCAATTACTTTGAGTTCGGTGCTCATTTAATTCACTGCTCCAACCTGGAAAAGTTCATCAGCGCGAAAACAAGCAGTTAAACGACCTTGGGATGAAGTTAACGGCGGAACTGATACTGAACACCTTGGTTCTGCGTGTGCACAACGAGGTGAAAATACGCAACCGTTGGGACGATTATCTGGGCGCGGCGGTTGGCCAGCGATTGATCTAATTGGCTTGTTTACATCAATGGTGTAATCACATCGCGAATCCAAAAGGGCTTTTGTATACGGGTGAGCTGGGTTTGAAAAGATTTGATCAACTGATCCATTTTCTACCAGCTTGCCTGCGTACATAACCATAATGTCATCGCTAAATTGTGCGGCAACACCTAAATCATGGGTGATCAACAAAACTGATAAACCGCGCTCGGCGGCCAATTTATCAATGAGCGTCAACACGCGATCTTGCGTGGTCACATCAAGGGCTGTCGTTGCCTCATCAGCAATGAGCACCTTCGGTTCTCCGCTTAGAGCGATTGCAATAACGCTACGTTGCAACATTCCGCCAGACATTTCAAATGGATAAGAATCAATTCGACTCTCTGGTTCTGGGATTCCTACACTTGCCAGAAGGTCAATCGCAGTTTTGCGAGCCACTGATTTACTGACGGGTGAATGCAGCTGGATACTTTCAATGATTTGTTGTCCCACTCGCATAATTGGATTAAGAGCAGACATAGGATCCTGATAAATCATGGAAATTTCATTTCCTCGAAGTAGTCTGAATTCCTTAGAACTTAACCCTAGAATTTCTCGCCCATCTAGGAAAATTTCTCCCCCATCAATGGAAACAGGATCCTTAATCAAGCGCATGAGCGCATACGCTGTCAAAGACTTTCCGCTTCCAGATTCACCCACCATTCCGATTTTCTTACCTGCGGGAATTTCAAAGGAAACATTATCGACAACAGCTACTCGCCCCTTTGCAGATGGCACTGAAATTGAAAGGTTTTTAACTATTAGTGAATTCTTCATGTCGAAGATTTTCTAGAATCGAGCGAAACACGGATACGTTCTCCGTAGGAGTTAAATGCCAAAATTGTTACTGTAACTACGAGGGCTGGGAAGAATACATACCAATTGGTGTTCCACAAATTTCCATATCCTTGCAACATCAAAGTTCCCCAGGAAGCATCCGGTGGTTGAATACCTAGACCGATAAAGCTCAGTGAGGCTTCCATCATTACAGCGGCTGCAGCATTAATGCTTAGCTGTACAAGTAACTGTGGGGCAATATTGGGCAATACTTCAGTCATAATCAACCGTGATTTCTTAAGTCCTGTAGCTCTAGCAGCGACCACATAGTCTGATGCAAGTTCGACTACCACCGCAGTGCGTGCCATGCGAGCAGTGGTTGGAGATAAAAGAAGTCCGACAATAATCGGTAATGAAATCACACTTGATCCAACTGCCGAAACACAAACTAGCGCAAAGAGAATTTGCGGAATCGCCATTGTGGCATCGGCGGTGCGCATCAAAATTTCATCCACCCATCCGCGTTGAACTCCGGCAACCATTCCCCACAGGGTTCCGATAACCAAAGCGACTATTGTTGCTGCAATCGCAATTAGGACAGTGATGCGCCCACCATAGAGAATTCGTGAGAATAGATCTCTGCCCAAATCATCTGTGCCCATGAGGTGAGTCCAGCTGGGTCCGAGGAAAGGTTCGCCTACGTCAATTCCATATGGATCATAGGGCGAAAGCAAGGGCGCAGACAAAGTAATTCCAACAATGGCTAGAACAATGAAACCAGAGATTGAAAATCTCTTCTTAAATCTCATTTTGTCTATCCTTAGCGACTCGAAGTCTTGGATCAACCAGACCGCATAAAATATCGAAACAAAGTGTGGTGAGAATAAAGAGAGAAATAATTACTAGAGATACACCTTGGATAATCGCGTAATCTCGTTTGAACGCTCCTTCGATTGCAAGTGAGCCAATACCAGGTAGTCCAAACATATATTCAATAATGATCACACCACTTAAAGTGTAGCCAACGATCAAACCCAACATCGTAAGTGTTGGAACAAGTGAATTGGGCAGGATATGCCTAAACATAATTCGAGAATCTGAGAGCCCTTTGCCTTCAGCAGTTCTAATGAATGAAGACTGTTTGATCTCCAACATAGAAGCGCGTAGGTATCTCACTAGGTACGGAGTCGCGGTAAGTGCTCCCGTTATCGAAGGCATAATCATTAACTGTAAATTCTGACCTATATTTTCTTTAATTGGTACAAATCCAAGCGAGGGCAACCACTGGAGAGTTAAAGAAAATATCAAGATAAATATAATTCCGACAACAAAACCAGGTATGGAAAGGCCAATAGAAGTCATAGTGCTAATGAATCTATCGAGGATGCCACCGGGCTTGAGAATCGATAACGGTGCAAGGATCAGTGCGAAAATGCAAGAAAGCACAATAATAAAAAAGGTTAACTCAAAGGTTACGGGCAGTCTTTCACCGATGAGTTGAGTAACCGGAAATTGCGAAATATAGGAAACGCCTAAATCTCCACGGAAAGCTTGGGAAAGCCAGGCAAAGAGTTGCACGAGGAGCGGGCGGTCTAAGCCCGCTTCCTCGCGCAACATCTGAAGTGCCTCAGGAGTT
>CAXNEU010000042.1:0-10500 GCA_964201705.1 Candidatus Planktophila sp. | reverse complement strand
TGAAGATCTCGCGCACTTCTGCGTTACCGAGAATAATTTCTTCGTACTCTGGCTTGAGCAAGCCCTTAAGAGATAGTTCAATCTCTTCAATGGCGTTGTAGATCACGGAGTAGAAGCGGACTTCCACGCCTTCTTGATCCGCGTAAACTGCGGTCTGTGGCTCTGGCTTAACGTTAAAGCCGATAACAACTGCGGTAGATGCAGATGCCAGGGTGATATCACTCTTGGTGATTGCACCAACGCCGCGGTGGATTACGCGCAGATCAACTTCTGCTCCAACGTCGAGCTGCATAAGCGCATCTTCGAGCGCTTCCACCGAACCAGAAACGTCTCCCTTAAGGATGAGGTTAAGTGTTGAGACCTTGGATTGCTCCATAAAGTCTTCGAGTGAGACCTTCTTGCGCGCCTTAGCAAGTTGCGCATTTCGCTCTGCCGCTTGGCGCTTTTCAGCGATCTGACGAGCAGTGCGATCTTCATCAGCAACTAGGAATGTGTCACCGGCACTTGGCACAGATGTAAATCCAAGAACCTGTACTGGACGCGATGGTCCAGCAGTTTCAACGTTCTCGCCATGCTCATCGAGCATCGCACGCACGCGACCAAATGAACCACCGGCGACAATTGCATCACCGATCTTTAAAGTTCCGCGCTGTACCAGCACAGTTGCAACTGGTCCACGACCGCGATCAAGGTGAGCTTCAATAGCAACGCCTCGAGCGCTATCTTTCGCAACAGCGCGAAGATCAATTGCCGCGTCCGCTGTTAATAAAATCGCATCGATGAGTTCGTTTACACCAACACCAGATTTGGCAGAAACGTTAACGAATAAGGTTTCGCCGCCATATTCTTCTGCGATCAAGTTGTACTCGGTCAATTGTTGGCGGACCTTATCTGGGTTCGCACCTTCTTTATCAACCTTGTTTACCGCAACCACAATCGGCACATCAGCTGCTTGCGCGTGATTTAACGCTTCAATTGTCTGCGGCATGATTCCGTCATCGGCAGCCACAACCAGAACGGCAATGTCTGTGACCTTGGCACCACGAGCACGCATTGCGGTAAAGGCTTCGTGACCTGGTGTATCGATAAAGGTAATTGCGCGATTTATGCTTTCGTGATCATGGTGAATTTGGTAGGCACCGATGTGCTGAGTGATTCCGCCGGCTTCAGTCTTTAGAACTTCAGATTTACGGATAGCATCGAGCAAACTGGTTTTACCGTGATCGACGTGTCCCATAACCGTGACAACTGGTGGGCGCGCCACAAGTAAATCGGCATCAAGATCGGCAATTTCTTGCGCTAAATCGATATCGAAATCTTGTAGAAGTTCGCGATCTTCGTCTTCCGGGCTAACAATTTGGATGACATAACCAAGTTGTGCACCAAGAATTTCAAAGGTATCTGCATCTACTGATTGAGTCGCAGTAACCATTTCACCTAAGTGGAAGAGTGCGGCAACTAGTGCTGCTGCATCTGCGCCAATCTTTTCGGCAAAATCTGCCAGAGTTGAACCGCGACGCATACGGATTTGTGTCTTGCCATCTCCGTGCGGAATAACTGCGCCGCCCAGTTGTGGCGCTTGCATATTGTCGAATTCATCGCGCAACGCTTTTCTAGATTTTGGTTTGCGCTTACTGCTCTTACTTGCATTCTTTCCAAATGCACCCGCTGCACCACCGCGACCTGGGCCGCGATTTGGTGCGCCGCCCGGACGTTGTGGACCGCCAGCTGCTGGTGCACCAGTTGATGGACCAGTAGAACGATAAGGACTCGAAGATGGTGCGCTGCCTGTACGTGGTGGCAAATTACTTGGACCACCGGTTCCTGCAGGACGTGGAGTGTTTGGTCGCGCTGCAAAACCAGGACGCACCGAACCAGGACGCGGTCCGGACATTCCAGGACGTGCACCTGTTGCACCAGTTGGTCGTTGTGGTGGACGAGGAACTACACCACCTGTTGAAAATGGATTATTACCTGGACGCGGTGGACGAGGAACTGAACTGCCACCAGTTGAAAAGGGATTGTTGCCCGGACGTGGAGTTACAGGTTTTGCTTCTGCTCCATCTTTTGCATCTGCTTTTGCTTCTGAAATTTTCTCTACTTCTACCGGCGCTGGTGCAGGCGCAACGCTTTCTGCTCGAGCAGCCTTTAGCGCTTCTAAGTCAACGCCGAGTTCAGCAGCTAATTCAGCAGCTAACTCTGGATTTACCTCAGCACTTTTCTTGGCCGCAGTCTTTTTAGCAGCAGCCTTCTTGACTGGCTTCTTCTCTTCAACTTGTTTGGCATCGGGATACATCTCAATGAGCTTGCGCACTACTGGCGCTTCTACTGTTGATGATGCAGAGCGAACGAATTCGCCCATTTCTTGGAGTTTTGCAAGAACAACCTTGCTCTCCATACCGAGTTGTTTTGCCAACTCATGTACGCGGACCTTTGACACATTTCTCCTGTCTTGGCCCGCAATCTTTATTCTAGATATTTATCTAGGGATGCGAGCCTTAGTTTTGCGACCTCATAATCTGAACGAGCTCATTTGAGTTTCATATCTTTCGCATCCATATCTCTGAAAAGTTCTTCGAGGAACTTTTTGAATTGAGTAACATCTGGCATCTCATCGAGCTTGAAGGCCCATTTAAATGCTTTCCGTTCTATAGCAACGTATCCACACTGAATGTGTAGCCACGCTCCCCTACCTTGAGATTTTCTGCCTTGCGTTGGAGTAATAACTCCGTCAATGCAGTTGACTCGAAGTAGCTGTGATGGTGTTTCCGATTTACGACAGACGATGCAGGTGCGTATCGGTTTGATACTTAATCGCATTACAGTCGCTTCTTTCACCATCAACTAAGGCTAAAGGATAGCGAATCGGCCCCGATTAACCTAAATACCCGCGTGATTAAGTGGTTGCTGGGGTATCTGGATGGATATCGATACGCCACCCAGTCAAGCGCGCGGCAAGTCTTGCATTCTGTCCATCTTTGCCGATTGCAAGTGAGAGTTGGTAATCGGGCACTGTCACTTTCGCAGAACGCATCGCTAAGTCAACGATCTCTACCTTTGAAACCTTTGCCGGTGCTAGCGCTTCTCCAACGAACGTTGCAGGATCTTCAGACCAGTCGACAATATCAATTTTTTCACCATGCAACTCATCCATAACAGCACGTGCACGTGCACCCATTGGCCCAATTAGCGATCCTTTGGCGGATACTCCTGCGCGATGAGAGCGAACTGCAATCTTGGTGCGATGTCCTGCTTCGCGCGCGACTTCCATAATTTCCACAATGCGATCGTTTATTTCTGGAACTTCAAGTGTGAATAATTGCTTAACAAGTGCAGGGTGGCTGCGAGAGAGCATGATCTCTGGGCCCTTCATTCCTTGCTTTACTTCAACAACAAAGCATTTAATGCGATCACCATGTTGATACTGCTCACCTGGTACTTGTTCTTGTGGAGGAATCCGTCCTTCTACACGACCTAAATTGACGTTAATCATTTTTGGGTCACGCCCTTGTTGCACGACACCAGAAATTACATCGCCCACAGATGCGCTAAATTCACCGACGATTTCAGCATCATTTGTAGCGCGCATCTTTAATTTAATGACTTGTCTTACCGTTGAGGTGACCGTGCGCGCGAAACCTTCAGGTTCGTCGCGATCTTCGCTAATGCGTTCGCCTATTTCATTAAAGGTAGGAACCAAGACTGAAATTTCGCCTGATTCGCGGTCTATCGAGGCGCGAGCCTGACGCTTTGGTTCGAGCGTTTGATAGTACGCCTCTAAAACACCTGCTTCAATTTCGGAAATTAATTGTTCGAGTGGAATTTCTTTATGGGTGGCAAGAGCAATGAGTGCATCGACATCGACCTGTGATTTATTCATCACTGGCATCCTTGCGGTTGAATTCAATTTCAACTACAGCGCGCTTGATATCTGCGAATGCAATTGAGTGTTCCTTTATTCGCCCTTTGATATTTTCAACCAAGGTAGCCTGCGTCTCGTTAAATTCAGTCAGGCGGCCAATCGTGACCGAGCCATCGCCTAGCGTTACTTTTATTAATCGAGTTAAGTTCTTTGTCCAGTGGCGTGTTTGGGTTAATGGGCGATCAACTCCTGGTGAACTCACTTCTAAAGTAAAAGGAGTCTCCCCCATAAATTCTGCAGTATCTAAAAGTTCTGAGATAACTCGTGAGGCAACCGTTACCTGATCAAGATTTAGCGGTGTTTGGCCATCTACTATGCAGGTGACGATGCGATGGCTACCTGGAGATGCGATCTGCACTTCTTCTAAAAAGAAACCAGCTTCGGTTACAGCCGGTGAGATTAAATCGGTTATTGATTGCGTCAGTGACACTTGTTGCTCCTTACTTATTAAATTGTTATTAAGTTGTTTTCAGGTGCTCACTTTAACATTAATTAAATGCCGAAATGGTGTCGATCGCGACTTTGATGATTAAAGCTAGCGTCACCCCCATAAACACTTTCCGAACAAGGCTCGAACCGCCCTTTAAGGCGAGGTGGGCACCGATTAGAGCGCCTGCAACGTTGGCGAACGCAAGAGTCAGGCCAATCTTCCAAATAATCTCGCCGTTTGCCCCAAAGATAATAATCGCACCAAGATTTGTGGCGACATTTACTACCTTTGCGATGGCAGATGCTGAAAGAAAAGCAAAACCAAGAATTGCGACCAAAGTCAGAACGAGAAATGAGCCAGCTCCGGGACCGATTAGCCCATCGTAAAAACCAATTATCACGGCGGCGAAAGCGGCGATCTTTAAACGCAGCGGTTCACTTTGACGCAGTGATTCAATCTGACCTAACTGTGGGCGCTTCCAGGTATAAACCAGAACTGCGATTAATAGCGAAACGACTATCGGTTTTAAAACCTCAGAAGGTATCCGAGAGGCAAGAGAGGCGCCACCCATAGAACCAAGAAATGCAGGCACCACCATGGTTATAAGTAATTTTGAATCGGTTTTTATGTTGCGGCGATACATCAGCGCGGATGCGGAAGTGCCAAAGATGGATGGAACTTTATTGGTTCCGAGAATTACTACAGTCTCTGATTTTGCTAGCCCGATCATCAGCGCTGGAAGCTGAATGAGTCCTCCACCGCCAGCGATTGCATCAATTAACCCTGCGGCAAATGCCGCCACCGCTAGAAAGATAAGTGTGTAAAGCGTTAGCTCTGCGAACAATTCAGGAGAGTGAAGCGATCAAAGCGGTGACTGCAGTAACCGCATCAGCGAGTGCAACTTCAGATTTTTCACCAGTCTTACGGTTACGTAATTCAACTTTTCCTTCAGCAAGTGATTTTCCAACGACCATAATTACAGGAATGCCGATTAACTCAGCATCTTTGAATTTAACTCCTGCGCTGGGATCGCGGCGATCATCTAGCATCACTGAAATACCAGCGGATTCCAATTTATTTCCGATATCGAGGGCGGTATCAAATGGTAAATCTTCTTTACCGGTCGCAACGATATGAACTTTTGCTGGTGCAATTTCCAGCGGCCAAGAAAGGCCGATCTCGTCATAACTTTGCTCGGCAATCGCCGCAACTGCGCGAGATACGCCAATACCGTAAGAACCCATTGTTACCACTTGAGATTTACCATTCTGATCAAGCACGGTTAATCCAAGGGCATCTGCATACTTGCGACCAAGTTGGAAGATATGTCCGATCTCAATAGCGCGATCAATTACAACAGCAGTTGTGCATTCTGGACAAGCATCGCCTTCGCGAATTTCAGCAGCTTCTACATATGCGAATGGCGTGAAATCTCTGCCGTTTACAACATTGCGCGCGTGGCGATCTTTCTTATTGGATCCAGTGACCCAAGAAGTACCAGGTGCAACTCTTGGATCTGCATAAACTGTTATTCCAGATTTTTCGGCATCTTGCGGACCAATGTATCCCTTAACCAAATTTGGAAACTTTGCAAAATCTGCTTCTTCAAATGTTCGCAACTCTTCTACTCCAGGCAGGCCGGCTTGCAAACGTTTTAGATCTACTTCACGATCACCTGGTACTAAAACAGAGATCGCTTTGTTATCTGCCATCAACATGACATTTTTAAGAGTGGACGCGCCTGTGTAGCCTCCCCCGAATTTTTCATTTAGAACAGCAACGAGTGAATCAATCGTCGGAGTATTCGGCGTATCTAACTCTTCTAAGGCGGGAGTTTTGCTGGCATCTGTCGCAGCAACTTTGGTGACCATCGCTTCGACATTTGCAGCAAAGCCACACTTTGGACAGAGCACGTAAGTATCTTCACCTGTTTCACAAGGCGCTAAGAACTCCTCAGATTTAGATCCACCCATTGCTCCCGAAACAGCTTTAACTATGTTGTATTTCAGGTGTAAACGATCAAATGTGCTGATGTAGGCATCGCGATGTTTCAGGTAGGAAACGTTTAAGCCTTCATCGGTTAGATCAAATGAGTAGGAATCTTTCATCACAAATTCGCGGCCGCGAATGATTCCGCTGCGGGGACGAGCTTCATCACGAAACTTATTTTGGATCTGATAGATAATCAAGGGCAAATCTTTATATGACGAGTACTCGCCTTTAACCATCAAGGTAAACATCTCTTCATGGGTTGGGGCTAGTAGATAATCTCCACCCTTGCGGTCTTGCAAGCGAAAGAGTGATGGCCCGTAATCTGCCCAGCGGTTGGTTGCTTCATATGGTTCGCGGGGCAAGAGAGCTGGAAAATGAACTTCTTGAAAGCCCGCCTTATCCATTTCATCGCGAATGATATTTTCAATATTGCGATATGTGATTAAACCAAGTGGAAGCCAAGAATAAATACCTGCTGCAATTCGTCGGATATAGCCGGCGCGAACTAGGAGGCGATGGCTTGGAACTTCAGCATCGGCTGGATCATCGCGCAGAGTGCGAAGAAATAAGGTGGACATGCGCAACATAGGCGCAACCTTATCGCGTAATTACTTGACTGTGACGGAAGGTTCGCCTGAAGTTACTCCGGCAGCTTCCATTTCTTCGGCAAGACGCATCGCTTCTTCGATTAGGGTTTCAACGATCATCGCTTCAGGCACAGTCTTAATAACTTCACCTTTAACAAATATCTGACCTTTTCCATTACCGGATGCCACGCCAAGATCGGCTTCACGCGCTTCTCCTGGACCGTTGACCACGCAACCCATAACGGCAACGCGAAGTGGAACAGTCATACCTTCTAGGCCAGCCTGAACTTTTTCAGCAAGTGAGTAAACATCAACTTGGGCGCGACCACAAGAAGGGCAAGAGACGATTTCTAATTTACGTTGGCGCAGATTTAAAGATTCAAGGATTGATATTCCAACTTTTACTTCTTCCACAGGAGGCGCTGACATTGATACACGAATTGTGTCGCCGATACCTTCTGCCAATAAAATTCCAAATGCTGTAGCAGATTTAATTGTAGCCTGAAATGCTGGCCCGGCTTCAGTTACTCCAAGGTGTAATGGGTAATCACACTTAGCAGCCAAAATGCGATAGGCGTTGACCATGGTTACGGGATCGTGGTGTTTAACTGAAATTTTTAAATCAGAGAAGCCATGCTCTTCAAAAAGCGAGGCCTCCCAAAGCGCTGATTCGGCGAGAGCTTCTGGTGTTGCTTTGCCATACTTTGCAAGCAAACGTGGATCCAGCGAACCTGCATTAACGCCAATTCGAATAGGAATACCAGCATCTCCAGCTGCCTTCGCCACTTCTTTTACCTTGTCATCAAATTGTTTTATGTTGCCAGGGTTTACGCGGACAGCGGCACAGCCTGCATCAATTGCAGCAAAAATATACTTTGGTTGGAAGTGAATATCTGCGATTACAGGTATTTGCGATTTCTTAGCAATCTGCGCCAAAGCATCAGCATCATCTTGACTTGGAACCGCGACGCGCACAATCTGACATCCCGCAGCGGTTAGTTCGGCAATTTGTTGAAGCGTGGAATTTACATCTGCGGTGAGAGTTGTGCACATTGATTGCACGCTTACTGGTGAGTTACTGCCAACGCCAATAGCACCGACCATTAGCTGCTTGGTCTTGCGACGTGGGTGCAGTGGAGCAGGTGGGGCGCTTGGAATACCGAGATCAACCATGGTCGCTATTCTGCCTTAAAAATCATTGCGGGGCGATTTCTACTTAAAAGTTTAATGAAATTGGATTGAAAATATCTGCAATTAGCAGCAGAACGGTGAGCGCAGCCAAAACGACAAAGACAACTGCTGTAATTGGGGTTAATACCTTTATATCTATCGCTGCTGGAGCAGGCCTTCCACGCAACCTAGCGATAAATGCGCGAAAGGCATCGGCGATCGCAACGGCCATATGTCCGCCATCTAGAGGAAGTATCGGCAATAAATTGAAGAGACCAACAAAGATATTGAGGCTGGCAACGATCAAGATAAAAGTGCCGATTCGTTCAGATGTAGTCAGCTTTCCGCTAGATGCAGCTTGACCAGATACTCGCGCGACTCCGACAACGCCAACTAAACCATTCTCATCACGTTCTTGCCCACCAAATGTTTGTCCCCAAAGAGCTGGGATCTTTGTAGGCAGCTGCACCAAAGCTTTTGCAGAAGCAGAAGTGAAAGTCCAGGTTAACTCTGCTGCATCTGAAATTGAAGCAGTTGGGCTCAGTCGCTTAGACCCGAATTCATTGATTATTCCAAGGACATAACGTGAAGTGCCATCATCTATATCTGTCATGCGCGGTGCGGCTGCAATCTCAATTTCAGTACCGCCACGTTTGATTGTGAAAGTTAGTTCTTTACCCTTGGAGTTACGGATCTTATCTAGCTGACTTTGCCATTTGGTATTGCGGTCACCATTAATTGCAATTATCTCATCGCCTTTTTGGAAACCAGCGGCTGCGGCTGCGCTATTTGGGGCAACCGAATCAATGACAGGAAGAACCTGATTCACACCAACCCCGGCGAGAAGCATAAAGAGAAGTAAGTAGCCGAGAACGAAATGTAGAAATGATCCTGCGCCTAAAACAATTAATTTTTTCCCAGCAGATGCGCGATAGAAAGCTCGGCCTTCTTCACCTTCTGGCATTTGATCATCAGGTGTCATGCCTTCGATTCGACAGTAACCACCGGCGGGAATTGCCTTGATGCCAAACTCTGTTTCACCTCGCTGGCGTGACCAAAGTCGGGTTCCGAAACCAAGGAAGAATTCCGAGACCCGCATTCCAAATTTGCGAGCGGTTAAGTAATGGCCAAACTCGTGAATCATCACAGATATGAGAAGGGCGGCAACAAAGGCGAGAATTCCGAGTAATTGCATTAGCGGGCTACTTTCGAGATATGTTCTTGGGCGATCCGTCGTGCATCATTCTCGATTGCACTGACATCGCCTAAATCCCGCAGCGCACCAGCAGACTTTGTGCCCAAAGTTTGAACTACTTCTTCCACAGTTTCGATAATAGAGGTAAAGCCGATCTTTCCATCTATAAATGCTGAGACACAAACTTCATTGGCTGCATTGAATATCGCCGGCAACCCTCCGCCTAGTTCTCCGCAACGTCTTGCTAATTCAATCGCTGGAAATTTCTCGTTATTGATCGGCTCAAAAGTCCAAGTGTGGGACTTTGACCAATCAATAGGAGTTGTTGCACCCTTTACTCGCTCTGGATAATTAATTGCAAAGGAGATTGGTCCCTTCATATTTGGTGGGGATGCTTGTGCGATAGTCGAGCCGTCAACATATTGCACCATTGAGTGAATAACTGATTGCGGATGAATCACCGCTTCAATCTGCGAATAAGGCACGTCAAATAAATAGTGTGCCTCAATTATTTCCAAACCTTTATTAACCAAGGTTGCAGAATTGATTGTCACCACCGGACCCATTGACCAGGTTGGGTGATCTAGCGCTTCTAAAACCGTTATATCGCTGAGGTCTTTACGTTCGCGAAACGGTCCACCACTTGCAGTTAAAACTAACTTAGCAACTTCGCCTTTAGCGCCACCCATGAGGCATTGCCATAACGCTGAATGCTCTGAATCCACAGGCAGAAGTTGATCTGGTTTGGCGATCGACATTACTAAATCACCGCCTGCGACTAGTGATTCTTTGTTAGCTAAAGCCACGCGATTTCCAACTTTTAGGGCAGCCAGAGTTGGTGCAAGGCCAATTGATCCAGTTATTGCATTTAAAACAACATCGCATGTGATTGCGGCGATTTCAGTAGAAGCATCTGGGACATCGATTACCGTCGCATCAGGCAGAGCACTTTTTATTAAATCTGCACCCTTGGTAACGCCGATTACTGGAACCTTAAACTTCCTGGCTTGCTCAACAATTAATTCTGGGCTATTCCCTGCTGAAGTAATTGCGACTACGCGAAAGAGTGTTGGGTTAGCGGCAACAATTTCCAGCGCTTGCACGCCAATTGATCCAGTTGAACCAAGGATTACTAAATCTTTCATCGTCAGCTCTTGCAGTTAACGATCTAGGAGATTTTGAGTAGGAGAATATGGAGTTCCAC
>CAXNEU010000041.1:0-10501 GCA_964201705.1 Candidatus Planktophila sp. | reverse complement strand
AACTCAAGAGTTCTCTATCCCCGTGGGCAACCGTGGCTTCGACCTAACAGGTCCTATCAAGTCAATTACAACTCGACTTGTACTTAATCCAGGTAAGACTCAAATTTTATCTCAGTCAGTACTTGTGACTGAGTCAAAGAAGTAAAAGGCAGAACGGTGAAGCACGTGAAATTTCACCTAAATAGATTTCTCCGTCGCGTCCGGATACACGGCGGGGAATTTGATACATCAGCACGTGCGATGTATCGAGAAGGAGTGGTTTATCCACTTCAAGCCGAACTACGGATAGTCCGTAGATCGACTATCGAAAGGAAACAAATGTCTACAAAGACAACTTTCAAGCGCGTAGCGCTTGTAACTGTTGCTGCGTTGGGCTTCGGAACGATGGCAGCAGTACCGCCAGCGTCTGCCGCTGCTTCAATTCTGACTTCAGTGAAAGTTTCTGACGCAACCGCTTATGGTTTCGTTGGCGAAACTTTAACCGCTTCTGTAAAGGTAACCGTAACTGGTGCTGCAACAGGTGGAGTTTATTCAGCAGATGACTCAGTCACATTGACTGCAGCCATTACTAGCATCTCAGGCTCAGCAATTGCTGCGCTTACAACCACAGGTGCTACACAGTCTGTTGATTCAGTTGCATCAGAATCATCAACGGGAACTACCCAACTTGCAGTTGATAAATTCCGTTTAATGGAATCATCAACTGTTGCTGCTAACCCAGATGGTTATGCAGTAGGAAATGGTGTTCTACGCGCAGTTGTTTCAGATACAACTACAGTTCCAGCAACTGTTGCATCTGTACACTTCCGTCCATCAACACCTGGTACATACAAGATCACAGTGACTCCTACCAACGTACTTGCAGGTGTATCACCAACTTACACAGCTGGCGTAATCACATTCGTGGTTCTCTCAGCTGGTGCAGCTACCGGTGACGGTGGAGTAGCAACTCCATTCAACACTGCAGGCGGCGTTGCTGGTGTAGGTAACTACAACCAAGTTAAGGTAACTGGTCAATTGGGTGCAACAGCACTTGGAACACGCGTAGTTGTAACTGGTTCAACATTTGAAGCAGCTGGAACAGCGACAGGTGCAACAATTGATACGACAAAGACAGTGGTCATGATTCCTGGTATTACAACAGGTACCTTAGCCTCAGGTCTAGTCAACGTTCTAACGCCAACAGCTGGAACAGTTACAGTAAATACATACCGCGAAACTTCAGTAGGTACTTACTCAGCTACAGCTGATTCAACTGTGACAATCACAGTTCGTGCAACTGCACTTACAGGTCCATCAGCATCTAGCACGACATACATGGCAACAGCAGATACAGCTCCTACTGCTACTACTGATGCTGCAGTCGTTGCTCTAACTTCAGTACCTTCAAAGACAAGTCTGGCCGATGCAACTGCAGTGGCTAATATTGAAGTAGTTCAATATGATGCTCTCGAGGCAGAAGCCTCTTCATCAAAGACTTTGGCTGTTACAGCTGAAATCTCTGGTGCAGGACGTATCGGTCAATCATCTTCTGCTGCAGATGCGACTTCAGTTATCGCAATCCCAGCAGGATCTGCAACAACTGCACAAGGTCCAACTGATCGCTTCTACGTCTTCAGCGATGGCCGTTCAGGTGAAGCAACAATCACAATCAAGGTCGGTGGAGTTACAACGTTGACTCGTAAAGTTGCGTTCTTCGGAGCAGCAACACAGTTGAAGCTAGTTGCAGCTACTGCAGCAGCTCCAAACCCAAGCAAGTCATACCTTGCAGTCGGTGGAACAATGACAATCTCTGTTCTTCCTTATGACGCCAATAACGTCAAGTTGACTGTAGCGGCTGTTACCGCAACTTCTGATACAGCAACAGTTGCAACAGTAGTTCCTGGAGCAACTGGATCTGTAACTATTACAGGTGTAGCCGTCGGTAAGACAAACATCAACATCAAAAATGGAACACTAGGCACTTTGGTTGTTCCAGTTGAAGTTACAAAGTCAACAGGTGTTGCAGTTCTTACACTTGACAAGACTTCAGCAGAGCCAGGCGAGAAGATCACATGGACCATCACAGCTACAGACGCAAATAGTCGTCCAGTTGCTGATGGAACAAGCATTGCGCTCTTCTCATCAATTACTGCAAACATGTCAGTGACCGGACTTCCAACAGGATCCGAAACACTTACTGGTGGAGTATCAACTGGTTCATTCTTTGCGCCAGTTTCTGGCTCAGGAACACTAACAATCACTGCTACACATGGCACAGCACATAACACATACATCGCAGGCCTAGCGGCCGCTACAGCAGCTGGTACTACATACACAGCTGTTAAGGATGTTGTGAGCATGGCTATCGCCAATGCAGCAGTAGATGCAGCAACAGCTGCAGCAGAACTAGCAGAAGCAGCAGCACAAGATGCTACTGATGCTGCTTTGGATGCTACAGAAGCTGCAACTCTTGCCGGAGCTTTGGCTCAGGAAGCAGTTGATGCAGTTGCTGAACTATCAACACAGGTAGCAACACTGATCGACGCTCTAAAGAAGCAGATCACAACGCTAACTAACCTAGTAATCAAGATCCAGAAGAAGGTCAAGGCTTAATTAGCCTCGATCTTTTAAAGATCTAGAACCGAAACCCGGTTCCCTCATCACGAGGGGGCCGGGTTTCGGCCTTTAAGGGGCAAGTTTGTGAGTAATTTGTCAGCGAGTAGAAAGTAAGATTGGGCTTATGTTGAAATTAGAAATTGAAAAACCACTTGCTCGCCTACTCACCTTTGGCGCCCCATTTGTTTCAATATTTCTTCTGATCGATCAAGTATCTGATCCAGTCAACGTAACAAAGATGGTCGCACTTTCAGTTCTAGCTTTCGCAGTGGCATTCGTGGTTATCGCTAAATCTTCAAGACTTTTATGGGCGGATGCGAAATTGCAGATTCTAGCCGCCGCCGCTTTCATAGTTTTTTCAATCAGCGCCGTTTTGAACAGTGAATCGCCGCTTGGCCAGAATTTTTATGGGACTTATGGAAGAAATACTGGTTTTCTAACTTACTTTTCATTGACACTTGTTTTTCTAGCGACATTAGTTCTGCGCCGTACCGAATCATTTAGAAATATCTTGTATGGATTACTAGCAGCGGGGCTAATAAATGTTATCTATGGGGGCTGGACTGTTGTTTTTGGGGACTTTGTCTCCTGGAACAATCCCTACGACCGCATCTTAGGAACATTTGGAAACCCAAACTTCATCGGGGCGTTCCTCGGCATCTTTGCTTCACTTTTAGTTGCTTACCTGCTGAATCCAGGAACGAATTTATTCGTTCGTCTAATCGGCGTTGTTATATTGGTTGTGACATTCCTAGAAATTAGATCATCTTTAGCAGTTCAGGGCGTTGTTGTTTCAGGTGGTGGAATTGCGCTCGTAGTTTTCTACTATTTAAGATCCAGATTTACAAAATGGACAGTCCCACTTGTTTATCTTGGCTCCATAGTTATTTTCGGATTCATCGCACTAATGGGTGCACTACAAAAAGGTCCGTTAGCAAGTATTGTCTACAAGACTTCAGTTTCCTTGCGTGGTGAATACTGGCAAGCTGGAATAAACATGGCTAATTCGAATCCGGTTACAGGTGTAGGGATGGATGCATACGGTGACTGGTACCGCAGGTCGCGCGATGCGCAAGCTTTGATTCTTCCTGGTCCGGAGACCACAACGAATACAGCCCATAACGTGTTTATTGACATACTGGCTGCTGGTGGATACCCGCTATTTATTGCGTATATGGCACTAATCGTCATGAGTTTGATCGCCGCGATTAAGTTAACGTTTATTCAAAAGGAGTTTAACTTCGTAAAAGTTGGCTTAATTGTTACTTGGATTTGCTATCAAGTACAGTCAATTATCAGTATCAACCAGATTGGTCTTGCTGTTTGGGGTTGGGTTACAGGCGGGGCGCTGATTGCTTATGAATTCTCCACGCGATCTGCGCCGACTGATTCAACCTCGAAATTAAATCGTCGAAAAACAATAAAGGATAATCCATTAATTTCCGCGCAAATGTTGGCCGGACTTGGAATGGTTGCAGGCATTATTATCGCAATTCCACCGCTAAGTGGGGATATCAAATGGAGAGAAGCGCTTAAGGCCCAAAGTGCTGAACTTGTAACCGCTGCCCTGACTCCTGCCTACATGAGTCCAGCAAGCAGCAATCTTTATACGAATGCCACGCAAATATTCAATCAAAATGATTTGCCAGCCATGGCTTATAAATATGGAAAACTAAGTACAGAGTTCAACCCTAATCACTTTGATGCTTGGCGCCTGCTTTATGCTCTAAAGAATTCAACCCCCGAAGATCGCAAATTAGCAAAAGAGAACATGATTCGCCTTGACCCACTAAATGAAGAATGGAAGAAACTTCCTTAATGGCTAAAGTCGCAATTATTGGGCAAGGCTATGTTGGTCTAACCATCGCTGCCTTTGCTTCAAAAGCCAATCAAGTTGTGGGTTTTGATAACAGTCAAAAGGTTGTGGATGCGCTTAATCAAGGTATTTCCCATATAGAAGGTGTTAAGAGCGCGGATATCAAGGAAGCGGTTGCTGCTGGAAATTATCGGGCAACGGTTAATGGCGCTGATATTGCAGATGCAGACATTGTGGTGATTGCGGTGCCGACGCCTTTGGATAAAGATCGCAAGCCAGATCTGAGCTTTATTGAGGCTGCTTGCAGAACAATTGCAGAGAACATCAGCCATCCGGTTCTGGTGATTAATGAATCAACTTCTTATCCAGGGACAATCCGAGGCGTGATTAAGCCGCTGATTGAAAAGTTATCAAAGGGCAAAGTCGAACACTTGTATGCGATTTCGCCAGAGCGGGTTGATCCAGGTCGTGTTGATTGGGATCAGAAGAACACACCAAGGTTGTATGCGGGGTTAACACCTGAAGCATCGAAGCAGACTCGCAATTTTTACTCTTCATTTTGTGATGAACTGGTGGAGGTTTCATCGCCTGAGGTGGCAGAAGCGGCAAAGTTATTTGAAAATACTTTCAGACAAGTAAATATCGCGTTGGTTAATGAATTTGCGCAGATTACGCATGCTTTGGGGATTTCTGTTTATGAAACTTTAGATGCAGCGGACACCAAGCCTTATGGATTTATGAAATTTAATCCAAGCGCTGGTGTGGGCGGACATTGCATTCCGGTGGATCCTTCTTATTTATCCCACGTTGCTGCCGGGCTTGGTGTGCCGGCGACATTTATTGAGCGGGCAAATGAAGTTAACTTAGAGATGCCGAAATATGTTGTTGCACGTGTGGCGGCAGATAACGGTGGAACTTTAAAGGGCAAGAAAGTGCAAGTTATTGGGGTTTCTTACAAACCAAACGTGGCTGATACTCGTGAAACCCCGGCGGAGTTAGTTATTGAAGAAGTTAAGAAAGCTGGCGGGCAAGTGAGTTGGAGCGATGATTTGGTGGGCAGTTGGAAAGGGCAGAGTTCAACGCCTTTGGGTGGTGCTGATATAGCAATTGTGGTTACTTTGCACGACGGGGTGGATAAGAAGGCTGTGCTTGCTTCTGCGCCTTATGTATTTGATACGACAGGAAAGTTGCCGGGGGCGAAAGGGCTTTAGTTTTACTTCTTCATCTCGGCTGCGACATCATCGATAATGTTATCTAAAGTATTTGCAGGTGCCCATCCGATACTATTTTTTATCTTTGTAATATCTGGCACCCGGCGTTGCATATCTTCAAATCCGGCTGGGTAAGCCTGATCGTATGGTGTGTAGGTAATTGTTGATGTTGATTTGGTGCGCTCGATAATTTTTTCAGCAAGTTCTTTGATGCTGGTTTCACCAGTGCCACCGATGTTGTAAACCTCACCGATTGCTGAATCAGTTGTTGCGAGGGTCAAGATTGCTTTGACGGCATCTTGCACGTGACAGAAGACGCGTGATTGTGTGCCATCGCCAAAAATAGATATTGGTTCGTTCTTAAGCGCAGATTGCACAAAGCGCGGCAGCACCATTCCGTAACGTCCAGTTTGGCGCGGGCCGACGGTGTTGAAGAGGCGCACGGTTGTTACTTTAAGTCCCTTGGTTAGAAATAGTGCGTGGGCGATCGCTTCTTCAAGTGCTTTGGCATCAGAATAAGTCCAGCGAATTTTTTGAGGTGCACCGACTACGCGGTCATCGGTTTCATTCAGTGGCTGCTTTGGGTTTTTACCGTAGACCTCTGAAGTGCTGGCAATGACAATTCTTTTATTTAGCTTTGTTGCAGCGCTTAGAACTACTTCTGAACCAGTGAAGTTAATGGAAACAGATTCGATTGGGTTTTCAAGAATTGTGTTAACGCCAAGTGCTGCGGCCATATGAAGGACTAGCTCGGCAGGGGCCATCAATTTTTCTACGAGGGCCGCATCACGGATATCGCCTTGGTGGATTTCGATTTGATCTTTGATATGGGCGATATTGGCTGCTGATCCGGTGGACATGTTGTCGAGGATCGTGACTTGGTGGCCTTGGGCGATCAGTGCATCACAGAGGTGAGAGCCGATGAAACCGGCTCCACCGGTGATGAGAACGCGCATGGGGCGAGTCTATCGGGGCAGGTATCGATCTTTGAGGGTTGCCTCTCGGGCCGGGCTCAGTTAACTCACAGGCGAATAAGGCATTGTGTGGGTATGAAGTCGCCAACTTTCCGCAAGTACACATCGGCCGGCACTGATTGGGCGGCGTGGTTATTGGGCATTGGCTTGGGGCTGACTCTGGCGTTGCAGTTAACGACGATGCGTCAGAGCGATATCAATTCTGTATATGCAGTGATTGCTTCGATCTCGCGCTTTGCCGCGTTGATTGGCACATATTTTGCGATCGTTGGCATTTTCTTGGTGGCGCGAATTCCTTGGGTAGAACGCGGTGTGGGGCACGATCGTTTGGTTACTTGGCATCGCAAGTTGGGGCCGTGGAGTTTGTATCTAATTGGTTTTCACGTCTTGTTTATCATTTTAAGTTTTGCGGGGCAGGATCAAGTCTCTTTGGCCGTTGAACTTTGGCGGATGCTCAATACCTTTGAATGGATGTGGCCGGCGCTGGCTGGATTTCTTTTGATGGTGATGGCCGGGGTTACTTCATATAAGAAAGCGCGCGCCAAGATGAGTTATGAAACTTGGTGGATCATCCACGTTTATTCCTACATCGCAGTTGCGGCATCGTTTATGCATCAAGTTGTTAACGGGCAGATGTTTATTGATCATCCGCTAAATCGCGCGTATTGGACTTTTCTTTATGTTGCAATGGCCTTTGCAATTATTTGGTGGCGAATTGGTATTCCGCTGGGGCGCTCGCTGCGCCATAACTTGCGCGTTGAAAAAGTTGTTATCGAAGGTCCAGGTGTGGTCTCTGTTGTGATGAAGGGGCGAAAGCTCACTGATTTGGCGGCAGAAGGCGGACAGTTCTTTGGTTGGCGCTTTGCCGCGAAAGGACATTTCTTGATGTCACATCCTTATTCGTTATCTGCAGCCCCAACCGCGCATTACTTGCGCATCACAGTTAAAGACTTGGGAGATCATTCGCGTTCGCTGGTGCATTTAAAGCCAGGCACCCGCGTCTTTGTGGAGGGCCCATATGGCGCTTTTACTGCGGGGCGCGCGACTATGCCGCATGTTGTCTTGGTTGGTGGCGGGGTTGGAATTACACCTGTGCGAGCTTTGATTGATGAGTTTAAAAACGGTGTGCAGATCGATTTAATTTATCGCGCTTCACGTAAAGAAGATTTGGTATTAAAGGATGAGTTGGATTATTTGGAATATCACTCCAATGGATCAATCCGGATTCATTATTTAATTGGGTCTCGTAAGGAGCATCCGATGGATGCCAAGTCGCTAAAGGCTTTAGTCCCGCGCTTTGCTGATTCTGATGTTTACATCTGTGGCCCAGGGCCTTTGGTAGAAGCGGTTAAGGCGGCAGCTGAGGATCTTGGTGTGTCTAAGAACCGTTTTCATGAAGAAGCATTTGCGTTCCACAGCGAGTAATGAAGAAATAGTCGCAGCCCAAGTTCTGGCAGCGTTAAGTAAATTCACAGATAGGTGCGAGAAGGTAAAGATATGAAACGCGCGTTATTGATTGCAACTGGCACCGTCGGTGGGCTCGGCGCTGTCTTGGCAATAACGCCACCGCAATTTACTTCGACTGAAAATTCTTCGCTAGCAATGGCTGGCACGGTTTCGCCAGCTGCAAATACTCCGGCAACAACGCCGGTGCAAGTAACAAAGTCTGCAACTGGAACATTTACTGGCGATTCCGTGGATGTGCGTTATGGATTTGTTCAAGTAAAAATCACTGTTGAAAATGGCAAGATTACTGATGCACAAGCGGTGCAAGCTCCATCTGGTCGCAATGACCGCTGGACACAAAGAGCGGTCCCAATCCTGCGCCAACAAACCTTGACGGCCCAGTCTGCGCAGATAAGTGGCGCATCAGGGGCTTCTTACACTTCTTACGGTTGGTACACATCATTGGCTAGCGCGCTGGCAAAGGCGGGGTTGTAAGTTATCTTCGTGGCTCGCAAACGGTATGAGATAAACGTTTGGGGAACCGTACTCTTTTTGGATCTTGGTTCGACTTCTATTACTGAATCTGAGATAGATAAAGCTGTAGATCTTGTCAAAGACTTTGTCTTTGAAGTTGAAGAAGTTTTCTCAACATATAAAGATGGCTCATATGTTTCACGGTTGCGTCGTGGGGAAATTGATATCGCACAATGCCCCGCAGATTTGCAAGAAGTTTGGAATCTCTGCGCAGTTGCGCGTGATTTAACGGAAGGTGCATTCGATCCGTGGGCAGTTTCTGGTGGCTTTGACCCATCGGGATATGTAAAGGGCTGGGCGGCTGATCGTGTTGCGCAGATTTTGGCTGACGCTGGCTGCGAAAATATTCAAGTAAATGCCGCGGGAGATTTAACTCTGCGTGGTGGAGTAAATGAAAAGGGAGTGGTTGGTCCCTGGAAGATCGGTGTTGTTAATCCCGACAACCGCCAAGAAGTGCTGCGCATCTTCGAGATAAACGATGGTGCGATTGCTACGAGTGGCACTTATGAAAGAGGCGCGCATATTTTTGATCCGGCCACTGGCACGATTGCAATTGGTGCTAAATCGGCAACGGTGCTTGGTCCAGACGGTGGTTTAACCGATGCGCTTGCAACAGCGCTGATGGTGGCGGGTGAAGATGGTGCAGGATGGTTTGCACAGCCTGAATTAAGCGAATATTCCGCGTGGGTTATCGATCGCCACAGCGGTGGAGCTTGGGGCGTTGGCCCCGCAGTTTTTAACTAGCGTTATTCAGCGTTGCGACATCATCGCTTGTTAAATCAACAATCTGCATGATTTCGTGCAACTGTTCTACGGTGCGCGCAGATGCAATAGGTGTACTGACTTGTTTATTGGCTCTTATCCAGGCCAGTGCAACGGCAGAGATTGAAGAATTATGGGCTTGCTAGATTTTCGTTAGCGCATCGACTACCGCATAACCTTTTTCATTTTGATAATTAGCGACACCGGCGGAGCGAATTGATTCGACAGTAACACCAGGGCGATATTTTCCAGTTAAGAAACCACGAGCGAGGCCAAAGAAAGGTAGGGCTGATATTTCATTGACCTTAAGAACTTGTTGTTGCTCTGATTCAAATGGATTTCTCTCCACCAAGTTATATTGATCTTGCAAGCATATGTATTTAGGTAAGTTCTCTTTTGTCGAGATATCCAACGCCTCTTGCAGGCGGGCACCAGAGTATTTCGAAGCACCGATATAACGAATCTTTCCTTCGTTAATTAACGTTTGGTAAGCGCCCAATGTTTCTGCAAGTGGCACATCTTTATCGTCAAGGTGTGAGTAATAAAGATCAATGTGATCCGTTTGTAATCTCTGTAAAGAGTCATTACACGCCGCAATAATGTTTTCGGGACGTAAACCTGCACGAGTTGAAAGCTGTGAAACTTTTGTTGCAATAACAAATTGGTGGCGCTTGCCGCGTGATTTCATCCAGTTTCCAATAATTGTTTCCGACTCTCCGCCTTTATTGCCATCGACCCATTCGGAGTAAACATCTGCGGTGTCGATGAAATTGCCACCTAAAGAATCAAATGCATCCAGAACAGCGTGCGATTGGCTCTCATTGGCGCTCCAGCCGAATACGTTTCCACCAAGGCAGAGTGGGTAGACATCAAGGGTGGTCCCAGCAATTTGGATCATGTGCTGAGTGTAGGGATTAACGGTTGTAAGTGCGCTTAGCTGTAGTGAACGCGGTAAACCCAGAGATGGATGTAATCGAAGTATTAAGTTCGAGAGATAAAGATCCATCTGCGTTTACTTGCAGTGCAACAACTCCTCTTTCTCTGCCAGTAACTATGGTGTAGCCAACGGGCCACGGAGCCATACTTCCTGGTGGGTTAGGAACTACACCAGCCGGTGGTGTGTAAGAAAGTTGTGCAAGTTGGTAAACAACCATGCCACT
>CAXNEU010000040.1:0-10673 GCA_964201705.1 Candidatus Planktophila sp. | reverse complement strand
GACTAAAATTCCGGGTATCGCTCCAGCAGTTGCTATTTCACGCGTCGGCGTTATCGGAATCGCTGGTTTCTTCTTCGGTCCAACTGTTACTGGAGTAATTTCTCAGTTCACAAACCTTTCGATTGGCATGATTTATCCAGTTGCAATGTTAATTCTCTCTTGATATTTATCGCGGGGGATTAAGAGTATTGCTAATTAAAGATAAGTCTTTATCAAGGTAAGTAACGAGATTGAAAATAGCAGATAGGCAAATGCTCTTCGCAGGACTACGGGTGAAGTCTTGTGGGCAAGTTGTGATGCAACTTGCGCAATTACAATGGCGGATGCACCCATCAGAATTGGTATATGCCACTGCACATCACCCCATTGCGAGCGGTGTCCAATGAAGGCGGTCAGCGAGTTAACTGCAATGATTAAGAGCGATGTTCCAGCGGCCACAATTTGTGGTGTTCCAAAGTAAAGAACTAATACTGGAATCGCAATGAATCCACCACCGATGCCAAAAAGTCCAGTTATAGTGCCGATGAACAATGATAAAACGACCAATACGGGAAAGGGCATTCGCTTTTGCTCATCCAACTTTGGTGGCCGCAACATCGAAGCACCTGCCAAGATTAAGACGCCAGCAAATCCAGTGGTAATTACTGAATCTGGTATCTGCTCAACAATCGATGAAAATCCTAAGTTGGTTACTGAACCGATTCCCCAGATAACAAAGGCATCGCGATAGAGAACCTGCTTCTTTCGCGCCTTAGGAATTAAACCAGATAGCGCGGCGAGTAAAACGACAGCAAGTGCTGCAGTTGTTGCGGGTTTGGGATCAAAGCCAAAGCCGTACATCAGAATCGGAACGGAAAGCATCGCTCCACCGGCGCCAACTAAGCCGAGAACTGCGCCGATAAATCCGCCGGCGATTAGCGCAAATAAGGTCTCCACTGCTTAATACTCTCACTGAAAATAGATCTGGGCACTTGTTTTGCAGGTAATGCCCGTGTTTATATCGAGAACTTTAAATGATCTGGAGCACCGTATGTAGCCGCGAAGGCAAGATCGCTGGCGTTGACCAGAGGCCTTGCTGCTGAAAATTCACCAGACGGGCTGAGCTCTTCTACTTAAAATCCTTCTTTAAGGGAATGGAAACTGTTCCTACGCAGTGCCACTCAATTTCTTTATATAATTTCTTAAGATTACCGCTAAGTATTGCCTCCAACAACTGAGTGTGGTTAGGAGCTTGTTCTGCAAGACTTGGATGCGGGCCGATTCGGTAAAACTCTAAACGAATTCGCGACATCACACTCTTCCATAAGTGAAAAGTTTGTTGTGTTGCCGCAGTTTGCATCGCAATCATATGAAATTTTATATCCGCATCATTTACCGCATCGATATCTTTGTCTTTGGCACCTTGACGCATTATCTTAATTTGCTCATTTAACAATTCAATAATTTCTGGTGTGAATTTCTTCGCAGAATTTTTAAAGGCAAATTTCTCTAAAATAACTCGGGCTGGCAACAACATTTCAAGAAATTCTTCATTGGTAAGTTGAGTGACAAAAACTCCACGATTCGGGAAATGTTCAATAAGTCCTTCACTCTCAAGATCCCGCATTGCCTCACGAACCGGACCAGGACTGCATTGAAACTTCTTGCTTACTTCATTTTGCTTCAGCTGGGTACCAGACTTTAGTTTCCCTGAAATAATTGCCTCACGTAACATATGGGCGACATAAGTACGCTGGGAAAGTGTTTTCACCGCATTCAATTTAGAAGATTCTGATTGCATTTTATTTACCTTATCAGGTTGGCCAAGGAAGCTCTTGTTGGGGGAGTGCCTGAACCTCCGAGGTCCAAGTTAGGCATTTCAGCCGCTTTCTCTGCGACCCCACCAAACCTGCGATCTTTCAGGCTCAGACTTGATTATCGCCTCCGTCTTCAAAATCATCTGGGGAACACCCCCTGAAGTCTCTTGACAGATTATAGATAATCTGCAAATCTCAGGCAACTCATCGCTTCAAGGCCCCTCTTGAATAGGAGAGGCGACACCGGCTCTGAGATCGGCTCGATGTCGCACGTGTTGGTGTCGATCATCTATCACCTTGTTAACTAGGAGAGGAAAAAATGAAAAAGAAATTTCTCGATCGGAATAAAATCACGAAAAGTGGCATCATCGGAATTGCAACCCTGAGTTTGGTTGTGGGTCTAGCGCCAATGATTTCGCAAGCTGCAACAAATGGAGTTAGTCCTATTCAGGCAGATAAGAAATATTTTGCCGAATACGGATGGGATGTTGAAGATAATTCAACCCCAAACTTTGCTTGTGTAGACGGTTCATATAAAAAGGCTGTAAATAGTGGAATAAAGATTGGAATTTACCAATCACTTCCATTCTTTGACATTGCAGGGTCAAAAATTACTGGACTTGACTGGGATATCCATATGGCAGTTATGAAGTACATTGGAGTGAAAACAGTGAAAACTGTCACGCTACAGTGGCCAGAAATGGTTCCAGCCCTTCTTTCAAAGAAGATCGATGTCATCGGTGGAAACATCCACGGTAACCCTGGCCGATACCAGAACTTTGCATTCACCGCTCCAGCATGGTGGTATGCAACAGTTGTTGTTGCAGCTAAAGGAAACCCAAAGGGAATTAAAGCCTGGGCAGATTTGAAGAAGCCAGGATTAAAGTTGGGTGCCATTGCCGGATCACAAGCAGCAGCTTGGCTAAAAGATGTAAAAATAGCTGATGTAAGCCTCTTCACAACAGCAGCATTAGAATTCGCTGCACTAAGCGCAGGTCGTGTAGATGCTCTTGTCGAAGATGATCCAACAAGTGCCGTATACATCAAGACAAACCCAAACTCAGGTGTAGCTATCGTTAAGGGACTTAAAGATGTTCCTGCTGATGTGTGGGCAAACTACGCACGCTACGGTCTGCGTTTTCAAGACTGCACACTTAATTATGCATATTCAAGAGCGCTTTCTGAATTGATTATGCATGGTGTGATTTCTCAAATTGTTGACAAATACGGTATGTCAAGAACTGAGAATATCTTCGAACCAGAGATGAACCCCGCACTCTAAGAATAATATCCAGCCACAGGTGTAAGCCTGTGGCTGGATATCCTTATTTTATTACGAACAATAAATTTTTTAGAGCGGAGAAGCAGTGAGTTTTTTTGATTTGATTCATCCGGAAGTTGCCTTGGATGCACTTCCAACTATTTTTAAGGGCTTACTTCTAACACTTTCCGTCTGTCTTGTCTGCGGAGTTCTAAGTCTAAGTCTTGGAATGTTTGTAGCCCTCGGTCGAATGTCAAAAAGCAGAATACTTAGAATTTCATTAGGCGCGTATGTTCAGTTTTTTAGATCTACCCCGCTAATTCTTCAATTAATTTATATTTATTTCGCACTGCCGTTTGCTGGAATTCATATCCCACCTTTGCCAGCAGGCATTATGGGCTTAACTCTTCATTACACCGCTTATTTATGTGAAGTCTATCGGGGAGCAATTGAAGCAGTTCCTAAGGGCCAAAGAGATGCCGCAAGAGCTCTAGGAATGCGCAATAGGGTTGTAATGGCAAGAGTGATTATGCCGCAGGCGGTTCGGACGATAATTCCGGCCCTCTGTAACTACATGGTTCAGTTACTGAAAGATACTTCACTTCTGTCTGTCGTGACGGTCCAGGAAATGATGTTCAGAGGTCAGATCTTTGCCGCAGAAACATATGATTATTTCACAGTCTATTCAATCGTTTTCTTAATCTATTTTGCTGTTGGTTTTCCTGGAATTAAATTGGTTGATTATTTGGAAAAGAGAATGAAAAAAGGTTATGCATCCAGGAGTGTAATTAAAGCTGTAAACATAAATGAGACAACCACCCAAGGAGGAAAATAATGATTGAGATTAAAAACCTCTACAAGAGTTTTGGTGGGGACGAAGTTCTCAAAGATATCTGCTTAACAGTTCAGAAAGGTCAAGTTCTGGGCATAATTGGACCTTCGGGCAGCGGTAAATCAACCTTGTTGCGTTGCATCAATAATTTGGAATTACCCACCAAAGGCACAATTCATATTAACGAGAAATTGGCATACCAAGATGAGTTAGGAAAGGTTTTTTCGGAAACTGAAATATCGATTACACGAAGTAAAGTTGGCATGGTTTTTCAGCATTTCAATCTTTTTCCGCATATGACGGTTTTGCAAAATGTTTATGCCGGTCCAAAGTTTGTATTGGGGCAAGACGAAGAAGAGTATCGAAGTGAAGCGCTTGCAATTTTGGGATCAGTTGGCCTAGCGGAAAAGCGAGATCAATATCCTGAGCAGTTATCTGGTGGCCAACAACAACGTGTTGGGATTGCTCGCGCTCTTGCAATGAAACCTGATGTAATCTTGTTCGACGAAGTGACGAGTGCACTTGATCCTGAATTAGTAGGAGAAGTGTTAGGTGTGCTAAAAAAGCTAGCTGAAGCAGGAATGACGATGCTTATCGTGACCCACGAGATGGGCTTCGTTCGCCAAGTTGCAGATCGCGTAATCTTTATGGACGAGGGTAGAATTGTGGAAGAGAACAGTCCAGCGGAGTTCTTTGACAATCCACAACATGAGCGGACGAGATCTTTCTTGTCTTCAGTACTCTCACATACAGATTAACAAATAAAATTTCGAAAGGTCGTCAGTGAATAAAATAGTCCGAGTTGAAGCATTCCCGGTGCAATACCCTGAACCAAATAACGACAACAAGATTAGATATTTGACGCTTGTCCGTATCGAAACCTCTGACGGAATCGTCGGTTGGGGAGAATGCATTTCACAGTGGCCTGAAGCCTCTCTCGCAGTGAAAACAATTATTGATGCGGGTTTTGCACAACTTCTTATTGGAGAAGATGGAACTCAAGCTGGTCGGCTGTGGCAAAAAATGCGAAATCATGCGTACTGGCATGGGTTTGGCGGCATCGTCTCCTTCGCAATCTCAGCCCTAGATACTGCGCTCTGGGATATTGCTGGCAAAGCGGCTGGACTTCCGGTTTCAGCGATGCTTGGTGGAAAGTTAATGGACAAGGTTCCCTCTTGTGCATCAGTCATTCTTAATACTCTTGATTTAGGCGCGTTGAAAGAGGAATTCACTAGTTATCGCGAGCAGGGTTACTCCGCTGTTAAAGGGGGCTGGGGTCAAGTTCCTGAAGCCGGATTTGGTACAAACCGTGTTCGAGATATGAAAGTTGCACGCACTGTGCGTGAAGCAATCGGCCCAGACATGGGAATGGCACTGGATGTTTCTGCACTCGCAAAATGGAGTGCAAGCCATGCCGCATCAATGGCTGAGGAATTACTAGAAGTAAAACTCACCTGGTTTGAAGATGCGCTGCATCATGATGATCATGAAGGTTATCGCCAAATGAAATCTCGAGTTCCAACAGCACTTGCTACTGGAGAGCGTTGCTGGACTTTGCATGACTACCAACGATTAGTTCGCAGTAATGCCATAGATATCATTTTAGTTGATCCAGGACGCGTTGAAGGTATCAGTGGTATGAAAGCCATTGTTGATGATGCACTAACCCAACGAGTGCGTTTTGTCCCTCATTCTTGGTCAAGTGCAATCAATACAGCAGCTTCACTTCATGTATACGCCGCTTCTACTAATGGACAAGTTTTTGAAATTAAACCAGCACCATCGCCTATGCAGAATGAATTAGTTGAGAACCCATTTGAGCAAAAAAATGGATGGATTGCCGTACCGGACACGCCTGGTTTAGGCATAACTATCAACGAGAAGGCAATCAAGAAGTATCTCTATCAGGGCTAATCGAATGCAAAGGGATTACAAATGACGATCGCAACAAATCGAAAAGCTCTTATTACTGGGGGCGCTTCTGGCTTTGGGCTTGATATTGCTCGCGAAATGATTGCCGCTGGTGCCAAGGTTGCACTCGTTGATAAATCTGCGAAAGACCTTGCACTAGCAGTGAAGGAGTTAGGGTCAAACGCACTCTCTATTACTGCTGATGTGAGAAATCAGGGAGAACTGATCTCGGCAGTCGAGCTTGCAAACAAGGAATTTAAGGGCTTGGATACCTTGGTTATTTCTGCTGGCGTTATCCATATCAAGCCAATGAGTGAAGTGAGTGAAGAGGATTGGGATCTAACCCTTGATGTAAATTTAAAGGGAGCATTCTTTGCGATTCAAGCCACATCTAAATATCTTATTGAAAGTGGTCGAGGACGAGTGGTTGCAATTTCTTCAGATGCTGGAAAACGAGGCTATTCTCAAATTCAGGCGTACTGTGCTTCAAAATTTGGACTTATCGGTTTGATCGAGTCATGCGCAATGGAATTGGCATCTTCTCAAGTCACGGTTAACTGCGTCTGCCCTGTGGGGGTTCCAACCACAGGAATGGGTAAGCAAGTAGCAAATTGGAAATCTCAAGCTGGAAATTTAACTGTAGACCAAGTTAAATCCACAGCAGCGCTCTCCTTTCCATTGGGCCGCAATCCCACTGAAGCAGATGTCACAAAGGCTATTGCTTTCTTTATTTCAGAGGAAGCCGCATTTATAACTGGCTGTGCCTTAGATGTAGACGGTGGGGCTCATTTGGGAAACATGCCAGCAGTCTCTGCAAAATAAACCTGGACCAAAATAGGAAATGGCCCCCTGACGGGAGGCCATTTCGCAATCTATTTTTTACTTGTTAAAGAAAGAGATATTGCCAAGGTGTGGTCCGAAAGCATCTGCTGAGATTGCACCGCTGTAGATAAGTGCGAAGATGATTAGGGATGCGCCGGCAAGTGCGAGATCTTTATTGAAAGCGATCATCTCGTTCTGCTTTGCAGTTGCATCAGTCTCTTTCCAGAAGTTATGGAAGATAACTGCAGCAAGTACCAAGGTGATTGCTAGCAATAGCGCGCCGAGGTCTACCCAGAAGCCCAGGGCGATATAGATGCCACCTAGAAGAAAGAAGAGGCCGCTAGCGATTACGCCGAGCTTTGCAGCTGGCAACTTCTTGTACTTGGCATAGCCGGTCATCATCTCAAGCTTTGCAAAGTGAGCGATTCCTGATGTGATGAAGATAAGGGCGAAAAGAATTCGGCCGATTACTAGTACTGCGTCCATGGATCTCCTTGTTGGTAACTGATTAGCAATTGCTCTGACTCGGGCAAGTGTAGGGGAGATAGTTGAACTTTCAACTATCTTGAGCGTGGCGTGGTGCGCGCCTTGCCAATGTCAGAGCCTTGAGTTACTTTTCGAACACTTGTTCGAATATCCACAGGAAGGCTCAAGGCGCTAAAAAATGTCAGTCCCAGAGATCAACCCAGCTCACGATGTGATCGCAGATGGTTCGGCTACACCTATCGAATTCACTTTCCGTGGCAAACGCTTTCGTATCCACGCTGTTCTCTCGCGTTGGTGTGAAGCAGGCGGTTGGTGGAACCGAGTCAGCGATGGCATCTATCGCCCTGATGATGGCGCTCGCGCTTTATGGACTGTTGAAGCGGCACCGATTGGTGCGTTAAATACCTTTCAACTCGAACGCGATGAGATCACAGGTTCTTGGATCGTAAAACAGGTTTGATTCAGGTTTGAGTTAAAAAATGAGCTTCATACACCTGCGTACATCAAGTGCTTTCTCGCTTAAATACGGAACCACCCAACCACGCGATCTTGTAGAACGGGCTGCGCAATTTGAATCACCGGCGCTCGCACTCACCGATCGCGACGGTTTATCAGGTGCGATCCGTTTCGCTAGCGCTTGTCTGGAATTTGGGATCGCACCAATTATCGGAATCAATCTGGCAATTGATTTATTAGCAGATCCAAATATTAAAAGTGCTCCCGCTAAAGATTTACCACGCGTGACTATCTTGGCCCACGGTGATGGGGGATGGCGCGCACTGGTGCGTTTATTAAGCGGCCTTAATATGAACGCCGCCGATCGCACACCAATTCTCACTTTAGATTTCTTGCAACGCTTTAGCCAGTACTCAACCCAACTGCATTTACTGCATGGCCCCGAATCACCAGTTAGCCAAGCGCTAGCGCTACACCGCAGTGATATCGCACTTGATATATTTAATAAGACTCGCTCACTCTTTGGCGATCACGCTATAGATTGTGTATCTCATTTGGTTGCGGGCAACGGCTCTTTCTCGACCGGACATGCAGCAAGATCACTCATCTTCGCCCGCGATCACGATATCGATGCGGTGATCACAAATGCGGTGCGAATGCGCGATGCCGCAGATGGACCAGTTGCAGATATTTTAGATTGCGCGCGCCAATTAGTTCCGTTACATCAACGCCACCTCGAACGGCGCAACGCTGAAGGTTATTTGAAATCAAGCGATCAAATGATTTCACTCGCTGCTGAAATTGTGCGTGCCGCGGGAGAACGCACCCCACGCGATCTTTTAAATACAACTCGCCAATGGGCCGAACGCGCACTTTTATCACCGCAACGCGATCTTGGTTTAGGCGGTATCCACTTACCTGAGGCCCACATAGTCGGAGCAGATTCGGCAAGTGCGATGCGGACTTTGTTGCGCACGCGCTGTGAATCTGGAATCAACTGGCGCTACAACGACTCAGCCACAATCAATAAAGCTCGTACGCGTTTAGATGATGAACTCGCAACTGTCGCGACTTTGGGATACGAACCATATTTCTTAACCGTTGCCGATATCACCGATATGGCGCGGGATAAAAATATTCGGGTAGCAGCACGTGGCAGCGGCGCCGGTTCGCTGATCTGTCATCTGCTGGGTATTTCAGGAGTTGACCCAATGCAACATGGTTTATTGATGGAGCGTTTCTGTTCACCGCTGCGCAGGGCACTTCCTGATATCGATATCGATGTGGAATCTGCGCGCCGCTTAGAAATTTACGACTTGGTCTTTAAAAGATATGGCGATACTGATTGGCAATCCCCAAAAGCGCTTTCGCGATGCGCAACTGTTTCTATGGTCGACACCTACCGTGCACGAAATGCAATTCGCGATGTTGGTGCAGCACTTGGTCTGCCGGCGATGGAGATAGATCTAATCGCCAAATCTCTGCCGCATATCCGTGCCCGCAATATTGAAGCAACTCTTAAATCACTTCCCGAACTTCGCTCACTTAACTTATCGGCGCCCCTTACTGTGATGGCGATTTCTTTGGCACAACGCCTAGACGGCTTGCCGCGCCATCTGGCAATGCACCCTTGCGCAGTTGTTCTATCTGATGCGGGTTTATTAGATCGTGCGCCAGTTCAATTTAACGCCAGCGGTTATCCAATGGTCGAATTTGATAAAGATGGCGTAGAAGAAATTGGGTTATTAAAGCTAGATATCTTGGGTGTGCGGATGCAATCGACGATTGCGCATGCGGTACACGAGATAAAACGCGTTGCCGATATTGATCTAGATATTGATGCTGTGCCACTAGATGATGTGCCAACTTACGAGTTAATCCAATCAACGCACACCTTAGGCATCTTTCAAGTAGAAAGCCCGGGACAACGCGAACTAGTCGGCAAGTTAGCCCCAAAAACTTTTAGCGATTTAATTATTGATATCTCACTCTTTCGCCCCGGCCCAGTTAAGAGCGACATGATTAGGCCCTTTCTCAATGCTCGCCACGGCTGGACTAGCGCACAGATAATTCACCCTGATCTTTATTCAATTTTGGCGCAGACCGAAGGCGTGGTGGTCTTTCACGAACAAGTTATCTCGATCATCGCGGTGATGACTGGCATCTCACTTGCTGCCGCCGATGAAAAACGGCGCGCTTTAGGCAGCAAGGAAAGCCAACAAGAAGTCTGCGATTGGTTCTTTCCTGCCGCCACCGCGCGCGGTTATGAGTTGACCACCATTACTGAAATCTGGGATGTCCTTCGCGCCTTTGCATCCTTTGGATTCTGCAAAGCACACGCTGCAGCTTTCGCACTTCCTACATATCAATCTGCTTACTTAAAGACGCATTACCCGGCAGCATTTATCGCAGGCGTCTTAACTCATGATCCAGGCATGTACCCAAAGCGTTTAATGATCGATGAAGCGCGCCAACTCGGCGTTGGTTTAGCACCGCTTGATATAAATCTTTCGGGCAGTCAATACACAGTAGAAAAGAATGAGAACGGCGGCGAGAGCGTACGGATCGCACTCACCTCAGTTTCAGGAATTAGCGATAAGGAAGTCACTTCGATAATCACCGGTCGCCCCTATCTTGACCTCGCTGATTTTTACCGCAGGTCCGGTGCATCGCATCCAGTTATCGAAACTCTAATTATGACTGGCGCATTTGACCAAGTGCATTCCTTAAGTGATGGCGTGATAAACCACCGCGATTTATTACTGCACTTATCTGATTTAACTCGCTCACCGGTTGCCAATATTGGCGGATCGCAGATGGTCTTTGGTTTTGCACCCCCTGATGTAGAAGCAAGTGGTTTGCCTGCGATGGGCGCTGCTGAAAAGGTGCGCAATGAGGTAGAACGTTTAGGAATGGATATCACCCACCATATGCTCGAGTTTTACGCTCCATTTTTAAATGCGATCGGCGCAGTTAAATCTTCTGACTTGCTTTCACTGCGATCTCAGAGTGAAGTACTGGTGGCAGGAATTAAAGTTGCGATGCAGACTCCACCAGTGCGTTCCGGGCGGCGCGTAATCTTCTTAACTCTCGATGATGGTTATGGGTG
>CAXNEU010000039.1:0-11061 GCA_964201705.1 Candidatus Planktophila sp. | reverse complement strand
CTAACCAGGCTGAGCTATGGGCCCGCAAGAAAGATCTCTCTTTATTGCAGAAGCGCTAGGTTACTTGAACTTCTTCAAGAGACCAAAACGCACGCCTTAGCGCAGATGGCGGAAGCGTAGCGTTATTTAGCGGAAATCTCATCTTCCTGATTCTGCGTAACAGAGACCAGCACAACGCCTTCATCGAGGTTTACCAAGCGAACACCCATTGAATCGCGGCCGGTTTGGCGCACTTCGGCGGCTGGTGTGCGCATAACAGTACCGGCAGAAGTTATCGCAAGGATTTCACTTGAGTCGGCGAGAACAAGTGCGCTGACAAGTGAACCTCGTGAATTTTCATCGATCTTGGCAGCTTTAATTCCGATTCCGCCGCGACCTTGTAAACGATATTCATCAAGTGGAGTTTTCTTTCCGTATCCGCCATCGGTTGCGGTAAATACAAATGAAGATACAGTCTTGGAATCGATGCGCGCCATTGTTAAAAGTTCATCGCCGGTGCGGAACTTCATTCCGATCACACCGCTAGTGGAGCGACCCATTGGGCGCAGTGATTCTTCATCTGCCGCAAAACGTAATGACATTGCTTTCTTGGAAACCAAAAGAATTTCATCATCTTTGTTTACTAGCGCTGCAGAGACAACTTCATCACCTGGTTTTAGGGAAATTGCAATTAAACCACCTGTGCGAGGTGAATCGTATTCAGTTAAAGGTGTCTTTTTAACTAAACCGGTTTTTGTGGCGAGGACTAAGTAAGGAGATGCTGTGTAATCTTTAATTGATAAAACTTGGGCGATTGTTTCATCAGATTTAAATGCCATTAAATTAGCGACGTGTTGTCCGCGGGCATCTCGACCAGCATCTGGAAGCTCGTGCACCTTGGCGCGATAAACGCGGCCTTGATTGGTAAAGAAGAGCAACCAGTCGTGTGTGCTGGCAACAAAGAAATGGTCGACCACATCATCTTGTTTAAGTGCTGCCCCTTTTACGCCGCGGCCTCCGCGACGTTGTGTTTTATAAAGATCGGCATTGGTGCGCTTGGCATAACCAGTGCGGGTAATAGTGACAACAGCATCTTGATCTGGGATTAAATCTTCGGCAGAGAAATCACCTTCGCTGGCCACAATTTGAGTGCGGCGTTCATCGCCGTATTTAGTGGTTAAATCGGTGAGCTCGGAAATGATTATCTGGCGCTGTTTTGCTTCACTAGCCAAGATCTCGTTGAGTTCAACAATGTCTGCCATAAGGCCGTTGTATTCATCGTTGATCTTCTGACGTTCCAGCGCCGCGATACGGCGCAGTTGCATATCAAGAATTGCGTTGGCTTGTACTTCATCAACATCAAGTAACTTCATCAAACCAGTGCGAGCCTCTTCGGGAGTTGTTGAGGCGCGGATTAAAGCGATGACTGCGTCAAGGGCATCTAGGGCTTTGAGATAACCCTGCAAGATGTGAGCGCGCTTTTCTTTTTCAGCTAAGCGGTATTTGGTGCGACGAATAATTACTTCGACTTGGTGCTGAATATAGAACTTAATAAATTCATCAAGGCGCAAGGTGCGTGGCACGCCATCGACAAGTGCCAACATATTTGCGCCGAAGGTATCTTGCAGTTGTGTTTGCTTGTAAAGGTTGTTTAAGACAACTTTTGGAATAGCCGATGATTGAAGAACAATTACTAAACGTTGACCGAGGCGTTCGTTACCTTCATCGCGCACATCAGCAATACCTTTGATTTTTCCATCTTTAACTAACTCAGCAATTTTTAGAGCGAGGTTATCTGGGTTCACTTGATACGGCAGTTCGCTAACAACTAAACAGGTGCGCTTATTTATTTCTTCAACTTGCACGACAGCACGCATGGTTACTGATCCGCGACCGGTGCGATAAGCCTCTTCGATTCCGGTGCGTCCAACAATTAAAGCTTTGGTTGGGAAATCTGGGCCTTTAACAATCTTTAGAAGTTCAGCAAGAAGCTCTTCTGGTTTTAAGTCTGGGTTATTAAGTGAGTAAATAACGCCTTCAGTAATTTCACGCAGGTTGTGCGGTGGAATGTTTGTGGCCATACCAACTGCGATTCCAGCGGAACCATTGACTAATAAGTTTGGGAAGCGACTTGGTAATACATCTGGCTCTTGTGAACGACCGTCGTAATTTGGTGAGAAATTAACTGTGTCTTCATCGATATCGCGCATCATCTCCATCGCGATTGGAGAAAGGCGGGCTTCGGTATAACGCATTGCCGCTGCGGGATCGTTGCCGGGAGAACCAAAGTTTCCGTTGCCATCGACTAATGGATAACGCAGTGACCAGTGCTGGGCTAAACGAACAACGGTGTCATAAATCGCGGTGTCACCGTGTGGATGGTAATTACCCATGACATCACCGACGATGCGAGATGATTTGTAGTAACCCTTATCTGGGCGATAACCCGCGTCATACATTGCATATAAAACGCGGCGGTGAACAGGTTTTAAACCATCGCGAACATCGGGCAGTGCGCGACCGACAATAACTGACATTGCATAGTCAAGATAAGAACGCGCCATCTCAACTTGTAAGTCAACGGTTTCAATTCGGTCGAAATCATCGCCGGGGTTAGCCATGCCGGTGCGGTCTACAGGAGTTTTATCTTCAGCCATTTAAATATCCAAGAATCTAACATCTTTGGCATTACGTTGAATAAATGCACGGCGTTGTTCTACATCTTCACCCATTAACACAGAGAAAAGATCATCGGCTGCGGCAGCATCATCGAGAGTTACTTGAATCAAGACGCGGTGTTCTGGATCCATTGTTGTATCCCACAATTCTTTCGCGGGCATTTCTCCCAAGCCTTTAAAGCGTTGAATACCATCATCTTTCGGTAAACGTTTCCCGGCATCTAAACCAATTTTGATCATGCCATCGCGTTCGCGATCAGAGAAGGCATATTGCACTTCATCTTTACCGCCCCATTTAATTTTATAAAGTGGGGGTGAAGCCAAGTAAACAAAGCCGTTTTCAATCAATGGGCGCATAAATCGGAATAACAAAGTGAGCAACAGTGTGCGGATATGTTGTCCGTCGACATCAGCGTCAGCCATCAAGATGATCTTGTGGTAACGCAATTTTTCAATATCGAAATCCTCGTGAACGCCAGTTCCAAGTGCGGTAATTAACGCTTGTACTTCGTTGTTTTGCAACACGCGATCGATGCGCGCTTTTTCAACATTAAGAATTTTGCCGCGAATCGGCAACACTGCTTGGTTGCGCGAATCGCGACCACCTTTTGTGGAACCGCCCGCAGAATCACCTTCAACAATATAAAGCTCGCACTTCGCTGGATCAGTCCATTGGCAATCAGCTAACTTGCCGGGCATTCCGCGGCCTTCGAGTAAACCTTTGCGATTACGCGACAAATCACGGGCTTTACGTGCTGCAACACGTGCTGCGGCGGCGTCGATACTTTTACGGACAATGTCTTTGCCTTCTTGTGGGTTCTGTTCAAACCACTGCGTTAAAAATTCGTTTACAGATTTTTGGGTGTATGACTTTGCTTCTGTGTTACCCAGTTTTGTTTTGGTTTGTCCTTCGAATTGTGGCTCAGCCATTTTGATTGAGACAATCGCAGTTAAACCTTCGCGCACATCATCACCAGTTAAGCGATCTTCTTTTTTACGGATGTAGCCCGCTTCTTCACCAAATTTGTTAACAACAGATGTAAGTGCGGTGCGGAAACCTTCTTCGTGGGTTCCGCCTTCGTGGGTGTGGATCGTATTCGCGAAGGTGTAAACAGATTCAGAGAAACCAGCGTTCCACTGCATGGCAACTTCTAGGGAAAGTTTGGCTTTCTTGTCTTCGCCTTGAAAGAAGATGATAGATTTGTGGGTTTCACCGCGCGTTGAATTTAAGTGTTTGACGAAATCTGAAATACCACCATCGTATTTATAGTTAACTTTAAGCGGCTCGCCTTTTTCATCAACGTGGCCAGGGCGCAAATCGGTGAGGGTTAAACGAAGGCCTTTATTTAGAAATGCCATTTCGCGAAAACGGGTGGATAAAACTTCAAATGAGAAATCCGTAGTTTCAAAAATTTCCTTAGAAGGCCAGAACTGAACCGTGGTTCCGGTTTTTTCAGATGCGCCTCCTTTTTTAACTGGCACAGTTGGTACTCCTAATTTATATTCTTGGCTCCAGAAGAAACCATCGCGCTGTACCTGCACAGATAAATCGGTTGACAGTGCGTTAACGACTGAAATACCCACACCGTGTAATCCACCAGATACTGAGTAGCCACCGTCACCAAATTTTCCGCCGGCGTGCAGAACTGTAAGAACAACTTCGAGTGCTGGCTTCTTTTCAACTGGGTGGATATCAACTGGAATTCCGCGACCGTTATCGACGCATTGCAGTGAGCCGTCTTCCATTAAAGTTATATTTATTTCATCGCAGTAACCCGCGAGAGCTTCATCAACTGAGTTATCGACTACTTCATAGACCAGATGGTGCAGACCGCGTTCACCGGTTGAGCCGATATACATTCCGGGACGCTTGCGGACAGCGTCGAGGCCTTCAAGGACGGTGATCGAACTGGCGTTATATCCGCCGGCTTGCTTCGTCACAAAAGCTCCTTACAAATCTGGTTCTGGCCTTAAAACCCGCCTAGAAGGGGAATTCCTTCATTGAGCCTGGTAATCCTATCGGTAAATGAAAAGCCTGCTAGCCATAAAAAGGCATAGGTGTGCCAAATGCGCCATTTTCTGAGCGTGGGTGAGGGTTCCTAGTGGGTGAGGGGGTTAAAGCGCTCTAACCGTAGGTATCCCGAGGTCCGCGCTCATTTTTGATTGTCCGCAAACCTCGTTTCCACGAAGGCGCTTGTGGACCAATAAATGCAAGTGAGGTTACACCCGCACCTGGTGTGGAACTTTGAATTTTATTTAGTAAATCTTGTCCGACTGCGTTTAATTGCGTCGCCCACGCAGTTGATGAACATTGAATTAGAAGCGCACCTTCAAGAAGTGAGATTGGTGTTGTGTGCGATGCAATATCTGCGCCAACAATTTCTTTCCAAGAAGAAAATAGTGTTCCTTCTGCAATTCCTAAATGCCAATCGCGTTGGTTTATTAAATCTGACATTACTTCACTGATAAGCGTTGGATCACCTGGGGTATTGGTGCGCTCCTGAACAGGTTTAGATTTTTTTATGAATCCGGTTTTATAACTGCGGAAGAGATCAAGGGCTAAGTCACGTTTACTCATTACTTATCCGCTCTTTCGATACAACACCGGGTGTCACATAATATTTAGTAGATAGTAATTCGGCCGGCAGGTCACTTTCAACAGCTGCGGTGATAATAGTTTGCTCTGCCATTTGGGTTACTGAAGTTAATTGTTGGCGGCGGGTGGTATCTAGTTCTGCAAAAATATCGTCGAGGATTAGAATTGGTTCTGCTCCCTCTGATTTTAATAGATTGTAAGAACCGATTCGCAGTGATATCGCCATTGACCAAGATTCGCCGTGACTGGCATAACCTTTTGCGGGGAAGTCGCCAAGTTGAAGATGTAAATCATCGCGGTGTGGACCAATTAGTGAAACCCCACGTTCTGCCTCTTGGCGCGCAACTTCTAACTGCCGCGCCGCAAGAAGTTGTGAGTTTTCTTCAGTGTTAGTTGATAAGCCATCTGTACTAGATTTATAAGAAATAGATGCAGGTTTTACTTCATTTAAGTTGGTGTAATTTGCAGCGACGTAAGGATTGAGGGCTTCTACTAAAGCCATGCGTTCGGCGCTTAATTGTGCGCCTAAGTTAATTAATTGTTCAGTCCAGGGAGCAAGTGCATTTTCGGGTGCGCGTGTTTTAAGAAGTGTGTTGCGTTGTTTAACAACTCGTTCGTAATCAGAGATAACACCAGCTAGGCGTGGGGCGCGTGTAATTAGTAATTTATCGAGGAAATCGCGGCGGTGAGTGGGCTCACCTCGGACCAAATCTAAATCTTCTGGCGAAAAATAAATTACTTGCAGCGCGCCCAATATCTCGCGTTGTGACTTAGTTGGGTTTTGGTTTAGACGCGCACGGTTGGCTTTATTTGCATTAATCTCTAAATCAACCTGCAGGGTGCGGTTATCGCGTTCAATTTCTGCGCGGATGATGGCTTGCTCAGATCCTAGGTTTAATAAGGGGAGGTTTTGAGATACACGATGAGATGAAAGGTGGGCGAGATAAATTAAACTTTCGGCGATATTTGTTTTACCAGAGCCGTTATTGCCGACGAAGGTGGTGGGTCCTGCACCAAACTCGAGTTCAAGGTTTTTATATGAACGAAAGTTGGTCAGCGCTAATTTGGTGACGCGCATTTTTATACCTTGAGTTAAATCTTTAAAGTAATTATGAGGCGTAACGCATCGGCATTAGAAGGTAACGGTAATTTTCAATTACTTTACCGTCGCGATCTGATTTACCGCTGAGGATTGCTGGTTTGTTAGAACCTGTAAATGAAATTTGAACAAATGATGTACCAACAGCTTGCAGGCCATCTGCTAAAAATACTGGGTTGAAGGCGATAGAAATTGGTTCGCCGTTTAACAAGATCTCAATTGCTTCGGTGGCTTGTGCTTCTTCGCCGGCGCCTGCTTCTAGTGAAACTGTGTTGTTCGCGAATTCCAAGCGCAACGGAACTGTTTTATCAGTCACGAGTGCAACACGACGAACCGAATCTAAAAATGGTGCTACTTCAACGACTGCGGTTGTGGTTACATCTTGTGGAAGCAAGTGACGATATGGAGGAAATGTTCCATCCAACATTCTTGATGTCATTGATTTACCTTCGCCTGCAAAACCAGCGAGGCGATCGTTGCTCGTGTTTGGTGCAAAAGAAAGTGAAACGTTTTTAGATCCAGTTAAAGATTTGGCGGCATCAGCAATTGTGCGACCACGGAGGAGTGATGTTGTAGAAAGCCCTGGGGTTGATGGTTGCCAAGTAAATTCACGAACAGCTAAACGGTATCTATCGGTGGCGGCAAGTGTGACGGTGTCTTCGTTTATCTCAATGTGGACACCTGTGAGGGTTGGTAGGGAATCATCTTTGCCGGCAGCGATTGCAACTTGTGCAACTGCGGTTGCGAAAACATCACTTGCTACAACACCGGTTGTTTCAGGTAGTTCTGGTAAACCTGGGTACTCAGAGATAGAAAGTGTTGGAAGAGTAAATTTTGCAGAGCCTGATGTAACTAAAACTCTTGTGCCGTCGAGTGCGATTGTGATTGGTTTATTAGGGAGAGATCTAGAAATTTCAGCAAGTAGTTTTCCGGGGACTAATACTTTTCCAGGTTGAGAAATATCTGCTTTAAAGAAAGCTTTGCTTGATGTTTCTAAATCAGATCCGAAAAGAATTACTTCATCACCGGTTGCATCAATAACAATTCCAAGTAGTTCGGTTTTAATCGGTCTGGTTGAAAGGCTGCGGGATACCCAGTTGACGCCATCAGTAAGTGCGCTTTGCTCGACAGTAAATTTCACGCGGTTGCCCTCAATTTCTTTAGTTGAAAGTCTTTCATGGTGTCTAATAGGTTAGATAGCCCAAAAAATTGGTTTGGGGCTGTGGGGTTCGCTTGGGAGCGGGTTTTATCTATATAAAGGTAGTAGTAGTAACCAAACGGAAGAACTGTGGATAAGATAAGAAAGCCCTGCTCAAAGGCGTGTCGCGCTGTTAAAAAGGTGTGGATAAAGAAGGCGTAACTGTGTGTAAAAGTAACACTCACCACTAAATCCTTTCTCTCTTTTTAAAAAACGAACTTTAAAAACTTTGATAACCACAGAAAACACTCTGTGATCCACAGTTATCCACACCTTCTCCACATCTGGGGGTAAGGTTCTTAAATCGGACATTTAACCGAAATCAACCTCTGTTCTGAGATTTAATCCGGTTGGTTAACTCAGTGACTTGGTTATAGATCGACCGGCGCTCAGCCATCAACTGGCGAATCTTCCGGTCGGCGTGCATAACAGTTGTGTGATCTCGGCCCCCGAAGGTCTGCCCAATCTTTGGCAGCGAGAGCTCAGTTAGCTCGCGGCACAAGTACATTGCGATTTGGCGGGCGTTAACCAAAACCCGAGAGCGAGAAGTCCCGCACAAATCATCGATCGTAAGACTGAAGTAGGTAGATGTTTGAGCCATGATTGTGGCGGCGGTTATTTCTGGGCCCGCGCCACTTGGAATCAAATCCTTTAAAACAATTTCAGCAAGACTTAAATCAACACCTTGTCGGTTAAGGCTAGCAAAAGCTGTCACGCGAATAAGCGCGCCTTCAAGTTCACGGATATTTGTAGAAATTTTGCTGGCGATATATTCAAGTACATCATCGGGCGCGTTTAATTTATCTTGTGCAGCTTTCTTACGCAGAATTGCAATTCTAGTTTCCAATTCTGGAGGCTGAATATCGGTAATCAAACCCCACTCAAAACGAGAACGTAGGCGATCTTCTAAAGTAGTTAATTGTTTTGGCGGACGATCAGATGAGATAACTATTTGTTTATTAGCGTTATATAAAGTGTTGAAAGTATGGAAGAACTCTTCCTGGGTGCGCTCTTTATTTTCTAAAAATTGAATGTCATCCACTAAAAGAACATCAAGGTCGCGATAGCGGCGTTGGAAAGCCGAGGCTTTATCGTCACGAATCGAGTTAATGAAATCATTTGTGAACTCTTCAGATGAAACATAACGCACACGCACGCTGCCATAAAGCTCTTTGGCGTATGCGCCAATAGCGTGTAATAAGTGGGTTTTTCCAAGGCCGGACTCGCCATAAATAAATAACGGGTTGTATGCCTTCGCTGGCGCTTCGGCTACTGCAACCGCTGCGGCGTGGGCGAAACGATTTGATGCACCAATAACAAAAGTTTCAAAGATGTAACGCGGATTTAATTGTGAAGGTTCATCACTTTTACGTGCACCAAGATCAGAACCTTCGCGTCCTGTGCCGGGGCGGGTGGGGGTTGGTTCAATAACAACCGTTGGGGCTGGATGATCTGCGAGCTCGAGTGACTCATCAACCATCACTGCAATATTTGTTTTATCACCGAGTTCGCGAGTTAGTACTTCGTTAACAACAATTCGCAGCCGGGATTCGAGAACATCTTTTGCAAAAACATTTGGCGCAGCAACTAACAAATTTGTGATGCCGCCATCGCTCTGGATCAACCCAAGTGGCTTAGTCATTGTTAAGAAAGCGCGGTGCTGGGGTTCTCCGAGTGAGACATGCTCAATAACTCGGTCCCAAAGATCAGCGAGTTCGATCTCAACAACAGCCATACTCGCCCCCTTGGACTATCCACAAGTTTATCCACAGGCTGTGGTCTAAAGTAGGGCTTTACCCTTGATTTAGAGCCACTTTGACGGATACCTGTGGACAGAGGTGAAAAGTAGGGCTCTTTGGCAAGAAAAGCAAGTGGTTATCCACAACCCTAAACCTGGCCTCCAGTTTGACCCGCCTGTATCCGCACCTCTACCGTTACACCCTTGCTTCCCCCGTATTTATGAAGAGTTCAGAGAAGTTGGTAAAACCGCGAGCTAGGTCAGCAAAAACCTAGCCCGGCGAAAACCTGCTCTACCTACAACAGCTTTAAAGGAGTCACCATGACAAAGCGCACATACCAACCTAACACTCGTCGTCGCGCCAAGAAGCATGGCTTCCGCGCACGCATGGCAACCCGAGCAGGACGTGCAGTTCTTTCAGCCCGTCGCGCTAAAGGCCGCATTCGTCTTTCTGCGTAAGTAACAGAGCCGCACCCGAGACCCTCGTGCTGCCTAAAAACGCACGTTTGACCGTAAGCGCCGATTTTGCTCGAGCAACAAAGAGCGGAACCCGCGTTACTACAGAAAACTTTGTTGGATACCTTTACATCCCTCCTGTAACAAATCACGACCTGCCAAAGTGCGGGTTGATTATCAATAAATCTGTTGGTGGATCAGTAATGCGCCACGCTTTAGCGCGCAAAGTTCGTCATGCGGTGAACCCACAACTTTCTAAATTGCCATCTGGTTCACTCTTGGTAATTCGCGCACTAGCTAAAAACAACATTGATGCCGTTGGTGTTGAAATTGAAAAACTAACCAATAAATTATTGGATCGCGCTTCCCGAATTGTGGTGAAGTAATGCGAAAGATTTTTGTGGCGGTAATTAACGGATATCAAAAATGGATTTCCCCAGCTTTCCCGGCGCGCTGCAAGTATTACCCATCGTGCTCTTCATATGCCGCGTCAGCAATTTCACATTACGGTCTTCGTGGTGTGGCCATGTCAATCTGGCGTTTGATGCGCTGTAATCCGTGGTCGCACGGCGGCGTCGATTACGCGGTAAATAACCAACCACTTTCAAGCCAAAAAACCAGTGTAGGAGTTCACTAATGGGAGTTATTTTAAATCCGCTCTATAACCTGGTTTCAGGTGTAATCATCCTCTTCCACAAATTACTAACACCTATTTTCGGACCAGATAGTGGTGTTACTTGGTCTCTTTCTATTGTTGGTCTCGTAATTTTAATTCGTATAATTCTTATCCCACTCTTTGTTAAACAAATTAAAAGTCAACGCGCACTAACAGCTCTGCAGCCACAAATGAAGGCGATCCAGGTTAAGTATAAAGATGATCGCCAAAAACAGTCCGAAGAGATGATGAAGTTGTACAAGGTACATAAAACAAATCCCTTGGCTTCTTGTTTCCCAATTTTGGCACAGGCACCAATTTTCTTCGCACTATTTACCGTGCTTAATGGAATTGCCGCAAAGACCGATGCAGGTGTATCCGCACCAATCGCGCGCGGTTTTCTAAAGGGTGAATATTTAGATAGCGCTGCACAAGCGACATTTTTTGGTGCGAAGATTTCACAGAGCTTTTTAGGTTCTCCTGATACAACAGTAAAAATCGTTACCGTTATTTTGATCTTTGTAATGTCGGCAACAACCTTTACAACCCAGCGTCAGTTGATGGTTAAAGGAATGCCAAAGATGGATTCAAGTAACAACATGATGTTGCAACAGCAGAAAATTATGTTGTATTTATTCCCAGTTATATTTGCAATCTCAGGT
>CAXNEU010000038.1:0-11153 GCA_964201705.1 Candidatus Planktophila sp. | reverse complement strand
CTGAGGCAAGCAGGGTGTCCATGCCTTTCATATTGCGAGGGCTTAGACCTGCGCTTACCCTTAGCCAGTACCTAAGGAAGATTAAGGAGCTCACGTGAAATACAAATCAGTTAAGGGTTTGCTTACCAACGACGAGTCTCTGATCCCATATACCTTCATTGATAAACTCGAGGACATATTGCATGGTTTTCTCGGAATCTTGTTATTCGTAATTTCAATTCTGGCGGCTGGTTACAGTTTGCAGCGCCTAATTGAAACTCGCCCATTCTTCCCACTTGGAATGATTCAGGGAATTAATGACATTCTATTTGTTGTAATCATTCTAGAAATTATGCGTACCGTGATTGTGCGCTTTACTGATGGAATTTTTCAGCTAGATAACTTTTTGATCATCGGCGTTATTGCAGCTGTCCGACACATTCTTACCGTTGGTGCATCTCTTACAATGGAAAAAGAGAAGACAACTGAGTACTTCAATCGTGCCTTAATTGAAATGGGCGTGAACACAGGAATTGTTTTAGCGCTCGTCTTTGCGCTATTCCTATCTCGCGCAGCACGCAAAAGTAAGGTTGTTAAGTAATACTTCTGGTGGCGGGTGAAGGATTTGAACCTTCGAAGGCAGAGCCGGGGGATTTACAGTCCCCTCCCATTGGCCGCTCGGGCAACCCGCCAGGGTCATTCTTTTACGGCGGGCGCTAGGCTACCTCAAATTATTATTGAGGGGTAATCGGCTATTTAGACTGTCTTTTCCATATGAAAAAGAGCAATAGCCCTCCACCAACAACCAGCGTTGCGCTGATAATTAAATAGATTGAAATTTTATTGTTAGATCCGGTTGGCGAAACACTTCCTTCTGTAGTTCTGGTAGCGGTTTCCGAAAAAATTATTGGTGAAACTGTAAATTGATAATCACCAGTAATCACATGGCCATCTGCAGCCACTGCTCGATAAATCACTTCGATCAAGCCGGTAACTTCAGAACTATCCAAATTTATGGAAAGCACTGCGCCAGATACTTCGGGTTTTCCGGTAGTTAGCTCATTGCCAGTTTCATCAATGGCTGAGATCGAATTTGCATCACCAATGCTGATTAATTCTTCTGCGAAAGTAATCGAAATTTCTGAAGGCAAAATATCTACAGTTGAATTTTCCGCCGGATCTGCGCTGGCTAATACCGTATGAGCAGAGGCTGGTAGCGTGACTAACGAGAGCGCTAAAACTCCTGAAATAAATAGGAACTTAAAAATCTTCATACTTGCAGTGTATCCGTGGCCAACTTCATTATTTACCTTGAGCACGATAACCTTGTCACATACCGGGAAGTTTGATTTCCGTGAATCCGAGGAGGGCCAGCCATGGCTGATAGCAGTTTCGACGTAGTTTCCAAGATCGATCGTATGGAGCTAGATAACGCAATCAATCAAGCAATTCGAGAGATTGATACTCGTTTTGACTTTAAAAACACCGGTGCCAAAATTGAAATGGCCGGGGAGAAGATAAATATTGAAGCCGACACCGAAGAGCGGGCCAAGGCAACGCTAGATGTTGTAAAAGATAAGATGATTAAGCGCGGTGTTTCACTAAAGCATATTGATCCCGCCGAACCACAACTTTCCGGAAAGATCTACAAAATATCTTGTCCGCTAAAAGAAGGCATTTCAACTGAGAATGCTAAAAAGATTGCTAAGTTCCTACGCGATGAAGGTCCAAAGTCAGTAAAGTCACAGATTCAAGGCGATGAACTTCGCGTGACCAGCAAGAGCCGTGACGACCTGCAAGCGACGATGGCGATGATCAAAGAAGGCAAATGGGAATTTGCTGTTCAATTTGTGAATTTTCGTTAATTGAATAAAGAAAAACTTGGCCTCGTATATGGGCTTGGTGCCTATGTGCTTTGGGGGCTTTTCCCACTTTACTGGCCGCTGCTCAAGCCAGCGACATCACCGGAGATAGTGTCACATCGCGCCGTATGGACGATGGTTTTTTGTTTTATTATTCTTGCGATCACTAAATCGCTTAAATCAACTTTAGCTACCTTTAAACGCCCAAAAGTCGCCGCTAAACTTTTTACAGCGTCTATTTTAGTTTCAATCAACTGGTTAATCTATATCTGGGCTACAAATAATGGCCACGTAGTTGAGGCATCACTCGGTTATTACATCAACCCACTCATCGCTATCGCCTTCGGAATTATTCTTCTTAAAGAGCGCATGCGCCCCTTGCAATGGGTATCCGTTTCAGTAGCAACGATTGGCGTGCTTGTTCTGACGATTGATTATGGACGCTTGCCTTGGGTGGCATTCGGGGTAGCTCTCTCCTGGGGAACATATGGATTAATTAAAAAACAACTTAACTTAGGCGCTGTTGAGGGTCTAGCGATCGAAACTTTGATCGCATTTATTCCATATTGCAGTTACCTTTTATTTTTAGACTCCAAAGGAGAAGGTCAATTTGGCCAAGGGGTATCCATCACAATCTTGTTAATTAGCGCTGGTGCTGTAACCGCCATACCGCTACTTATGTTTAATGCTTCTACAACTCGGTTACCTCTTACAACAATTGGACTGCTGCAATACATAACTCCAACTCTGACTTTTATCATTGGCGTATGGGTTAATCACGAAGTAATGTCGACAGCCCGTTGGTTTGGCTTTTTTGTTATCTGGATTGCGCTGTTTGTTTTAGCTTACGATTTAGTTCGTTCAGGCAGAGCGGTCAATAACAGCATCGCATAACGAAAAGAGTGCACCTGTTGCTGGATTAACTGGCAACGGACCTAAAGCGGCTCTTGCTTGTTTAGCTACCTGACCAAGTTGCTCACGAGCTTGGCTTAAGCCATCGTGTGTCCGCAGCGCTCTTAATACTTGCTGCACAGTATCTTCATCGTGAATCGGTGCGCTCAAGAGCTGCTGCAGCTCGGCATCTTCACTCTTGCCAGATGCCATCACATTTAACGTAACTAAAGTTGGAACACCTTCACGTAAATCAGTGCCAGGAGTCTTACCTGATTGATTTGATTCGCTGGCAATATCAATTACATCATCGGCTAATTGGAAGGCGATTCCTATTTGCTCTCCGAATTTTGTTAACGTCTCGGTAATTTCACGTGGTGCACCAGAAAGCAGTCCTCCGAAACGTGCGCTAGTTGCAATTAACGAACCGGTCTTATCCCCCACAACGCGCATGTAATGAGCCAGTGGATCTTCGCCATTTTGCGGACCTTGCGTCTCCATAATTTGACCAATTACTAAGCGCTCGAATGTGCGCGCTTGTAAACGAACTGCCTCAGGACCAAGATCTGCAAGTAAATCTGATGCTTTCGAGAAAAGATAATCACCTGTCAAAATTGCGATGGTATTTCCCCAGCGATTATTAGCGCTTTCAACCCCGCGACGAAGTGGTGCTTCATCCATTACATCATCGTGATACAGCGTTGCTAAATGTGTTAGTTCGCAAACAACTGCAGCCGGAATAATCTCTTTGCGGGTGCTGTCACCAAAGTGTGAAGCGATCAGCGTCAGGAGTGGGCGTAAACGCTTACCGCCTGCAGCGACTAAATGGCGCGAAGTCTCTTCAACAAGTGGGTAATCGCCTTTTATATGTTCGCGCAGCAACTCTTCCACGCCTTGCATGCCAAGAGCTAGATCGGCCTCCAGTGAGGGATCTAGATCAGGAATGCCGAAGGATGACATTAGCGAAGGAAGCTGGCGGTGCTTTGAATGAAGTTAATCAAAGGCGTTGGATAAATTCCGAGTGCAAATGTCACGACTGCAGAAACAATGATTGTGATCTGTGTGTAAACAGATGGAATAACTACGCTGGTTCCATCTTCTACTGGATCTTTAAAGAACATCAGAACAATTACGCGGATATAGAAGAAGGCGGCAATTGCCGATGAAAGTACGCCTGTAATCAAGATCGCAGTAGATCCACTTTCATACGCTGCAGAAAAGATGGAGAACTTTCCAATAAATCCGCTGGTAAGTGGAATACCTGCGAAGGCAAGTAAGAATCCTGCAAAAGCAGTTGCTACCCAAGGCGAACGCTTTCCGAGGCCGCTCCAACGATTTAAGTCAGTGACTTCACCTGCTGAATCTCGAACCAATGTAACAATGCCAAAGGCACCAACTGTGGCGATGCCGTAGGCGAAGAGATAGAAAATTGAAGCATCCAACCCTGATTTATTTAGCGCAATAACTCCAGATAACAAGAAGCCGGCGTGCGCGATGGATGAGTAAGCCAGCATTCGCTTTACGTCGCGTTGTGCAATCGCAACAAGTGAACCAAAGATCATTGTGATTAGCGCAATTGCAATTAGCGCTGGACGCCATTGCCAGTAAGCCTCAGCAAATGAGACGTAGAAAATTCTGAGCATTGCACCAAAGGCTGCAACCTTTGTAGCCGCTGCCATAAATGCAGTAACTGCTGTTGGCGCACCTTGGTAAACATCTGGAGACCAAGCGTGGAAAGGCACTGCTCCGACTTTAAAGAGCAATCCAATAGAGAGAAATGCGATTCCGAGAAGTAGGTAAATGTCGTTACCTGTGCCGCCAACGACTGCAGCATGAATTCCGGCAAATGTTGTTGATGCAGAATAACCATAGAGATAAGCAACGCCCATCAAGAAGAATGCGGAAGAAAATGCGCCGAGCAAGAAGTACTTAAGCGCTGCTTCCTGTGACATCAAACGGCGGCGGCGTGAAAGTCCTGCTAACAAGTAAAGTGGAAGTGAGAGCATCTCGAGTGCAACGAAGAGGGTGATGAGATCAGTTGCTAACGGAAAGAGCAGCATTCCGGCTACTGCAAAAAGAGTAAGCGGATAAATCTCAGTGACTCTTAAATCTTTCTGCAAAGAAGCGCGTTCTTCATCGGAGCCAGGAAGGGTTGATGCGAGTGCTGTGAAATTCTCCTGATCAGCAAGCAGTAAGACTGCAATTATTGAAATCACCAGAATTGATGCCTGCAGCAACATACCTGCGCCATCGAAGGTCACAGATTCCATAGCTGCAGTTGTCGAAGCGCTATTTCGGACGCGGATTAATGAAGCAAGTGAGATTGCCAGAGTCGCTAAAGTTATAAAAAGTTGTGAACTTGCTCGAGCTGAGCGAGGTGCGAAAGCTTCAATTAGTACACCGATAAGTGCGCCCGCCAGAACAATCAGCATCGGGGCAAGCAGTGCGTATTCAAGAGTTGGCGATACGAAGGTAATCATTACTTGCCCTCACTATTTGTTGGAGCAGGATCGGTAAATCCTTGTTGTGAAATGACAGTTGTCGCGGCCGGATTAATAATGTTCAGCACTGGAGAAGGGTAGAAACCTAGAGCCACGATAATCGCAATTACTGGAGCGATCGCAACTTTCTCACGCAAGGACAGATCAGGTAAATTTTCATTTCCAGGAGTCGTTGGACCGTGCAATGCACGCTGAACTGGAATCAAAATGTAGAGCGCAGCCAGAACAATTCCGAATGTGGCAATAACTGCAGCAACTGGATAGCGAGTAAAGGTTCCGACTAGAACTAAGAATTCGCTCACGAAACTGGAGAGACCAGGAAGTGCCAAGCTGGACATACCCGCGATAAAGAAAGACCAAGCCATAATCGGAGTCACTCTTTGCAAGCCGCCAAAATCTGAGATAGTTGAAGATTTGCGACGCAAGATCATAAAGCCGGCAACCAAGAAGAGCGCTGCAGTTGAGAAGCCGTGATTAAACATATAAAGAGTTGACCCAGAAAGTCCCTGTGTAGTCATCGCGAAAATTCCCATCGTGATGAAACCAAAGTGGGAAATTGAAGTGTAGGCAATCAGGCGTTTAATATCTTTCGCGCCAATCGCCAAGAACGCTCCATAAAGAATTGAGATCACGGCAAGAGTAATAATTAATGGTGTAAAGGTTTTGCTCGCATCTGGAAAGAGTGTGAGGCAGTAACGGATCATTCCAAAAGTTCCGACTTTATCGAGCACGCCTAAAAGCAATACCGAAGTACCTGGAGTTGCTGACTTTGCTGCATCAGGAAGCCAGGTGTGCATTGGCCAAAGTGGGGCTTTAATAGCAAAGGCGATAAAGAAGCCAAGGAATAAGACGTTCTCCATCATTGGAGTAAGAACTGTATGTAGACCAGCAAGAGTTGTTATATCGAAGGTTCGGTTACCGTAACGCGTTGACATAACAAATATGCCGACAATAGATGCCAACATCAAAAGACCGCCGAAAAGGCTGTAAAGCAAGAATTTAACTGCTGCCGCCGCGCGTTCGCCAGAACCAAATCCACCGATTAGGAAGTAAACCGGAACCAACATCGCCTCAAAGAAGACGTAGAACAAGAAGACATCCGTTGATGCGAAAACACCAATCATCATTGTTTCGAGAACGAGAATTAGCGAGTAGAAAGTTTTAGCGCTCCAGCGCCCGCCTTCGGATTCGTTCCATCCGGCGATGACGACTATTGGCGTCAACAGAACTGACATAAGAATTAGCACAAGCGCGATTCCGTCAACGCCAAGTGCGTAGTTAATGCCAAAAGATGGAATCCAAGGGCGCGATTCCACAAACTGGAATCCAGTTTGGTTGAAATCAAAGTTGATCGTCATAAGAATTCCAACGACAGCAACTAACGCTGTGGTTGCAAGTGCGATCTGCTTTGTCAACAAAACATTACCCTTTGGCGTAAAAGCTAACGCTGCGGTGCCGAGTAATGGCAATAACATAGAAAGCGTTAACCAGTTCATGTTTGCAAGGTTCATTGTGTGACCACCCAAATTGCTGCGATCAGCACGGCTGCGCCAACCAGAATTAAGGCTGCATAACTGCGGACAAATCCAGTTTGAGATTTGCGTAGTGATGAACCAGAACCTATCGCCAGATGACCGATTCCTCGAACTGCACCATCAATAACGCTCTGATCAATTTTCACAAGTGCAGATGTGATCGCTTGTCCAGGACGCATAAAGAGCGCTTCGTTTATCTCATCTTGTAACAAATCACGACGGGCGAAGTGCGTAAATTCAGTAACATTTTCAGGTGCAACTGCCTCAACTTCTGAAAGCTGATACTTAATAACCGCGATTGCAACGCCAATCGCAACCATTGTTAAGGCCAGTCCAGAAACTACGATCGGAGGCAATAACTCAGTGTGCTCGCCATGTTCTTCAAAGAGTGGCTCTAGCCAATGTTTAAGAGCTTTGCCTTGATGGAGCAAGTAACCCGAGACAACCGAACCGATTGCAAGAATAACCATTGGAATCCACATTAAAGCCGGTGACTCGTGCGGATGTTGATTATCATCCCAGCGCTTTGGGCTAGTGAAAGTTAAAATCATTACGCGCGTCATATAGAAAGCAGTGATTCCGGCACCTAACAGTGCAGTACCGCCCAAAAGGATTCCCTTTATTCCGCCCGCGTTAAGAGCAGTTTCAATCAACATATCTTTTGAGTAGAAACCAGCAAATGGTGGAACGCCGATAATCGCTAGATAACCAAGGCCGAAAGTAATAAAAGTAATCGGCATAAATTTTCGAAGTGCGCCGTACTTGCGCATATTCACTTCATCATTCATTCCGTGCATAACCGAACCTGCACCAAGGAACATTCCGGCCTTAAAGAAGCCGTGAGTAATCAAGTGCATAATTGCATATGCATAACCGGCAGGTCCGAGGCCAGCGCCCAAAATCATGTAACCAATTTGCGACATAGTTGAAGCAGCGAGTGCTTTCTTAATATCATCTTTGGCAGTACCGATAAGCGCGCCAAATATCAAAGTAATTGCACCGATGATCGCGACTAAGAGCTGTGCATTTGGGGCGGCGTCAAATACAAAGTTAGAGCGAACAATTAAGTAAACACCGGCAGTAACCATTGTCGCTGCGTGAATAAGTGCTGATACGGGTGTTGGGCCAGCCATCGCATCTCCCAGCCAAGCTTGCAATGGGAATTGCGCAGATTTACCAACTGCTGCGATCAACAACATAATTCCGATTGCGGTCATCGTCGCCTCAGATGCAAACTCTGCTTTTTCCTTGACTCCACTGAAGGAGACTGTTCCGAGGCTGGCAAAGGCGATCATGATCGCAAAGGAAAGGCCCATATCGCCGATGCGGTTCATAATAAAGGCTTTTTTAGAGGCGGTTGCGTAAGCAGCTTTCTGATTCCAGAAGCCAATTAATAGGTATGAAGCAAGTCCCACGCCTTCCCAACCTACATAAAGATTTAAGTAAGAGTCACCGAGAACAAGCAACAACATTGCAGCGATGAAAAGATTTAAATATGCGAAGAAGCGGCGGCGGTCAGGATCGTGAGCCATGTAAGAAATTGAATAGATATGGATCAGAGTTCCGACGCCGGTGATAAGCAGAACGAAACAGATCGAGAGTTGATCGAGCAGCAAAGATGCATCGACGTTAAATGAACCAACGCTGATCCAAGTAAATAACTTCTGCGTGACTGGGCGTGATTCGACATCGCGACCCAACATTTGTGAGAGTTGCAATATTCCGACGGCAAATGAACCTGCAGAAAGTGCGGTTGCAAGTAAATGTCCCCACTTATCCGCACGACGACCAAGTAGAAGTAGAGAAACTGCACCAAATAATGGGAGTGCGATTAAGTAAACAAGTCCGCTGTTGGTAACCATAATTATCGCTTCAACAAACTAGCGTCATCAATAGATGCTGATCGACGGGAACGGTAAATCGTCACAATAATGGCCAGCCCCACAACAACTTCGCAAGCGGCAACAACCATTGTAAAGAATGCGACCACTTGCCCATCTAAAGTTCCGTTGATTCTGGAGAAAGTTACTAAAGATAAATTTGCGGCATTGAGCATAAGTTCAATGCACATAAAGACAACAATCGCGTTGCGACGAACAACAACTCCGACTGCGCCAATGGTAAATAAGATTGCAGAGAGGTAGAGGTAATTATCAATATTCATTACTTCTCCTCCTTAATCGTTGTGTCGACGTTGTCGAGCTGGAACTGGCTAGAGTCGATAACATCACCGCGCGCTTTAAGAGTTGCTGAAATCGAAGATGGTGCAGGTGTTCCATCTGGCAGAAGCGCAGGAACATCAACTGCGTTGTGGCGTGCAAATACTCCAGGTCCAGGTAAACCAGCAGCGCCAGCGAGCGAACCGCTGCGGAAGCGATTTACCGCTTGTTCGCGCTGTGTTGGCCGGACATTTGTGCGTTGGTGATGCGCAAGAACCATTGCACCGATCGCTGCGGTAATTAAAAGTGCAGAGACAACTTCAAATGGCCAAACATATTTCGAGAAGAGAAGCAAGGCGATCCCTTGCACGTTGCCAGATCCATTAGCCTCCGCTAGTCCTACTGGTTCGCGTCCCAGGGTTGCGTGGCCCAAAAGTGAAACTAAAAGTCCGCCAAAGCCGAGCGCCGCTGTGATTGCAATTGGGCGCAGACCAGTAATTGTCTCGGTGAGTGAATCAGATGAATCAACGCCTACCAACATGAGAATAAAGAGGAAGAGCATCATTACCGCACCGGTGTAAACAATAATTTGAACGATGCCAAGGAAGACCGCATCTTGGGCAATATAGAAAATTGCCAAGGTGATCATTACCCAAGCAAGTAAAAGTGCAGAGTGAACTGCTTTCTTAACTAACAACATTCCAAGTGCTGCAATTACAGAAAGCGGTGCTAAGAACCAGAAGAGTGTGGCTTCAGGTCCTTGAATTGTAAACAATGGCTCCATTATTTAGCCTCCTGCGAAGGATGAGCTTCCGTAACATCGCCGTTGTAATAATTGGTATCTGTCATGCCTGGATACATTGGGTGTGGAGGCGGAACCATTCCGGCGCGAAGCGGACCAAGCAAATCATCTTTTTCGAAGATCAATTTTCCGCGAGTTGAATCTGCGAGTTCATATTCGTTTGTCATTGTCAGCGCGCGAGTTGGGCAAGCCTCAATACAAAGTCCGCAGAAAACACAACGCAGGTAATTGATTTGATAAACCTTGCCGTACCGCTCTCCCGGTGACATCTGATGATCTGGAGTGTTATCGGCGCCTTCAACATAAATAGCATCTGCTGGACATGCCCATGCACAAAGTTCGCAACCAATACATTTTTCTAGCCCATCTGGATGGCGATTTAATTGATGGCGACCGTGGAAGCGCTCAGCGGTTGGTTCTTTAACTTCAGGGTACTGAACGGTGTTCACCTTTTTAAACATAGTGATGAAGGTGACCCAAAAGCCCTGTAATTGCGCCCAGAAACTCTTAGCTCCTGGCTGGTCGACCTTTTCATATGCAACTGAAGTGATATCTACATCATTAGAAATATGCGGTTGCACTGAATTTGATTCGTTCTGATCAGCCACGATCGCCTCCTTGGTTAGAAACGTTGATGGTTGTTATTTCTGATGGAAGTGAAGGAACTGCAAAGTTTGGCTCTGCTGCTTCTGGATATTCAGCAGAATCGCGCTTCTTCTTTGAACTTTCAAATGCGGTAGATATTGCAAGAACGATCAGCACAACAAATCCAGCGAAACCGAAGGTGACGATTCGTGATTGGCTGGTTGTAGAAATAATTCGCAAGGTTGCAACAACCAAGATCCAGAGAAGTGAAACCGGAATCAAAACTTTCCAACCAAATTGCATGAACTGGTCATAACGCAAACGCGGCAAGGTTCCGCGTAGCCAGACAAAGATAAAGAAGAAGAAGAGAACTTTTATAAAGAACCAAATCAGCGTGAACCAACCGCCGAGCCATTGTTCAGTAAAGCCAAGGCCTGGGATGGCGTGATATCCACCAAGGAACAAGGTTGTGGCAAGGGCTGATACAGCGATGATATTTACATATTCGGCCAAGAAAAAGAGCGCGAATTTAAGTGATGAGTACTCGGTGTGGAATCCACCAACAAGTTCACCTTCTGCTTCAGCTAAATCAAATGGTGCGCGGTTAGTTTCGCCCACCATCGAAATTGCATAGATTACAAATGATGGGAAGAGAACCAGGCCGTACCACCAGGTATCTTGTTGGGCTTGCACAATGCTGGAAGTAGACATCGATCCGGAGTAGATAAATACGGAAACAAGAGAGAGTCCCATTGCGATTTCATAGGAAATAACCTGCGCGCTAGAGCGCAATCCGCCCAGCAGTGGATAGGTAGAACCTGATGACCAACCAGCTAAAA
>CAXNEU010000037.1:0-11206 GCA_964201705.1 Candidatus Planktophila sp. | reverse complement strand
GATCTGAAATGCCAAGCTGCATCCAGAAAGTCTTGGCCTTAATCGCAATTGCTTCATCTAATACACTTGGGATATCAGATGCCTTTCTAAAGACATCGACGATATCGATCGGCTCTTCAATATCAGCCAGTGATTTATAAACCTTGTGGCCCAGAATTTCATCTAGTTTCGGGTTAACAAAGAATAATTTGAAGTGCGCTGCCGAAAGTAAATATGTAGCGACAAAGTAACTAGCACGCGATGGGTTATCTGAGGCTCCGACGATCGCTACATTCTTAGCGCTTTGCATAAAGCTCAAGCGATCAACCGCACTTGGTTCGGTATATGCCATTAGCGTGACTTTCCTGAAGCGATCGTTAACGCCTGATCTAGATCCCAAAGAATATCTTCAATATCTTCCAGGCCAACGCTTATGCGAATTAAATCTTGTGGCACACCGGCCTCCAACAGCTGGTCATCAGTTAATTGGCGATGCGTGGTGCTGGCGGGATGAATGACTAGTGTGCGCACATCACCGATATTGGCTAAGTGGCTAGCCAATTGCACTGAGTTAATAAACTTTTCGCCTGCTTGGCGGCTAGATAAACCACCACTTGCCTTAACCCCAAATGAAAATACTGATCCAGGTCCTTCAGGTAAGTACTTCTTGGCACGCGCATTGTGTGGATGGCTGGCAAGACCTGCGTACTTGACCCAATCAATACGCGGATCACTTTCTAACCATTCGGCAACGGCCTTGGCATTTGCAACGTGATCACGCATGCGCTGTGGCAAAGTTTCAACGCCCTGCACCAGTAAAAATGCTGACATTGCACTTAGCGCGGCCCCGATATCGCGCAATTGTTCAGAACGCAGCTTGGTTAAGAATCCAAATTCGCCAAAGTTCTCCCACCAAGAAACTCCGCCATAAGATGCAACGGGCTCAGTCATTGTCGGGAACTTGCCATTGCCCCAATTAAATTTTCCAGATTCCACGATCACTCCACCCAAAGTGGTTCCGTGACCGCCTAGGAACTTAGTCGCTGAGTGCAAGACGATATCTGCGCCGTATTCGATTGGGCGCACCAAGTAAGGCGTTGCAACAGTTGAATCGATAACCAGCGGCAGACCAGCATCGTGTGCCACCTTGGCTAGCGCTTCAATATCGCTGATCTGTGATGCCGGGTTTGAAATCATTTCGGCATAAATAAACTTGGTCTTATCCGTGATCGCCGCTTTAAAGTCTTCGGCCTTATCACTCTTAATAAAAGTGGTGTCCACACCGAACCGGCGCAAGGTCACATCTAATTGTGTAACGGTTCCACCGTACAAGGCAGATGATGCAACAACGTGATCGCCGGCACCAACCAGTGCGGCGAAAGTTAAGAACTGCGCCGCCATTCCACTAGATGTTGCAACCGCACCAATGCCACCTTCTAGAGCGGCAATCTTTTCCTCAAAGGCTGAAACAGTTGGATTACCAATTCGACTATAGATATTGCCGTACTTTTGCAAAGCAAATAAATTGCCCGCATCTTCAGTATTTTCAAAGACGAATGCGGTTGATTGATAAATTGGCAACGCACGCGCGCCTGTTTGCGGATCCGGTTGGGTCCCGGCGTGAAGAGCCTTAGTTTTAAAGCCCCATTTGCGTTCGCTCATATGCCAATTAAACACCACATACCGAGCACGGCTATCATTGCCTCGTGAGCCACAATAAAAACCACGTTACCCAAGATGAACCACATCGCTGGCGTAATATCGAAGAGCTCGTGTATAAAGATGAAGATGGCGCTGCCTCATTTAAAGATGTAACCCGCCGAGTTTTATTTGGTGAAGATCACGTCGATGGCATGGAAGTTAGATACTTCGAAATTGATGCTGGCGGCCACACCACACTTGAAAAACACGAACACACACATTTAGTTATTCCCATTAAAGGCAAAGGCGCATGTTTAGTCGGCGATGAAGTCTTGCCGCTTGCGATGCACGATCTTGTTTACGTTCCATCTTGGGCCTGGCATCAATTCCGTGCCGATGAGAACGAAACCTTTGGTTTTCTCTGCATGGTTAAAGTAGAACGCGATCGCCCGACGCTGCCAACTCTAGAAGAACTAGCCGAGATGAAGTCCAACCCCGAGGTTGCTGCCTTCATCCGCCATCAGTAATTAACCTTTTACAACAACACGTACAACGGCATCAGGTGTAATACCAACTGAACCAAGTTCGGCTTCAACATTTGTGCCCATCCCATTTATCTTCGCCGCAGATAGAACAGCCAACTGCGTTGCGATCTCGCTCATCCAATAGAAAGCAGCCGGCCCTGCGCGATCCAAAATAGACTGCGCCTGCGCAATTCGCGCATCTGAAAACTTTTCTGCACCATCGCGATCATCGGCCACAACCGATAGCAAATAACCCTTTATCTCAGCCGCCATTGCATCCGAGTGATAAGTACTTTCCACAAGTTCGCGAAGTTCGGCATCAATTCCCCGCACCTTGCGCTTTCGTTTCTTACGATTGATAAACAAATAGATAATCGCACCCAACGCCAATAGTTCAAACATTTTTTCACCCTTCGCTCACCGATAAACCTATCCCCGTCCACCGACAACTATCCCTTGAGGGGCATCTTTGAGAATTATCCACAACTTAGCAAAGCCCAGTAAACACAGATTGCAATAAGAATTATCTTTCGCACGCCTTAATCCTTAGCTCCAATCAAATGCACGCCGCCAGCGAAACATTTGACCTCTCAGCCCTCGCTGAGACTGGAGAAAGGAGTGCAAATGAAATGAGAACCTTAGATTGGGTAACGCTTGTCGTTGCCTTAGCCGACCTCGTATTTAGATACGTGGAAATGCGAAGAACCCGCCGTGGAAACGGCGGGCCCGATCTCAGCGATCACTAATTCGCATATGGCGGCCGCGTCGGATTTGGCACTCCGGCGCGGTCTCACTAAATATATATTAAAAACATGAACTTTTAAACAATTTCTTAAAATTAATTAAACTACTTTAAGTAACTACTTAGCTAACGGCCCCAACAAATAATTCCCCAATACCGATATAGGTCTACCTTGGCTACGGTGCATTGCATTAAAGTCCTGAGTTCCATCGGTGCCACAGAGCGAGAGAATCGCACCCGCTCCGCCAGGATGCGCGCTAATCCATTTAGTTAAGTCGTAAACATCTCCATTAATTACAGACCAACACTTGGCCGCGCTCTTATTCGCACTCACCTGCGCCATTGTGTAACTCGCAGCAACCGTTGCAGCCGCAGTCGGCGTAACACTTGGTTTCGCTGCAGCGCTTGCACTCGCAGTTGGTGCAGCACTCACTGCTGGTTTAGCCGTTGGCGTTACCGTCGGCTTAGCACTCGCCTTCACCGCAACACCCTTGCCCCAAACCAACTTGCCGCTCTTCTTCACACAGGTGTATTTAAGTCCACCAGTAATGTTTATCAGCCCCGCCTTCTTGCACGACGCCCCCACCTTTATCGCAGCAGTTGATTCCGGCGTAACAACAATCGATAGAACTAAGGCGAGAGCAAAGGCGGTAAAAGTCTTTTTCATAAGTGAAGTTTATTAGAACTCTTGCATAACAGCACGCTCAAGCGAGAATTCTCACCCTTTTCACAGCGCGCTTGGGCTTACCCTCGCGTAACCTTTCCTTATCCGGAATGGATAATTAAGTTTCTTGGAGAGGAAACTAAAATGGACGAAAAATCACTACTTCAGCTTTGGCATAAATCCCGCACCCAAGTCATTCAAGCCCAGGTTGCACCAGCCCTAGTCTTGATTGCAATCACGGTCCTTGCAGCATTCAATAAATTTGATACAGCAACCGATGCCACCAAATATCTGGCCATTGGTGTTGCTGCAGCGACAGGTATCTTGGCAATCATTAGCCAATACGCCGCAGTTCGCGAAGGCGAAGCGCTAATCGTTGATTTGCGCAAAGTGGCAAAGAAATCTGCTCTCGCCGAAAAGATCGCTGATTCACGTGGACTTCTTTCACTTTCAGCAATTGCAATTGTCGGTCTAGGAATCGCAATCTTCGCACTCGTTACCTGGGCAGTTCTAGGTTAAATAATGAAGATCGGTTTTGCGATTATTGCCATCTATGCGATTGCGGTCATAGCTCTGGCAACTCGCATAGACCGTCCCCGAAAAAACCCCAAGCGCCTTACTGGTCGCGGTGGAGATTTCGAGTAGAGAAAAGTTAAAGCGAAGCTAACTTCTCCACTACCTCTTTAGCCGAAGGATTAGTCATCGCACTTCCATCCGAGAACACCAACGTCGGCACCGTACGATTGCCACCATTTACCTTCTCAACAATCTCTGCCGTACCCGCAACCTCTTCAATATTGATCTCTTCAAAGGTAACCCCGAGATCAGCCAATTGAGATTTCAAGCGCTTGCAATAGCCACACCAGGTAGTTGAGTACATAACAAATGACATGCCCTAAGAGTACTCACCAGAGAAAATAAAAGTGGCCCCACGCGACTAACCGCGAGGCCACTTATGGTGCGTACCGCTGGCGGGGATCGAACCCGCTACACTTCCCATAGTTGGTGGGGTGCTCTATCCATTGAGCTACAGCGGTACGCAAGGCGAAACCTAAGTCAGTTGAATAAACTGACTTAGGTTTTTTACTTTCACTGTGTATAACTTTTAAACCAAATTTCAAAACTATTTGCTAATGTTTGAGGGCGTAGTCAATGAAGTGCGCTCTATCCAGAGCACAGCGAAAAACCCCGTCAGCAATGGCGGGGTTTTTCGCATTCCCACCCCATGTCACACCCCACCCATAAATTGCCCACATGGACTTCGCACTCGAACGCGCCCGCAACCTTGCACCCGATAGCGATAGCGATGAATACCTCCTTGAAATCGCTTGGCTCTATAACCGCGTAGTCCTCACCGGTTCACAAATCCCCGTTATCGACCTCGCCTACGAACTCGTCCTTCCCGAAGAATTCATCGGCGAATGCGTGAGCACTGCCATGGAAATCGGCTTTCTCACAACTCCCAAGCGCGGAACTTTCGGTGGGACGATTACTCCGAAGGCGCTGAAGATATTAAAACAGGTTGGGGGCATAAGAATTAATTTCTTTCCTTAACTCTTAATCTACGGGCAAAGTGGCGGATATGTTCGCTGATATTCACAACATTAGTTGTGGGTAGTTACGCAGAGTAGTTAATGCAAAGTGGCCCCACGTAACAAGCGTGAGGCCACTTGTGTGCGTACCGCTGGTAGGATTTGAACCTACGACCCGCCTTTTAGTCAGAAAGGTGCTCTATCCGCTGAGCTACAGCGGTACGCACCGCGAAACCTAAGTCAGTTGATGAAACTGATTTAGGTTTTTTCTTTTTCTGTGGATAATTTTGAATTTGCCCCTACCCTTACAGCATGCGCCCTAAAACAATCATCCTCATATGCGCAGGCCTTGTTAACGCCTTTCTTATCTACCGCTACTTCTCCACCTTAGTAACTGAGGGCAACCGCAGCGCTAACGGATTTGGGGCAGTCTTTCTAATTATCTTTCTAGGTTTATTTAATGCCAGCCTCTTTGTAATCTTCTTTGTTAAGAAAACACCGCTCGTACGAGCAGGGCTACTTATTGCTGTGTTCCCAATTATCTGTGCTTTTTTATTCTCACTCTTTAATGGTAGTTCTATGTTTGATGAGAGCTCTGGGGGTGGTGGTTATCTGTGGTTACTGATGATCTCCGTGCCGATAGGGCTACTTCTGATAATTATTGGCTTGATTGTTAGCTTGTTTAAGCGCTTTAAATCTTAAAAATATTATCGCAAACTTACTTCTATTTGTTTCCTAAGCCATGTACTCCTGGATGGGTGAGCGATAGATCAAAAGATAAAATCTCGCCAGGTAAATCGCGCAATATATTAGTTTCGTCAGTATCTGAAGTCGCAACATACAGTTTGTCTAGATTTGGGCCACCGAAAGTGCAGTCATAAACGCCTCTTCCGGGTATCTCAATTGCACGCTCCATCTCGCCCGTTTCAAGATTGACGCGAAGGATGCCTTCTGAATACGCCATTGCTATCCAAGCAAATCCTTGATTGTCCACGACTAATCCGTCGGGAGTTGCATTCTTCGGTAAGTCAATCTGCTTGAGCAGTTTTACTTCGCCACTGGTTTGAATAATCGATATTCGATCTGCAAAAGTTTCTGCGACAACGATTCTGTCTGCATTAATGCGCGCAATACCATTGGGGAAAACCAGACCAGCAATAGGAAAGTCAACACTTCCATTAACAATGCGAGCCAGATCAGCGGGTGCTGGTGCATCACTTTCTGGGTTGTAACCATAGGTTCCGACCCATGCTGTGTTATCGGCATCAACGTGCATGTCGTTGGCGTAGTAACTCCAATGACCACTTAAATCTGCATGCAGAGATAAACCACCCTTTAGATCCTGTCGCATCACTGTTCGTTTTTCGCAATCCACGATTAGTAATTCCCCAGAATTTAACCAACCTAAGCCTGATAGAAAGGGTGATATCTCCGCTTGTTTATATTTCTGCCCAGTTGTGACATCGCCTCGATATACAACTCCAGATAAAACATCTGAGAACCACAAATCACCTTTGCGCCAGCGCAAAGATTCGGGAAATGCGATTGCTCTAAAGACTACTTCTGGTGTCATGGATTAGAACCTAACTGATAATCCACCATCAACGGTGATGGTTTGGCCTGTCATATAAGTATTGGTGCGGCTAGATAACCAGGCAATTACCTGAGCGATTTCTACAGGTTGGGCTGGGCGCGCGATTGGCAAGCGCTTATTTTTTATATAGATATTTTTAAACCACTCACTTTCAAGTTCATCTTGACCATCAACGATCGACATTCGAGTTGCCACAAATCCTGGGGCCACCGCATTAACCAATACCCCGTGCTCTGCGAACTCAAGTGCCACGGTTCGGGTAGCGGCCTCTAAACCAGCCTTGCTTATGTCATATGCAGTAGAACTTGGCTCGCTCAACTTTCCATGGATGCTGGTTAAGTTAACGATTCGTCCATACTTTTGCGCAACCATCATTTTCCCAACGTGCTTCATCAGAAATACCGGAGCGTTAAGATTGACATCAAGTGTCGTAAAGTATTTGCCATTTTCAAGTTCAAGAATTGTGTTGGGAATTGAAACACCAGCGACGTTAACTAGCACGTCAATTCTTCCGTATTTTTTGAAAACATTTGAAACCGCAACTTCAAGGCTAGGAAGATCGCCTAAATCTATAATCACATTCTCAACGCCGGACTTTCCTGCGGGCTGCTCGCGATCAAAGGCAATGACTTTTGCTCCGAGTTCTAAAAGTAATTCAGCAGTTGCTCTACCGATTCCATTTGCACCGCCAGTAACAATGGCGATCTGACCGTCAAAATTACTCATTTCTCTCCCTTTAAAAGTTTGTAAGAATCGGTTCCTGGACCTGGTTGGAAAAGTTCCATCGTAATTCCATCGGGATCTTTTAGATATAGCGCCGCTCCCCCGGCATTGGCACCGGTATCAACATCGACTGGACCAGAGACAAAAGTAATTCCTTCATCCTTTATGGCCTCATAAATTGCATTTAAATCAGAGACCAGAAAGCAGAGATGAGCATTGCCTATAAGGCGTGGCTCCAGATCAGTTTTAATCATTTCAGGAGCGAAGTATTCAAATAGCTCAATTACATGGTGTCCGGCTGGATCACTCAAATGCGCCATCTTTAAACTGGCATTGGGGTATCCAACTATCGCTGCCATATACCCTCCGGTTTTTTCTTGGGTCATTATTACTTTGCAGCCGAGGATGCGTACGTAAAAGTCCACCGATCTCTCTAAGTTGCTCACTGTAAAGCCAGTGTGTTGAACTGCGCCTCGAATTGACATGTTATTTACCTGCTCTCTCGTGGATCTTTAGATTTACCGACCAATCGATTTTCTCTTTTACTTGCAAAGTCAAAGCAGTTCCGCCACTTAAACCAACTCCATCAGCGGCGCTAGAAGGTTCAATTCCTAAAGCCCAAAATTTGCCATTCCAAGGGTGCTCCATTGATTGCCCCATTTCTTCCCAAATCCATAGAAATGGCAGCTTAGATGAATCCCAAGAGATTTCGATTTCATAGAATTCATTGCATAACTTTATGCACGATAGATTGCTAAAGACACCCATTCTTGCTGGGGTATTTTTATTAACCTTTGACCAACCAGATTTCTCAAAGGTTTCCCATGGAGCAAACTCTGCGCCATTTGCTGAACCGTCATAGGCCAACTCTCTAAATTGGGCGTTGCCTACCGGTTCTAAAGTTATCTCAGAGTTCAAAAAGTCAGAGCCCAAAATCAAATGTTCGGTGATAATTACGGGGCGAGGACTACTGTCGAGATTTAACAGAGAGCAACGTAAAACTATTTCGCTATCAGAAATGTTTATTGATCGTTCGCTTTCAAGGTCTTCATCACTCCAGTTGAGGGAGATAGAGTTCGAATCCGTCTTTGTGATGCGCCAGCGCGCTTGTGAGGCGTTGCCATGAAAACCTTGTGGATGTTTTCCCTGAAGATGTTGACCTCCAGCGCTAGGGAGAAGTGGTTGCCAGCCTCCGTTCCATGCCGCAACCCAGTCACTCTCAGTGCCCAATGGTTTGGGGGCGATCGATGTATACGGTGGTTTAGCAAGAAAACTCTGCCCTAAAAATAACGCATCAGTAATTGCTGCCCCGTTTTCGGGCAGCACTGACAGGCTTAACTTTTCGGTGGCAAGAGTGTGATGTGTCATTCTGGCCGAGTTACCACGCCATCGATCGGAACCTTTGTGAGTCCACCATCAATTGTGATGCAATCTCCATTTATAAATTCGGCATCATCAGAACAAAGGAACACTGCAAGCTTTCCAACTTCTTTGGGATCGCCTAGGCGTCCGGCTGGAGTAACTCTTAATACGCGCTCTTCATCAACGACACCTAGTTCAACATCAACATCCCACATCGGGGTTCGCTGAACTCCGGGTGCAATTGCATTGGCGCGGACTCCATATGGTGCCCATTCGGCCGCAGCTACCTCTGTCATCATTATGACTGCAGCCTTTGTTGCGCAGTATGCAACTCTTCCGGGATTAGAAGAAAAGCCACGAATGGAAGAAATGTTAACAACGCTGCCAGAGCGTTGTGGAAGCAAATACTTACTTGCTGCACGCATGCAGTAGAAAACACCGCTTTGCATAACGCCAATGCTTAAATCCCAAACTTCATCGGTGAGATCTTTTATATGCGGACCAACCATTGATATACCTGCGTTGTTAACTAATATATCCAAGTGTCCGAAATCTGAAACTACTTGGGCAAATGCAGCATCTACTACCTTCGACTGTGAAACATCCACAGCATATCCGCGGGCAGTCACACCCAACTTTGCAATATCAGCTGCCGCGGCTTGTGCTGTATCTAACTTCAAATCAAAGACCGCAATGTGTGCGCCAGCAAGTGCTAATTCATCTGCAATTGCGCGACCGATTCCTTGTGCGGCGCCCGTAACAATAGCCACCTTCTGATCCAGCTTCTTCATTTCATTTCCTCTTCTTTTAGTTAGGCTGCTTGTTAACCACTTGGTTGTGCAAAATTCTCACTCCCCTTTGGTCGCACCGGCAGTGAGACCAGTTATAAAGTGGCGCTGACCGAAAATATAGATGATAAACAATGGCAGGGTTGCGATCGTCATGCCAGCCATAATCGTTGGAATTGATAATGAATAGCGGCTTTGGAATCCGGTTATGCCGACCATAAGGCTCTTCTTCTCATCACTTTGTAAAAATACTAATGCCAATAAGAGTTCATTCCATACCCAAAGTAAATTAACAATGGTCAGCGTGATCAATGGCGGACCAGAAAGTGGAAGAACCACAGACCTAAATGTTCGCAAATCAGATGCTCCATCGATCTTTGCGGCTTCAATGAGACTTACGGGTATGGCTCTAAAAAAGTTAGTTAAGAGATAGATAGAAAAAGGCAGCATCAGACCTACATAAACCAGGATCAACATTCGAAAAGTTGAGATCCATCCAATTTTTGCACCCAATGTGAATAGTGGAATTAGCAAAACAACTGGTGGGACAACCATCAGAGAGATGAGGACCCCCAAAAAAGTATCGCGGCCGCGCCACTTCCAGTTAGCAAATCCCCATGCCGCTGTTGCAGCCAAAACTATTGTGAGAACCACAGCTGACAAAGTAACAAACATAGTATTTTTAAACCACGTTGGAAATTGATCATTCCATGCTGCGGCATATCCCTGAAAATTGGGATTCATCGGAAGTGACCAAGGTGAATTCAAGAATTCTTCTTGAGTTTTTAGTGAACCAGTCACCATCAAATAACCCGGAACTATTGCCATTGCGGTGATTAATATGAGAATTAATTGTCGGGAAGTGATCCCCGCTCTTTCGATTGGCGTATGTTTCCTAGTCATCAAAGACGCCTTTACTCGCATTTCTTTGAATTCTAAAGAAACCAATAATGAAAACTAGCGTCGCTAAAAGCAGGAGCAGCGCGGCAGTTGCGGCCAACTCTGGTGAATTATTCTGAAATGCGCTGCGATAGATGTAAAGCTCGGAAACTACTGTTGCATTTCCTGGGCCACCTTGGCCATTAGTCATCACATATACATAGTTAAAGACCCAAGAGACCATGACGATAGATTCGTTGATAATGTAAAAGAGAATCACGGGCCGCAGCTGGGGCAGCGTTACCTTCAAATGTAATCTGAAAAATCCAGCTCCATCTATTCGTGCCGCTTCCAATGTCTCAAGCGGGATGGAAATCAACCGTGCCAAAATTAGGATGGTACCGAAGCCAACTTCCTTCCAAATAATAATTCCACTCATCGTCCACAGCGCCTGCTTTGGATCCCCCAGCCAATCTAAAGCCAGACTCTCAAATCCCATTGCCCTGAGTGCCGAGTTTAGAGCGCCGTTTAACTGCAAGAGTTGTCCAAAGACCACACCAATTACGGGAATCGGCAGAATGTATGGAAGGAAGACTGCAGATCGATAGAACTTCATTCCTTTGCGGGTTTCGAAAAGTAAGACAGCGCAGATAAAGCTCATTACCGAAAGTATTGGAACTGTAAACAATAGTAAAAAGTTGTGCGACATTGCAGTTCTAAAAAGCGGGTCAGTTAACACCAATGAAAAATTCTCAAAACCAACCCAATCGCCTTCATA
>CAXNEU010000036.1:0-11377 GCA_964201705.1 Candidatus Planktophila sp. | reverse complement strand
TTCTATGCGCGGGTAATCGACACTGATTTACCAATGGCAATTGATGTCGTCTCGGATTTGATCACATCTTCCATAGTTTCTGCTCTAGATGTTGATGCCGAACGTAAGGTTGTTTTAGAAGAAATTGCGATGCGCGATGATGACCCCAGCGATCTAGTGCACGATCTATATGCTGAAACATATTACGGGGATACCACTTTGGGCCGCCCTATTTTGGGAACGATTAAATCCATAAAAGAGATGTCCCGCAGCAGCGTATTCAACTATTACAAGAAGAAGTACCTTCCCCAAGATTTAGTTGTGGCGGTAGCCGGAAACATTAAACATAAGCGCGTGGTCGCAATGGTAGAAGAAGCGCTTTCTCGAGATAATTTCTTGGATGTTAAAGGCGCGCCGCAGATTCGCCCAAATACCCCCGTTAAAACCAAACCGGTGCACAGCGTTGGCTTGCTTACTCGAAAGACTGAGCAAGCACATATGTTTTATGGGATGGAAGGCGTTGCACGCGCCGATGATCGTCGCTTTGCAATGGGAGTTTTAGCCTCAGCGCTGGGCGGTGGAATGTCATCACGTTTATTCCAAGAGATCCGCGAAAAGCGAGGCTTGGCATATTCGGTCTATGCCTATGCGCAACAATTTGCTGGTTCGGGACAGATCGGTTTCTATGCTGGCTGTAATCCAACCAAGGCAATTGAAGTTGTTGAAATCATCCGCGAAGTTCTTGCTGATGTCGCCGAAAATGGAATGAGCCATGAAGAAATTGAGCGAGCAAAAGGTGCAGTCCGCGGATCACTTGTTTTAAGTCAAGAAGATTCAGCATCGCGCATGAGCCGAATTGGCAAGAATGAAATTGTTTACGGCCAGGTAATGGGTTTTGACGATATTCTCAAAGCTATCTCCCGCGTAAACCCAACCGACGTAAGAGAAATAGCCAGCGAATATCTCACCAAATCGCCTACCCTTGCTCTTGTAGGTCCATTTAAAAACGAGGCTAAGTTTGAGAAGGTGTTGCGGTCATGATTAAAGTCGGCGTACTTGGCGCTCGTGGGCGCATGGGAGCAGAAGTAGTCAAAGCTGTCACTGAAGCAAAAGACCTTGAGTTGATAGCCGCCCTTGATCTTGGTGACTCTTTAGATCAACTGTTATCAAAAGGCGCCCAAGTTGTTGTTGATTTCACCACGCCTGATTCAGTAATGGCAAATCTTGAATTTTTAATTTCGAATGGAATTAACGCAGTTGTTGGCACTACAGGTTTTGATGATGAGCGAGTTGCTAAGTTACAAGCGTTGGTCAAAGCAAATCCAAAGGTCGGCGTTTTAATCGCCCCAAACTTTGCAATTGGCGCGGTCTTGATGATGGAGTTTGCGACAAAAGCAGCCAAGTACTTTGAATCTGCTGAAATTATTGAATTGCATCACCCAGATAAGGTGGATGCGCCATCTGGAACAGCAGCACGCACCGCGGAGTTAATGACCCAAGCCCGCAAAGATGCAAAGCTTTCTGCAGCACCAGATGCCACTAATTCTGGAATTCCGGCTGCGCGTGGTGGCAAGGTCGGCGACATTCCAGTGCATTCGATTCGCCTGCGCGGATTGGTTGCACATCAAGAAGTTTTACTTGGCGGGCTAGGTGAGACGCTCACCATTCGCCACGATTCGCTAGATCGCGCCGGTTTTATGCCAGGGGTTTTACTTGGCATTCGTAAAGTTATTTCAAATCCTGGGCTGACTCACGGCCTAGAGAAATTTATGTAAGGGGATCGCAAATGGCTAAAGCAGATATCACAATGTACGCCGCAGACTGGTGCGGAGATTGCCGTCGTTCAAAGCGTTTGCTTGAAGAACTCGATGTGCAGGTAAATCATATAGATGTAGAAAAAGATGAATCAGCTGCTGCGAAGGTAATGGAGATCAACGGGGGAGCGCAGTCAATCCCAGTAATCGTATTTTCGGATGGTACGCATCTGACTGAGCCTTCAGATAATGATCTAAAGGCGAAGTTGCAAGCTCTAGCTATTATTTAGTTTCTGGCTATTATTTAATTATTGGAAATTAAAGAGCGCAGCAGATGTCGCTGCTGCAGATAACACAACCACCGGAAATGGCGCACGCAGAATGAGTGCAATAATTGCCACACCCACACCCGCCATCCGCTGATCTGCGATCAAGCGCGAATCTTTAGTAAAGGCTTGAACGGCTACTAGCGCGCTCAAAAGGGCGATCGGAATTAAAGAGTTTATTTTCAAAATTCGCGGATGAGATAACCAACGCTTTGGAACGCTATGTCCCAGGTATTTTAATAGAAAAGCTAGAAGGCTTGTTCCTATAACTGCTAGCCAAAATGGATCTACTAAATTTATCTCCATAAATTTGCTCGCAATCCGAAGAAGACCGCTAGCAAGGCTGTTGAAATAATTGGCACCCCCGGAACAAAGTAAGGAGTCATCGCTAGCGCCAGTGCGCAAGCGGCTACCGCAACGGTGCGATCAGTCTTACTAATTAAGCGCGGCCAAAGCAGTCCCAAAAATGCTGCTGGTACTGCAGCATCGAGTCCCCACGCCGCTGGATTTCCCATCGCTTGCGCACCTAACGCACCTGCCAAGGTAAAGATATTCCAAAATATAAAGACACCGATTCCGGTTAACCAGAAACCTTGCCGCGCTTGCTTCACACCTAAATGTTCTTGAGAAAGGGCAACTCCCGTGGATTCATCGATGGTTATTTGCGCGGCAAATATTCGACGCAACCCTTTTACATTTAAAACTGGTGCCATCCTTAGGCCATACAAGGTATTTCGTACGCCCAATAAAGATGCAGTTGCAATTCCACTTAGCGCACTGCCGCCTGCACCGAGAACGCCAACGACTGCAAATTGTGATGCGCCCGTAAAAGTTAAGAGTGAGAGTAGGCAACTCTGCAAAACCGAGAAGCCAGCGGCAACTGAGGCAGCCCCAAAAGCAATTCCATAGGCGCCAACAGTTAGAGATACGCTCAAAGATTGGGAGGCGGTGGCGCGGTTCACTCTAGACACGGGAGCATTCTGCCTTATATATCCTCAAGGAGGTAACGCCTTATATATAAGGTGACGCCCATGAACCAAGAGGTAATTTTCCGCGACGATGTCACAGTAGAACTAGTTAAATCCAGTGCAAGCGACGCTGATGTAATTTGGGCAGCGCGCGTCTCCACCGCTGGAGAACAGTCGCTGGATGAGATCGGGGAGGATCCTGCGCGCTCAGCCGGGCTAATCAATTATCTAGCGCGCGAACGTCACGGTTCTCCTTTTGAGCATACCTCAATGACATTTTTCGTTAGCGCGCCAATATTTGTCTTCCGCGAATTTATGCGTCACCGAATCGCTTCTTACAACGAAGAGTCTGGGCGCTACCGCGAATTAAATCCAGTTTTTTACATCCCATCAAAAGAGCGCAAGTTAGTTCAAGTTGGCAAAACAGGGGCATATACATTTGAAGATGGGACAAAAGAGCAATTTGATATTTCAATTTCTGCAATGAAGGAAGCGTATTTAGTTGCATACGATAGTTATAAAAAGATGCTCGATGCTGGAGTCGCCCGTGAAGTAGCTCGCGTAGTTTTGCCAGTTGCGACTTATTCATCAATGTATGTGTCTATGAATGCACGTGCGTTGATGAACTTTCTTTCTCTTCGCACAGCGCGTGAAGGCTCACATTTTCCTAGCTATCCGCAACGTGAAATTGAGATGGTGGCCGAGAAAATGGAAGCCGAATTTGCAAAATTAATGCCACTTACCTACGGAGCCTTTGAGAAATCTGGACGGATCGCACCCTAAAACGGTAGGTTTCACCTATGACAATCGAGGCGCCATTCGGACGTATGCTCACCGCAATGGTGACGCCATTTGATAAAGATGGAAAAATCGATTGGCCTGGCGTAGAAAAGTTAGCCGCACATCTCGTTGCAAATGGTCACGATGGAATTGCCGTAAACGGAACAACTGGCGAAGCACCTACAACCAAATCTTCTGAAAAAGAGGAGATTATCCGCGTTGTAAAGGGCGTGGTCGGTCCAAAGATATTTGTGGTTTCAGGTGCTGGAGATAATGAAACCGACTATTCAATTAATCAAGCCAAGCGCACCGAAAAAGCTGGCGCAGATGGATTGCTTGTTGTTACTCCGTATTACAACAAACCTCCTCAAGCCGGCGTTGTGGCTCACTTCAAGGCAATCGCCAACGCAACCGATCTTCCATTAATGATGTATGACATTCCTGGTCGCTGTGGAATTGAAATTGAGCCAGACACAATTGTTGAGCTCTATAACCACCCACAGATCGTGGCTTTAAAAGATGCGAAAGGAAATGTCGCATCAACTTCTTGGGTAATTAAGCGTTGTGGAATTCCGGTTTACTCAGGTGATGACATCCTTAACTTGCCACTTCTCTCAGTTGGGGCCGTTGGCATGGTTTCGGTATGTGGTCACACCGTAGGTAAAGATCTCAAAGAGATGCTGGACTCTTGGTTTGCAGGCAATGCAGCACGCGCTCTAGAAATTCATCAAAAATTGCTTCCCGTCTTTACCGGCACATTCCGCACTCAAGGTGCAATCCTTACTAAGGCCGCGCTAAATATGATGGGTCTACCTGGCGGCTATACAAGACTTCCTCTCGTCGATGCAACCGAAGATCAGATCACGCAATTGCGTAAAGATCTAATCGCCGGCGGCGTTGCAGTATAAAAATTTATGACCCACCCACATCCTGACCTTGGTACGCCCAGCAAATTAGTTGCGGGTGGATTGCGTATTGTGGCACTCGGCGGTTTAGCTGAAATTGGTCGCAACATGACCGTCTTTGAAACAAATGGCAAGTTGTTAATAGTGGATTGTGGAGTACTTTTTCCAGAAGAGAACCAACCAGGTATTGATTTAATCTTGCCTGACTTTAGCTACATTAGAGATCGTTTAGATGATGTTGTCGGCCTGGTTTTAACTCACGGCCACGAAGATCACATAGGTGCAACGCCTTACTTGCTGCGCGAACGCGGAGATATTGCGATCTATGGATCGGCGCTAACACTGGCGTTAGTTTCAGCAAAGCTCAAAGAACATCGCATCTCTCCACTGACTCGTGAAGTTAAAGAAGGAATGCGCGAAGATATCGGTCCATTTGAAGTTGAATTTGTCGCCGTAAATCACTCGATTCCAGATGCGCTAGCAATTGCAATTCACACAAAAGCTGGCACAGTCCTGCACACTGGCGACTTCAAGATGGATCAACTTCCGCTAGATGGTCGTATTACCGATCTGCGCACCTTTGCTCGACTAGGTGACGAAGGTGTGGATTTATTTTTAGTCGATTCCACCAACGCCGATGTCCCAGGATTTACTCCATCTGAGCGCGAGATAATTCCAGCACTAAATCGGGCAATTGCAGCGACGAAGAAACGAGTGATCGTCGCTTCATTCTCTTCTCACGTTCACCGAGTACAGCAAGTTATTGACACGGCGGCGGTACATGATCGCAAAGTCGTCTTTATCGGCCGTTCCATGGTGCGAAATATGAAGATCGCTGCAGATATGGGTTATCTAAATATTCCAGCGGGCATCGTTGTTGATGCCAAAGAATTGGATAACTACGACGATAGAGTCGTATTAATTTGTACTGGCTCACAAGGTGAACCGATGGCGGCGCTTTCTCGTATGGCAAATGGCGATCATCAGATTAGAGTCGGCGAAGGCGACACAGTGATTCTGGCATCGTCGTTAATTCCCGGAAATGAAAATTCGGTATTTCGTGTAATCAATGAACTCACTCGTTTCGGGGCCAAAGTAGTTCATAAAGCCAATGCCATGGTCCACGTATCTGGCCACGCTGCCGCCGGTGAATTGTTGTATTGCTACAACATCGTCAAACCAAAATATGCCTTGCCAGTTCACGGTGAATGGCGCCACTTAAAAGCGAATGCTGAATTAGCGATTCAAGCCGGGGTTCCGCGCGAGAATGCCTTTGTTATCGAAAACGGCATCGTTGTGGATTTGGTTGATCACGAAGCATCGGTCGCTGGTTCGGTACCTTGTGGATTTGTTTATGTTGATGGACAGAGCATTGGTGACATCACCGAATCATCGTTAAAAGATCGCAGAATATTGGGTGAAGAAGGTTTCATTTCAGTTGTCGTAGTAATCGAATCGCAGAGCGGCAAGATAGTCGCTGGACCTGATATTCATGCACGAGGATTTAATGAAGATGAAGCGCTCTTTGATGAAGTAAAGGGACAGATTGAAAAGGCGCTACAACGCGCAGTTGCTGATGGCGTAAATGGAACGCATCAACTTTCCCAAGTGGTTCGTCGGACAATAGGCAGTTGGGTTGGTGGAAAACATCGCCGACGCCCAATGATTGTTCCCGTAGTAATTGAGGTCTAGCCAGTAAGATTAAAGGTGTGGCCAAGAAAAAAAGTACTTCCTCACGCAAGGCAGGCAAATCAGCCTTCTCCGTAATTGGTCGCGGGCTTAATGGCCTTTGGAAATCTTTAGCAAAGGCGGTCGGTTCAACCATCCGTTTTCTGGCTCGCGGTGCGCGAGATTTAGATCCGGCTCATCATCGCGATGGCCTCGCCTTCCTTTTGCTAATCGTGGCACTGGCTGCATTCGCTGGAACTTGGTTTGCTGCAGATAATTTTGTTGGCCGAAATCTTTATTCGGTGATTTATGGAGCCTTTGGAACTATCGGCTTCTTGGCACCTCTTGTCATTATCTATTTTGCGATTCGCTTATTCCGCGCCCCTGATGATCACAAAGCAACATCCCGGATCGTCGTCGGAATTGTCACAATGATATTTAGCGCAGCCGGCCTAGCCCACCTCTTTAACGGCTCCCTTGGCGCTATAAACCCAACTGGCACCACTGCGATGCGCGACGGTGGAGGTTGGTTGGGTTACGCGGTTTCCATGCCGCTGGAACGTCTGATGACTTCGATGCTGGCTTACCCATTCTTAATTGCGCTATTCGTTTTTGGCGCTTTAGTAACAACTGCAACGCCGCTTTCGTCAGTAGCAATTCGATTTAAAAATACTTTTATCTGGCTCTGGTCTAAGCGCCCACAGCGTGAAGAATCTGAATTTGAAATAACAGATACGCCACCCTTTGAAACCCCGGTTGTTGCCTGGAATCATCACGCCGATGAAGTTGCCGAAGAAGATTTAGATGAAGAAGAATTTGATGAAGAGTTCACGGTAGAAATTCCGCGTCACGTTCAAACTCCGCTGCCGAATTCATCACCGCCAGCAATAGCGAAACGACCAGAGCAACTGCTTCTGACCGCAGACTCTCATTACACGCTGCCACCTCAAGATTTACTGCGCACTGGTCCTGCGGCGAAGGCGAAGTCAAAGGCGAATGACACGGTGGTTGCTGCCCTCACTGAAGTATTTGCCCAATTTGAAATCGATGCTCAAGTAACTGGATTTATGCGTGGTCCAACGGTTACACGTTATGAAGTCGAACTCGGTAATGCGGTCAAAGTTGAACGAATCACCGCACTTGCCAAAAATATTTCTTATGCGGTTGCCAGCAGCGACGTCCGAATACTGTCACCTATCCCAGGAAAATCTGCGGTAGGAATTGAAATCCCAAATGCAGATCGTGAAATCGTCGCCTTAGGCGATGTAATGCGCTCAACTGTGGCTGGCCAAGACCACCACCCGATGTTGGTCGCCCTTGGTAAAGATGTAGAAGGAAATTTCGTTTGTGCAAACTTGGCGAAAATGCCTCATTTACTGGTAGCCGGTGCAACCGGTGCCGGTAAATCCTCAATGATCAACGCGATGATTACCTCGATTTTAATGCGCGCAACGCCAGATGATGTACGTCTAGTTCTGATTGACCCAAAGCGTGTGGAGCTAACCGCCTATGAAGGAATTCCACATTTAATTACTCCGATCATTACCAACCCTAAGAAAGCTGCTGATGCGCTGACTTGGGTGGTTCGCGAAATGGATCTGCGATATGAAGATCTTTCCACATTCGGCTTTAGGCATATAGATGATTTCAACAAAGCAGTACGTGCCGGAAAGGTGATTGCACCTCCCGGAAGTGATCGCGTGGTTGAGCCTTATCCATATCTTTTGGTAATCATTGACGAACTTGCTGATTTGATGATGATCGCAGCGCGTGAAGTAGAAGAGGCCGTTGTAAGAATCACGCAGTTGGCTCGCTCTGCTGGTATTCACTTGGTGCTTGCAACGCAACGTCCTTCAGTAGATGTGGTTACAGGTTTGATCAAAGCCAACGTACCGTCAAGACTATCTTTTGCAACAAGCTCACTTGCCGACAGTCGCGTTATCTTAGATAGTCCAGGTGCTGAAAAACTAGTTGGACAAGGCGATGGTTTATTCATTCCGATGGGTGCATCTCGCGCGATTCGTATTCAAGGCGCATACGTTTCTGAACGGGAGATCGAAGCGGTAACAAACCACGTTAAGAAGCAGTTATCACCGCGTTATCGTGAAGATGTCACTGTTGCACCACAAACAAATAAATTGGTTGATAAAGATATTGGCGATGACCTAGATTTACTTTTACAAGCTATTGAACTAGTCGTCGGAACGCAATTTGGATCGACATCTATGTTGCAAAGAAAATTGCGAGTTGGTTTTGCCAAAGCAGGACGACTGATGGATCTAATGGAATCTCGCGGAATTGTCGGACCATCAGAAGGTTCAAAGGCGCGAACCGTGATGGTTAAGCCCGATGAACTCGATTCCGTGCTTGCAACTTTGCGTGATCACTAAATTCATCATCTGTTAACCGAATAGGGGACTACTCCCTGGGGTGATATTTCACCCCAGGGAGTAGTCCCCTATCCACAGGGTGATACGCGCTCTAGACTTTGGATATCAATTTTCTATAGTTTTAGAATGGCGAAGATAAATGTCTCTGGGTGAATTTCTGCAAGGTGCGCGCGAAAGTGCAGGCCTTAGCATTGACGAGCTTTCAGAGCGCACGAGTCTTCGCGCCGGATTACTAAGAGAAATTGAAAATGATAATTTTGTCCATTGCGGAGGAGATACTTACGCCCGCGGACATTTGCGAAATATTGCAGCGATAATTTCTGTGGATGCGCAAACCCTGGTCGACTTGTATAACAATGAACACTCAACAGAGGTTCGCAAAATCCACGATATGTTGGTTGAAAATAGCGTGACTAAGATTCCAACTGAGCGAAAAACAATTTCTTGGAAGTCTTTAGCGATCGCCTCATTAGTTGTACTAGCGGTAATTGCGGGCGGTCGGATAATAGTTTCGAATTCTGAAACTACCGTTACCCCTACTAGTCTTTCCAGCCCAACACCGTCCACGACTCCTTCGAGCACTCCTTCAGCGGAAGCATCACCATCTCAAAGCAGTGAAGTTGCGACTTCGGCTTCAGATAAATTGTCTCTAACAATCTCAGCGACTCGTGGTAATTCAAATATAGATGTCGTCGTTGGTGGAAAGAATTTATATAAGGGTCCCTTGTTCCAAGGAGAATCAAAGAGCTTTAGCGCACCAAATTCGATCAGTGTTTATTTGAGCAATGCCGGAGATCTTGATTTAACCTTAAATGGCGAAAAAATTGCCCCACTCGGTGCGCGTAACCAAGAGATTCGTAAGACTTTCAGATCTAAGTAGCCGTCAACGCTGTACCATCTGACAAATGAGTCGGACTGTTGCAATTGTCACCATGGGCTGTGCCCGCAATGAAGTTGACTCTGAAGAGTTGGCAGGTCGCCTTGCTGCCGATGGATGGACTTTGGTATCAGATGTTGAAGCAGCAGAAGTTGCAGTTGTTAACACTTGCGGATTTATTGAATCAGCAAAGAAAGATTCGATTGATGCGCTTTTAGAGGCTAATTCGTTAAAGGGGCACGGTAAAACACGGGCAGTTGTGGCTGTGGGATGTATGGCAGAGCGTTACGGCCAAGAGTTAGCTAAGGCGCTTCCAGAAGCCGATGGCATTTTAGGTTTTGATGATTACCAAGATATTTCTGCACGCTTGCAATCTATTGTTTCTGGAAATGCACACACACCGCATGTGCCGCGTGATCGTCGTTCGCTATTGCCGATCGCACCTGCTGATCGACCAGCAGCGCGCCAAGAAGCGATCAATGAATCTTATGCATCATCACTCGGTGCTGGTGGCTCGTTATTTCGCAAGCGTCTGGGCAATGCACCTTGGGCGCCACTAAAGATCGCATCAGGATGTGATCGTCGTTGCTCTTTCTGCGCTATTCCATATTTTCGCGGCTCATTTATCTCGCGCAAACCAACTGAAATCATTGAGGAAGGTAGATGGCTTGCTCAAAATGGAGTGAGTGAACTCTTCTTGGTTAGTGAAAACACAACTTCTTACGGTAAAGATCTGGGTGACTTAAAACTGATGGAGAAGATCTTGCCGGAATTTGCCGCTATTGAAGGTATAGAACGAGTCAGACTTTCGTATCTGCAACCTGCTGAAATGCGACCTTCTTTATTGCAGGCAATGATTGAGACCGAAAAAATTGCTCCTTACTTTGATCTCTCTTTTCAACATACCAGCCCAACTATTTTGCGCCGAATGCGTCGCTTCGGAGATTCCGAGAAATTCTTACATTTAATCTCCCAAATCCGCGCCTTGTCGCCAGAGGCAGGTATTCGCTCAAACTTCATTGTCGGGTTTCCGGGGGAGACGCAAGCCGATTTTGATGAATTAGCAGATTTCATCAGCGCAGCAAAATTAGATGCTATCGGCATCTTTGGCTACTCAGATGAAGATAACACCGAGGCTTTAGAACTAGCCGATAAAGTTGAAGAGGATGTCATTCGCCAACGAGTCGAGTCGCTATCTTCACTTGCAGATGAAATGGTTTCGCTTCGCGCCGCGGCACGAATCGGTGAAAATGTCCGCGTGCTAATAGAAGATAAAGAGCTACAAGAAGGCCGAGCGGCGCATCAAGGCCCAGAAGTCGATGGAACAACATCATTTATCGGTAGCAATTTTGAAGTTGGGCAATATATTGATGCAGTGATCATTGATTCAATGGGCGCAGATTTGGTAGCGCGTCCAATATGAATATCCCATCATTCATCACCCCTAATTCCTTAACTATCGGACGCTTACTTTTAATCCCATTTGGTGCGATCGCCTTATTTATGAACGGCGGAAGTGACTACAACTGGCAGATCATTTCTTGGTGGATATTCTTCATTCTCGGTTTAAGCGATATTGTCGATGGCAACTTGGCGCGCAGCAGACATCAAATAACTGAACTTGGAAAGTTTCTTGACCCAGTTGCCGATAAAGCGATGGTTGGCACTGCAATGATTTGTTTATCAATTCTTGATCGCATGCCTTGGTGGATCACAATTGTTATTTTGGC
>CAXNEU010000035.1:0-12007 GCA_964201705.1 Candidatus Planktophila sp. | reverse complement strand
TTAAATACTGCAGTAAAAACTATCCCAACCAGCTTTTTTGCAGGTTTTGCTAAGGTTTCAGAGCGTGAATTTTATGAAGTTGAAGATCCACAATCTCGCAATGCGCCAAAGGTTACTTTTTAATACCTGATGGCAACGCAAGATTTTCGCGCTCAACAGAGCGCAAATAAAGGTAAGACATATTTTCTACTTGCCTCGATGGGTTTATTAACCGGACTTGTTGCGTATGCAGCGCTGACTTACTTTGGTGCTGGCACATCAACGTTTATGGTGCCACTCGCCGTTGGAATTTCGCTAATTGGCGTTTGGGGTTCGTATTACGGTTCCGACAAGTTAGTTTTAAAAATGACCGGCGCGAAGGTTATTCAGCGCGAAGATAATCCCGAACTATTTAATGTAATTGAAGAAGTGGTAATCGCCAGTGGCTTGCCGATGCCGAAAGTTGCAATTGTTGTAGACAGCGCGCCAAATGCATTCGCTACCGGTCGCGATCCAGATCATGCGTTAATCGCATTTACAACTCGTATCTTGGAAGTTATGGATCGCGATGAATTACAGGGCGTGATTGCGCATGAAATGTCACACGTAGGAAACCGCGACACTTTAGTTTCAGCAGTTGCCGCGACTACTGCAGGTGCAATAGCAATACTGAGCGACTTTTTAATGCGCATGATGTGGTTTGGTGGGGGTCGTCGCGATCGCGATAGCAACGCCAACCCCGTTCTTCTAGTCCTATCGTTAGTAGTTTTGATTCTGGCACCGATCGCCGCAACGTTGTTAAAGAGCGCGATATCGCGCCGCCGCGAATCTCTAGCCGATGCAACTGCAGTTTCATTTACTCGCAACCCTGCTGGGCTACGTAAAGCTTTAGAAGTACTAGCGGCGGATTCAACTGTGGTGCATCAAAAATCAAATGCCGTTGCTCATATTTGGATTGAATCACCGCTGGATGGAAAAGCAGTCTCTAAAATGTTTTCTACACACCCACCAATTGAAGAAAGAATTGCAACCCTGCGCGCCATGGAATCGTTGGGTAATTAAGTTTTAGGAAGATAAAGGAAAGAAGAGCGTGAAAGTAGCGCCTTTACCAAGCTCTGATTCAACGCTTACTTGTCCGGCATGCGCGCGCATTACTGCCTCAACGATTGATAAACCAAGTCCCGTGCCCTCACCATCGGTGCGAACACGCGAAGCATCCGCGCGATAGAAACGCTCGAAGATTCGAGATTGATCTTTATCAGATAAGCCAGGTCCGTTATCTGCGATTCGAATCCGAACTCCATCTTCGCTTTGAATTACTGATACATCAATTTTGGTTCCTGCAGGTGTGTGAGTGCGGGCGTTGGCGAGCAAGTTAGCCACGACTTGATGGATGCGGTCGTTATCACCAAGAGCATAAATCTCATCACCTGACTTGTTGAAGTTAACAGGATAGTTTGGCCCAGCAGCCCGAGCTGATTCGACTGCATCTAAAACTAATTTACTTAAATTAACTGGTTCTGCCTTCATCTCACGAGATTGATCAAGGCGCGCCAACAGCAATAAATCTTCGACGAGTGAACCCATGCGTTTGGATTCGTTTTCAATTCGCCCAATTAATTCTTTAGTCTTTTCTTCACCAGTAACCGCTCCTTGGCGATGTAATTCGGCAAAGCCTCGAATTGCAGTGATCGGTGTGCGAAGTTCGTGCGAAGCATCTGCAACAAATCGCCGTAACTTGCTCTCACTTTCAATTCGCGCAGAGAAAGACTCTTCGATCCGCCCCAACATCATATTTAAAGTATTGACCAAACGCCCGACTTCAGTATTTGGTTTTAGATCGGGTAAACGAGCGGTTAAATCACCCTCAGCAATTCGCTCTGCAGTTGCCTCAACCGTTGCAAGTGGACGCAGGCCAACGGTAATAACCTTACGAGATGCCAATGCGATAAATAAAATCATTACAAGACCGATTAATATAAATAACCCCTGCAATCGCAGCAGTGTGCGATCTATATCTTCAAATGATTGTGCAACAACGACTATACCCAAACCAGTAGGTAGCCTTTGTGCGATAACGCGGAAATCTGATTGCGGTGCCTCAATTGTAAAAGGCCGATTCGCGCGCTCGATGACCTTCTTGGGTGTAATTGACTGTAAATAACTAGTTATTTCAGTGCTATTTAAATCACCGCCGATCTGACCCAGAATAATTCCAGCCGGACCAATCAAGGTTAATGAAATTGAGGTTGGTACGCTCTGCAGCGGGACTTCAGGTGCGTCATCATCTCGCTCGTCATCGCTTTGATTCTCACGCGCTTCGCGTGCGATACCTGCGCGTTCAACTCGTGGGAATGCGCCGCCGGCCACGCTAATTAACTCAGAATCCATCTGATGAGTTAAGTAAGAACGCATAAGCGTTTGCGCTGCGACATCGGATGCAAGAAAGCCCATTGCAGAAAGGAGTACAACGCCTAAAGTCAGACGATTAAGTAAGCTCCAATTTGAGAACGGGCTATTCATTTATTTTGCTGCGGGCAATCTAAGTCGGTAGCCGACGCCGCGAACAGTGTGGATTAGTGGTGGATCAAATGCGTCAATTTTTTTGCGCAAGTAAGAGATGTATGTTTCTACAATTCCGGCATCGCCCCTGAAGTCGTACTGCCAGACGTGGTCCAGAATCTGCGATTTAGAAACTACACGATCTGCGTTAATCAACAAGTAACGCAGTAATTGGAATTCAGTGGGAGACATTTCCAGCAATTGACCCGCGCGATGTACTTCGTGAGTTGCTTCATTTAATTCCAGATCTGCAAAGCGAATCTTTTCATCATCAGTATCAATTTCAACAACGCCGATGCGGCGAAGCAGGGCACGCAAACGCGCAACCAACTCTTCTAAACTAAATGGCTTGGTCATGTAATCATCGCCACCGATTGTTAAACCAGCGACCTTATCTTCCATGCCATCTTTAGCCGTTAAAAATAAAACTCCAATGTTTAAACCTTCGCTGCGTAACTGGCGACAGACTTCAAATCCATCAAGATCAGGCAACATCACATCAAGGACAACGGCTTGCGGCTTAAATTCTTCGGCAACAGTTAAAGCTTCAGATCCAGTTGCTGCGGTGCGCACATCAAAACCAACAAAGCGCAGACTGGTAGAAATTAAATCGCTGATACTTTTCTCATCATCGACGACAAGGACGCGGTATGAGTTCTTACTTTCAATAGTTGCCATGGTTTGAGAATGCTCCCATGACCTGTGAGAACGCTGAGAATGGGGTTAAATTATCTACATTTAGTCAGGCGATGATGCTTCGCTCTATCGCCATTTAGTCAGGCGATGATGCTTCGCTCTATCGCCATTTAGTCAGGCGATGATGCTTCGCTCTATCGCCATTTAGTCGCGAGGCTAAATCCAACCCCCACGAAGCTAAAGCCGATAATCATGTTCCAAGCGCCGATACCTGGGATCGGGTAACGAGTCTGAGTTACATAGAAGATGACGATCCAGAAGAGGCCGATCAAGAAGTTGGCGACCATTACAGGGGCCAACCAGCGTGGGCTCTCGAGCGGGCCATGTGGCTCGGTATCGTGAATTAACTCTTCGTGAGCGTGACGCTCTTGGACCTTTTTACGCAATCTCGACTTTGGCATGGCTAAAGGTTACAGGCTAAATCCAATACTGGAAACAGCGATCGTCTGCGCCTGCCAGAATTACACCATGGCCCGCATCCTCGTCGTCGATAACTACGACTCCTTTGTCTTTAACTTGGTGCAGTACCTGGGCCAACTTGGGGCTGAGTGCACCGTTAAACGAAATGATGAAGTGGCGGCAAATGAAGCAAGTAATTACGACGGCGTATTAATTTCCCCCGGACCCGGAACGCCGGAGGCTGCAGGTGTAAGCATTGAGATGATCAAATACTGCGCCGAAAATGAGATTCCACTCTTTGGAGTTTGTCTAGGACATCAAGCAATCGCCGCCGCTTTTGGGGCAACCGTTTCGCGCGCACCGGAGTTATTGCATGGGAAAACTTCGCAAGTTATTCACGAAGGAAAAGGTGTACTTACTAATTTACCTTCGCCATTTACCGCAACTCGATATCACTCACTCGCCGTTGAACGAGAGACAGTTTCAAAGGAACTTGAAATAACTGGCGCCACAGAATCCGGAGTTGTGATGTCGCTGCGTCATAAAACCTTGCCAATCGAAGGCGTGCAATTCCACCCTGAATCAGTATTAACTGAACACGGCCACTTGATGTTGGCAAATTGGTTGACGCAGTGTGGAGATAAAAACGCGCTCGCTAAGTCAGTGGGGCTATCTCCTGTTGTCGGACGCAGCTCTTAAATTACGGAGCTTTATTAATAGTAATAGTTACTGGCTTACCAATAGTTTGCGTAGTACCTGCATCAGGTGCTTGACGAATTACAACTCCAACAGTTTGAGCCGGATCGTAATCATTGAATTCACGCACCAAGAAGCCCGCTTGGATAAGTAAAGTTTTTGCTTGAATTGCCTCGACACCAATTAGATTTGGAACTTCTACTTCACCGCTAGCAATAGTGAGAACTACACCTGACCCGGCGGTAATTGTTGAACCAGCTTCTGGAGTAACTTTTAATACCGTTCCTTGCGCTTCATCAGATGGAGCAGCTTCAGTCTTTGAGATCACTAAACCTGCTGCAGCAAGTGCTGTTCGCGCATCAATTAGTGACTTTCCAATCAAATCATCAGGGACGATCGCATCACCTGGACCGTCAGAAATAGTTAACGTGACTGCAGAACCCTTCTTTATTTGAGTTGTGGCAAGTGGAATTTGGCTGGCGATACGGTCTTTCGGAATACGTGGATCGGGTGCACGCTGAACAGTGATTGTGTAACCAGGCAGCAAAGCGCGCGCTTGGGTTTCGGTTAAGCCCACTACATTCGGAATTTCATTACCGAGTGATGGGGTTGATCCTCCATTAAGCGAGAGGCCGACAATTGCGGATATTCCAACGGCCAAAATAGCGATGCCAGAGATAATCGCAGTGCGCCGGCTTACCAACGGTGCGCGAGCTACTTTGGTGGAAATGTTTTGCCCAGCTCGAATTTTATTTATATCTTCCAACATGGCACTTGCAGATGGGTAACGATCTTCTGGTTTTTTGGCGAGAGCAACGGTCAATAAAACTTCTACACTTTCAGGCAGCTCTGGTTGCAATTGTCGAGCTGGAGTTAAAACGCCAGATACGTGTTGATAAGCGATTGATACTGGAGTCTCACCGGTGTACGGCGGACGTCCCGTTAATAGTTCAAACAGTAAACATCCGGTTGAGTAAATATCTGTTGGCGCATCTGCGATTTCACCAAGTGCTTGTTCCGGTGATAAATACTGCGCGGTGCCGACCACATTCCAGGTACTGGTTAAAGTCGCACCCAAATCATCCATCGCGCGCGCGATTCCAAAATCCATCACCTTTACGGCGCCCTTATTGGTGATCATTACGTTCGCTGGTTTAATATCGCGGTGAACAATTCCGCGTTGATGTGAATAATCTAAGGCGGCAAGAATGCCTGCACCAATTTCAAGTGCGCGATCAAGTGGCAAGCGATCGCCATCGTGAATTAACTCTCTAAGAGTGTGGCCAGAAACTAACTCCATAACTATGTATGGCGCTGGTTCTTCACCAGAGTCATAAACCGCAACGATTCCAGGATGGTTAAGCCCGGCTGCCGCCTTTGCTTCTTTTCTAAAGCGTGCGACGAAAGTTGAATCTTTTGCTAAATCACTGCGCAGAATTTTTACCGCTACTTCACGCGATAAACGTTGATCTTGTGCGATAAACACATCAGCCATTCCACCAGTGCCGATCATTGCACCTAATTGGTAGCGGCCGCCTAAAACTTTATTCATCATGCTTTAGCAGCTCCCAACTTTTCAACGCCAGTGGTAGTTGACTCGACGAGATCCGCCAAAACTACGGTGACATTATCAGGTGCACCATTTATATATATAGCATCTATTAAGGCATCAACGGCTGCCGCGGCATCCTTACCTTTAATCAATGATTTGATTTCCTTATCGCTTAAAACACCAGTTAAACCATCGCTACATATTAAGTAGCGATCCTTAATTTTTCCTTCGAATATATGAAGAGAAGGCTCGAGATTGCCCTCACCCATTAGCGCCTGAGTAAGCATCGATCTTTGCGGATGAACTTGAGCATCTGATTCAGAAATAATCCCTTTATTTAGCAACTCTTGCAGAACAGTGTGATCAGCGCTCAACTGCTCTAAATCATTTCCGCGTAGCCGATAAGCCCGCGAATCTCCCACGTGTAGCAATGAGATTTCAGCAGCGTTAATGAATAGCGCGGTAAGCGTTGTTCCCATGCCTGCTAATTGCGGTTCATCTTGGGTTACAGCGTGAATTTGGCCATCGATTGTGTGTAGTGAGTTTAGAAATAGATCACTCGCTGATTCGCTATCGACATCTGCGTTTATAAAGGTCGGAGCAATTTCTGAGAGAGTATTTATAGCAACTGAAGATGCAAATTCGCCCCCAGCGTGACCGCCCATGCCATCTGCGACTGCGATTAATTGCGAACCAACGAGTGCGGAGTCTTCATTTCCATTGCGCACCAAACCGACAGCAGAACGCGCTGCGCATTGAAAGTAAAGGCGACTCATACTGCTTAGCCTAATGGTGTTAATCTCGAACTATGAAGATCTACGCTCATCGCGGGGCATCGCACGACTATCCCGAGATGACAATGGCCGCCTACGAAGAGGCGGTAAAACAAGGCGCTGATGGCTTCGAGTGCGATCTCCGTTTAACAAAAGATGGTGTTGCTGTCTTGTGGCATGACACAGATCTAGAACGGTGTGCAAATAACAAGGCGGTAGTTTCGGGTAGTACTTACGCGCAATTGAAGAGTATTTATCCACAAATTCTGACCATTGATGAAATATTAGATTTTGCGATTAGCCAGGGTAAATCTCTTCTTCTGGAAACAAAACATCCCGTGCCATCTCGTACTGCGATTGAAGGACATATAGTAGAAAAAATAAATACAGAAGCAAAGCGCATCAAAAGAGCTGAGATTGAAGTTAATGTAATGTCATTTTCCTGGTTGGCGATTGAACATATTAAGCAGTTAGATAAAAATGTTGAAACTACATATTTATTAAATAACTTCATTCCGTGGTTTAACGCGCTGCACTCTTCTGCTCGCTCTTTAGGTCCAGAAATTACCCAATTGCAAAAAAATCCAGATTTGGCAAAACGGATAAAAAGCGCCGGCCGTAAGTTAAATGTCTGGACCGTCAATGATCCATCTGACATTAGGCTTTGTTATGAATTAGGCGTGGACAATCTGATTACTGACCGTCCCGGCTTTGTGCGTGATTTCTTAAGCAATATTAAGTGAGCTATTTAATTAGGGATCAGCGCCTACTTATTAGCAGGTATCCTTAACCAGTGAGCGCATCAGAAAGCCATAGATTTGCCTACTTGGGTCCAGTTGGGACTTTTACTGAGGCTGCGCTAAAAAAGATCACTTGTGATTCAGATGTATTAATTCCATTTGCAAATGTCACTGCAGCGCTAAATGCCGTTCGTACCGGAGATGCACAATACGCTCTTGTACCAATTGAGAATTCGGTAGAAGGCGTTGTTGCTCGCACCCTTGATGAGCTTGCAACAGGAGATCCACTAACAATTGCCGCCGAAGTGACGCTGCCTGTTTCATTCGCCTTTATGGCAAAACCTGGCACAAGTAAATTTGTTCGAATCGGCACGCATCCACATGCAGAATCGCAATGTCGCGCATTTATTGCCAAGAATTATCCGCACGCAGAAATTGTGCCAACTAACTCGACTTCCGCAGCCGCAGAGTTGGTCAGTAAAGGCGAATTAGATGCAGCGATTGCATCAAGCGCTGCCGCATCACACTTTGGTTTAGAAGTAATCGCTGACGATGTTGGCGATAACACCGGAGCAGTAACTCGATTTATCTGTGCTCAGAAACCAGGTTGGGTTCCTGAAGCAACTGGCCACGACCGCACGTCAATGGCGATATTTATTGATATCGACCATGCCGGAGCCTTGCTGGAAATCTTGCAAGTCTTTGCAAAAAATAGCGTCAACCTGACATTTATTCAGAGTCGTCCCACTGGTCGCGAATTAGGTCACTACCATTTCATCATTGATGTGGAAGGCCACATTAATGATTCAGCAGTTGGCGCCAGCATGGCAGAACTGAAAGAGATCTGCGATGACATCAGGTTCCTAGGCTCTTATCCAAGAGAGGCGCAATAACAATGATCGATATTAAGTTCTTGCGCGAAAATCCTGATGTTGTACGCGCTTCACAGAAAGGTCGCGGCGAAGACGTTGCGATCGTGGATAAAGTTTTAGCAATTGACGATATTCGCCGTGCAGCGCTAGCTGAATTTGAAACGCTGCGCGCAGAGCAGAACACGCTCTCAAAATCTGTTGGTGCAGCAAAAGGTGAAGAAAAGGTCGCATTACTTGAAAATTCCAAAGCTTTGGCGGAAAAGGTAAAAGCCGCCGATGCCAAGCGCACAGAAGTTGAATCTCAAACTAGCGCTCTAGTAATGCAACTTTCAAATCTTTTGGATCCAGAGGCACCTATTGGTGGTGAAGCCGATTTCGTAACTATCGAACACGTCGGCACTCCACGTGATTTTACGAAAGATGGATTTGAAGCAAAAGATCACGTTGAACTCGGTAAGTTACTTGGTGCGATCGATACTGAACGCGGTGCAAAAGTTTCTGGATCACGTTCTTACTATTTAACTGGTGTCGGTGCAATGTTGGAATTTGCACTTGTTAACTACGCAATTCAAAGTGCACTTAAGGCTGGATTTACTCCAGTTATCCCCCCAGTTCTGGTTAAGCCAGCCGCAATGGAAGGCACTGGTTTTCTGGGACAAGCCGCCGAGAATGTTTACCACTTGGAAAAAGATGGCTACTACTTAGTCGGAACAAGTGAAGTTCCACTCGCGGCGTATCACATGGATGAAGTACTACCTGCAGAAAAGCTTCCACTGCGTTATGCCGGATATTCTTCATGTTTTCGTCGTGAAGCAGGAAGTTATGGCAAAGATACCCGCGGAATTATTCGTGTTCACCAATTTGATAAAGTTGAAATGTTCTCTTTCTGTAAGCCAGAAGAGGCGAAAGAAGAACATCAACGATTGTTGCAATGGGAGAAAGATTTCCTAAATGCAATGGAGATTCCATTTCGAGTAATTGATGTGGCATCCGGTGATTTAGGGTCAAGTGCAACTCGTAAATTTGATATTGAAGCTTGGATTCCGACCCAGAACGCTTATCGCGAAGTGACAAGTACTTCCAACTGCACTGAATACCAAGCCCGTCGCTTAAATATTCGATATAAAGATGCTGACGGAACCAAGGCTGTGGCAACGTTAAATGGCACGCTGGTAGCGATTCCCCGCATGATTGTTGCGATATTAGAAAACCATCAAAATTCTGATGGAACTGTAAATGTTCCTGCTGCGCTACAACCATTCCTTGGAATGAAGAGATTTGAGCTTGTGTGAGTGATCGTCGCCCCAAGTTAATTGCAACTGATTTAGATGGCACGATCGTTCCTCACAACGAAGGCATCTCACATCGCACGATTGCGGCATTTACTAAGGCTCGCGATTTAGGAATCAAAGTCTTCTTTGTAACCGGGCGCCCTGCTCGCTGGATGAGCGATGTGCGCGAGGCATTTGATTTTGGAACGGCAATTTGTTGCAATGGCGGACTTCTGTACGACATGCACAACGATAAAGTTGTTGAACAATGGATGATTCAACCAGTCGAACTGCAAAAAGCGGTAGATATTTTGCGCGAGACAATCCCGAACGTTTCTTTTGCGGTTGAATCAAATGATCACTTCCATCGCGAGAAGGCTTATATTCCGCGCTGGGATATTGGCATGGATGATGTTGGCGTAGACACTATTGATTCGGTAACAAATCGCCCTGCACTCAAATTGCTAGCAAGACTTTCGCAACAAGAAATTTCTGCCGATGAAATGTTGGCTTTAGCAACACCTGCACTGCAAGGCGTAGTAAATGTTACACACTCTGCAAATAACGATTCATTACTTGAAATTTCTGCGCTAGGTGTTTCTAAAGGTGAAACTTTGGCGATGATGGCAGCGCGCATTGGAATAACTGCAGAAGATTGTGTTGCCTTCGGTGATAATCCAAACGATTTTTCTATGTTGCAATGGGCCGGAAGATCATATGCAATGATCGATGGTCACCATGCGGGACCAGCAAATGCGAAAGATGTAGCGCCTCCTCACAATCAAGATGGTGTTGCAATAATTATTGAGAAGCTGCTCGAACTTCCGCGGTAATTAGCGCCGATTTTTAAAGGCCGAGAAGTTCGGGTAATCTCTCCCACGGAGGGCTCGCATAGCGGCCGAGTGCACCGGTCTTGAAAACCGGCAAACGAAAGTTTCGTGGGTTCAAATCCCACGCCCTCCGCCAGTTTTTCTTCAACCTGTGGCTGACTTCATAGCCTGTCTGTGGGGTTACGCCTAGCGACTTTTCCTATTCAAGCGCACACTTGCCCTTAAGAAATCTTTAAGGAAAAAGGGGAAGCAATGTCCGGAGTCTTTTCTCCAACCCGCGCCAAAATTAAAGAGCGCACGCTTCGCACAGATAAGTGGTGGTTGGAACCCGCCATTACCTTTGGAGTTTTATTTAGCTTCATTATCTATGCCACCTTTCGCGCATTCGAAGGCGCAAATTATTACAAAGACCATTTAATCTCACCTTTCTATTCGCCATGTCTTTCTGAAGCTTGCGTACCTGAGGCGACAATTTTTGGGTGGACGCCAGTTAGCGCTGAAATTTTTAACTTCGCACTTTCACCTGCGCTAATTATTTTGATCTTCCCACTCGGTTTCCGCATGACTTGTTATTACTACCGCAAGGCTTACTACCGCGCATTCTGGCTATCTCCACCTGCTTGCGCAGTTGCAGAGCCACATACTAAATACACCGGTGAAACTCGCGCTCCACTAATTTTGCAGAACGCACACCGTTGGTTCTTCTACGCTGGTTTAATTTTTAACATGTTCCTTACTTATGACGCGATAATTTCATTTAAGAGTGTTGAAGGCGAATGGGGACATATGAGCGTTGGCTCCCTTGTTCTCGTGGCAAGTTCCACGCTTCTCTGGTTCTATTCACTTTCTTGTCACACTTGTCGCCACACAATTGGTGGACGGTTGAAGAATTTCTCAGCGCATCCAATTCGCTACAAGTTATGGAGTTGGGTTTCAGTTCTCAATCACAAGCATCAGCAATTTGCTTGGTACTCACTTGCCGCAGTTGCTTTTGCCGATATCTACGTTCGCCAAGTTGCAACTGGCGCCTGGACCAATTTCTACTTCTTCTAAGGGATGCCAATAGATATGACTACAGAAAAAATTGCCCTCGAGCGTTATAAGTATGACGTTCTTGTAATTGGTGCGGGTGGCGCTGGACTTCGTGCAGCTGTTGAAGCGCGCGAATCAGGTTTACGCGTAGCAATCATCTGTAAATCACTATTTGGCAAAGCGCACACAGTGATGGCGGAGGGTGGCGCGGCAGCTTCAATGGGAAATGCGAATTCAAACGATAACTGGATGGTGCACTTTCGCGACACGATGCGCGGTGGAAAATTTCTAAACCATTTCCGTATGGCCGAACTACACGCCAAAGAATCTCCAGATCGCATCTGGGAACTTGAAATGTGGGGTGCGCTCTTTGATCGCACTAAAGAAGGAAAGATTAGCCAACGCAACTTCGGCGGACACGAATATCCACGTCTTGCACACGTCGGCGATCGCACTGGGCTAGAACTTATCCGCACAATGCAACAGAAGATTGTTGCCCTGCAACAAGCCGACAAGCGCGAGCATGGTGATTACGAATCACACCTTAAAGTTTTTGCTGAGTTAACAATTACCGAGATCTTAAAAGAAGGCGGCAAGATCGCTGG
>CAXNEU010000034.1:0-12252 GCA_964201705.1 Candidatus Planktophila sp. | reverse complement strand
GAGAACGTTAAGAAGCGCCGCCGCCTAACCTGGTCACTCCTTTCAGCCTCTGCCCAAATAGTCGCAGTAGATGAAAAATTGATCACAATCGGCATCGTTAATGCCGGCGCTCGTGATTCATTTGTTCGCTCTGAATCAGATGAAATTCTGCGCCAAGCGTTTATCGAAATCGTGGGGATTGATCGCAAAATAGAAGTAGTAGTCGATGCATCAATTGATACAACTTCAACTCCTGAAGCACGTGCAGTGCGCAAAGATGAAGCGCCATCAGATAAAAACTTATTGTCAGGTGCCGCACTCTTGGCCGCTGAACTTGGCGCGACTGTTATCCCTGAAAAGAAAAAGAGTTAATGAGCACTGGTATGCACGAAGGTGCGATCCAAGATCTCATCGATGCACTTGGTCGCTTGCCCGGTATCGGACCAAAGAGTGCACAACGAATCGCATTTCATATTTTGCAATCCGATAGTGATGCCGCACTAGCTTTGGTCGATGCAATTCGCACTGTTAAAGAACGCGTTAGGTTCTGCGAACAATGCGGCAACGTTTCAGAAGAGACTGAATGTCGAATCTGTCGTGATCCGCGGCGCGACCCATCAGCAATTTGTGTAGTTGAAGAGAGCAAAGATGTAATTGCAATTGAGCGCACCCGCGAATTTCGCGGTAAGTATCACGTGCTCGGTGGTGCGATCAGTCCGATCGATGGCATTGGGCCTGATCAACTGCGCATTCGCGAGTTAATGGTGCGTTTATCTGATTCAAATATCACCGAAGTAATTCTCGCCACCGACCCAAACCTGGAAGGCGAAGCAACGGCTACTTACTTGGCTCGTTTGATTAAGCCGCTAGGAATAAAAACATCTCGTTTGGCGAGCGGTCTGCCAGTCGGCGGCGACCTCGAATATGCAGATGAAGTAACCCTGGGTCGTGCCTTTGAAGGCCGGCGCAACGTAGAAGGCTAAACGTCTCACTATTTGAACGTACTCTTGTCTCAATAATTGAGATTTCCCATAATTGGGTGGCTGGATCGTAGAAATTGCTTCACTATTGACCTATGGGGCTAATCGTTCAGAAGTACGGCGGATCCTCCGTTGCCGATGCCGAGGGCATGAAGCGCGTGGCTGCCCGCATTGTGGCGGCTAAAAAGGATGGCAACCAGGTCGTTGTCGTGGTCAGCGCAATGGGCGATACCACTGATGAATTAATCGATCTCGCAAATGCTGTGACCCCGATTCCGGGCGGACGCGAACTAGATATGTTGCTTACCGCTGGCGAAAGAATTTCTATGGCACTCCTTGCAATGGCGATTTCAAATTTAGGACACGAAGCTCGTTCATTTACAGGATCGCAAGCCGGAGTTATTACTGATTCTGCCCACGGTCGCGCGCGCATCATTGATGTGACTCCAGGTCGAATTCAAGAAGCGCTTAACGATGGCGCAATCGCAATTGTTGCGGGCTTCCAAGGAATCTCGCAAGATACAAAAGATATTACAACTCTAGGTCGCGGAGGTTCCGATACAACTGCTGTTGCACTTGCTGCAGCCCTTGATGCCGATGTTTGTGAAATCTATACAGATGTTGATGGAGTCTTTAGCGCAGATCCTCGCGTTGTTGCATCTGCGCGTAAATTAAAAACTGTTACTTATGACGAAATGTTAGAACTTGCAGCAGCTGGAGCGAAAGTTCTGCATCTGCGTTGCGTTGAATATGCACGTCGTTACAACTTACCAATTCACGTCCGTTCATCATTTTCACCAAACGAAGGCACCTGGGTGGTTGAAAACCATCCTGAAGGAGGAAACATGGAGCAAGCAATCATCTCGGGTATCGCACACGATAAGTCTGAAGCCAAGGTAACCATTGTTGGCGTGCCAGATCGCACCGGTGTTGCAGCCCGAATTTTCCAAGCTATCGCCGATGCCGACATCAACATCGACATGATTGTGCAGAATGTATCCGCTGCAGCGACTGGCTTAACTGATATTTCATTTACAGTTCCTAAAGCAGAGGGCGCCAATGCAACTGCGATCTTGCAGCGCATTCAAGGCGAAGTCGGCTTTGCTTCGATTCAATATGATGATTCGATAGGCAAACTCTCACTAGTTGGTGCTGGAATGCGCTCACACCCTGGTGTTACTGCGACTTTCTTTGCCGCGATGGCTGAAGCTGGGCTAAATATTGAAATGATTTCGACTTCCGAGATCCGAATATCCATTATTTGCCGCGAAAGTGACCTAGAAAAAGGCGTTCGTGCAGCACACACCGCATTTGGTTTAGATGCCGATCAAGTAGAAGCAGTTGTATATGGAGGGTCGGGGCGATGAGTAAGAAAAAAGTAAAGAAACTTCCGTCTCTGGCCGTCGTCGGTGCAACTGGCGCCGTCGGCACAGTAATGCTCGATATTTTGAGTAAGCGTAAAAATGTCTATGGTGAGATTCGCTTAATCGCATCTGCGCGAAGTGCGGGTAAAAAATTGATTTGCCGCGGTGAAGAGCTAACAGTTGTTGCGCTCTCTCCTGAAGCATTCGATGGCATTGATATTGCAATGTTTGATGTACCAGATGAAATTTCTGCCGAGTGGACACCAATCGCTGCAAAGCGCGGAGCCGTTGTCGTCGATAACTCAGGTGCTTTTCGTATGGATAAGAAAGTTCCACTTGTTGTCCCAGAAGTAAACCCAAAAGAAATCAAGAACCGCCCAAAGGGGATTATTTCTAACCCAAACTGCACAACACTTTCCATGATCGTTGCAATGGGCGCACTTGATAAGAAATTTGGTTTGAAAGAGTTAGTTGTCTCTTCTTATCAAGCAGCATCAGGTGCGGGTCAACCCGGAATCGATGCTTTGCATGATCAGATTTCTAAGGTTGCCGGAAAAGGTCTTGGAGATGTTGCTGGCGATATCCGCACTGCCGTAAAAGATTTAGGTCCGTTTCCAGCCCCACTTGCGCTAAATGTTATTCCTTGGGCAGGTTCACTAAAAGAGGCTGGTTATTCATCTGAAGAGTTAAAGGTGCGTAACGAATCGCGAAAGATTCTTGGGATGCCGAAACTAAAAGTAGCGGTCACTTGTGTGCGCGTACCAGTTGTTACAACACACTCGCTCACAGTGCATGCAACATTTTCAAAGGTTGTTACTCGTAAAGCAGCGCAATCAGCGCTGGCTAAGGCAGAAGGTGTGCTGCTCTATGACAACCCTGAAAAGAAGGAATTTCCAACACCTGCTGACGTTGTAGGTACAGATCCAACTTGGGTTGGTCGCGTACGTCAGTCACTTGATAATCCAAAATCTATCGATTTATTTGTCTGCGGAGATAATTTGCGCAAGGGTGCAGCGTTAAATACTGCACAAATCGCAGAACTCGTCGCTGCTGAATTCGCTCGCTAATTCATTAACTACTCGCCTGTAGACTCACCAGCATGACAATCGTTGTCGCTGGTGCCACCGGTCTTGCTGGTTCGGCAATCGTGCGAGCCTACGAAAAGACTGGCGAACAAGTAATCGGCATAAACCGCAGCGTCTGCGATCTTTTAGACCGTGATGCAACAATAAATTTCATCAAGAAAGCCAAACCAACAATCGTTGTGGATGCTGCCGCAAAAGTTGGGGGAATCGGTGCTAATAACTCCTACCCAGTTGAATTCTTGGCCGATAACCTGCGTATCCAAAACAATTTAATGGAGGCAGCCCACGCAGCCGATGTCGAAAAATTTATCTTTCTCGGCTCCAGTTGTATCTATCCACGTGATTGTGCCCAGCCAATTAAAGAAGAGTATTTACTGACTGGTCCGCTGGAAGAAACCAATTCAGCATATGCAATTGCAAAAATCGCTGGCATCGAATTAATTAAATCTTTCCGTAAAGAGTATGGCCGTAAATGGATCTCGTTGATGCCAACAAATCTTTATGGGCCACGCGATAACTTTGAACTACAAGGCTCGCATGTCTTGCCAGCTTTTATTCGCCGCTTTGTTGAAGCTAAAGAATCAGGACGCTCCAAAGAAACTCTCTGGGGTACTGGTGCACCTATGCGCGAATTTCTGCACGTTGATGATCTTGCATCTGCTGTGGTTCTGGCAGGCGAAAAATATGATTCAGCGAAGCACATAAATATTGGAAGTGGCGAAGATTTAACAATTAAAGCTTTAGCCGAACTTGTGGCAGATCTTGCAGGTTTTAAAGGTGAAATTGCTTGGGATTCCTCAAAACCAGACGGAACACCGCGTAAGGTTCTTGATGTAACCAAGGTTAAATCGCTAGGTTGGGAACCTGCAATCTCACTTAGAGATGGAATTGCTTCAACCATCGAGTGGTACATCGATGCAACTGCAAAGGGAGTAAGTCGACGATGAGTAAAAAAGTTGCTTTCATTACCGGTGTTACCGGACAGGATGGCTCATATCTTGCGGAGTTCTTACTTGCTAAAGGTTATGAAGTACACGGCCTTATTCGTCGCTCTTCAACATTTAACACTTCACGTATCGATCATATTTACCAAGATCCACACGATAAGAACCCAAAGCTCTTTCTGCATTACGGCGATTTAATCGATGGCGTTGGCCTAACCAACCTAATTCGCGATATCAAACCAACTGAGGTTTACAACTTGGGTGCGCAATCACACGTCCAAGTCTCATTCACTATGCCGCAATACACCGGTCAAGTAGATGCAGTTGGCGCAGTTGGCTTGCTGGAATCTATTCGCTCTGCAGATATCGATACTCGTTTTTATCAGGCATCAACTTCCGAGCTCTATGGCTCAACTCCTCCACCACAGAATGAACTTTCTATGTTCCGCCCACAATCGCCATATGCAGCAGCAAAGCTAATGGCTTACTGGTGCACGGTTAATTACCGCGATGGTTATGGAATGCATGCCACAAACGGAATTTTATTTAATCACGAATCTCCTCGTCGCGGTGAAACATTCGTTACTCGCAAGATCACACGCGCAGTTGCTGCAATTAAAGCGGGCAAGCAAGAGAAGGTCTTCTTGGGAAATCTCACCGCAGTTCGCGACTGGGGCTATGCCAAGGAATATGTCGAATCAATGTGGCTGATGTTGCAGCAAGATAAGCCTTCAGATTACGTGGTTGCAACCGGTGTCGGCGCAACAGTTAAAGACTTTGCCGAAGCCGCATTTGCGCGCGCAGGTTTAAATTGGCAAGACCACGTTGAAACCGATAAGAAATATATTCGCCCAACGGAAGTTGATGCACTTATCGGTGATCCTTCTAAAGTAGAGAACGCTTTGGGTTGGAAGGCTAAAACTCACTGGAAAGAGTTAGCCGAACTTATGGTTGACGCTGATATTGCCGCTTTGCAGTAAGCGTTACCAAACTAACTTCTGGCGGACTAGCAACTCTTATTCGTGCAAAGGGGCTAGTTCCCATTCCTGCTGAAACATGTAAATAAGGTTCGTTTCCAAACTTAGTTAAACCACGGGCACGCCAAGTTGGTAAGTCGCAATTTGTGGTTAGCGCACGTGAGCCACCTGGCCAAGGTAAACGCACTTGCCCACCATGGGTATGTCCCGCGAAAATTGCAGCTAAACCATCACTTGCCATACCTTCAAGAATTCTTAAGTAAGGCGCGTGTGTTACACCAATTGCAATATCGCATTGTTCAGGTTTGCCAGCAACCAGTGAGTAATTATCAAATTCCAAATGTGCATCATCGGTGCCACGCGATTCGATTCTGGTATCGCGAACTGTAATTGTTGCCCGCGAGTGATTTAAATTTTTCCAACCTCGCGCTTGCAGACCTAAATCTAATTCTGGCCAAGGCAAATCTTCTCCGTGAATTCTCTTGCCATGTCCAGGAAGTAAATATTTAAGTGGGTTCTTTGGCTTAGGTGCGTAATAATCATTTGATCCAAAAACAAAAAGTCCTGGGAGATCTAACAATTTATCTAGGGCATCAAGGGCTACCGGGACCGCCTGCATATGAGCTAGAAAGTCACCAGTTGAGATAACTAAATCAGGGGCGAGATCTATAAATGATTTGATGTCAGCAATCTCGGTCTTGCGGGCAGGCGTCAGATGTAGATCAGAAAAGTGAAGTACCCGAATCGGCGCATGGCCAGCGGGCAGAATAGGGATCTCAGCCTGGCGAAGTTGATAACTCATTACATGAGAAGATACACCCGAACAGTTCGAGAATTGGAGCATCAAACTAGTGGGACTCAAAGAGACACTTAAGAGCGACTTAACTGAGGCAATTCGCAGTAGCAACAAGGTCGTATCGGGCACAATTCGCATGGTCTTAACTGCAATCACCAACGAAGAAGTTTCCGGAAAAGAAGCTCGCGTACTTTCTGATGACGAGATCATTACCGTCCTATCGCGTGAGGCGAAGAAGCGCCGTGAAGCAGCTGATGAGTTTGCCAAAGCCAACCGTCCAGATAAATCTGCGGAAGAGAAAGCTGAAGGCGAAGTAATTGCTAAGTACTTACCAGCGCAATTAACTGAAGAAGATGTTAAGAAACTTATAGCGTCAGCTATCGCATCAACAGGTGCTGCTGGGCCTGGCGATATGGGCAAAGTAATGGGAGCCATCAAAGGCCAGATCGCTGGCAAAGCAGATGGCTCACTAGTTTCATCACTTGTTAAAGCAGCGCTAGCCGGAGGAAATTAATGAAATTCGAATATGCAACAGTTCCACTACTTTCACATGCCACAAAGCAAATCCTCGACACTTGGGGTTCAGATGGATGGGAACTCGTAACAGTTATTCCTGCGCCAGGTGGCGAACAACTCGTGGCTTATATGAAGCGAGAAATTAAATAGTTATGGCAATTGATGTCCGCGCAAAGCTCGCTGAAAAAGGTTTAACTCTTCCAGTTGCTGCTAAACCAGTTGCTGCTTATGTTCCTGCAATTCGTACTGGCCAAATAGTTTTTACTGCAGGGCAACTTCCTTTGGTAGATGGCGCAATGGCCGGGACTGGCAAAGTCGGCGCTGAAATCACCCAAGAGCGAGCGAAAGAACTTGCAGAAATTTGCGCCCTTAATTGCTTAGCAGCTGTAGAACTTGTTGCACCGGTCGATATGATCGTAAAAGTTGTTCGCGTAGTTTGTTATGTAAATGGTGCGCCCGGTTTTCTAAATCAACCATTTGTTGCAAATGGAGCATCTGAGCTCTTCATGCATATCTGGGGCGATGCCGGAATTGCTGCGCGAAGTGCAATTGGAGTTGCAGAACTTCCTTTAAATTCACCAGTAGAGATTGAACTCACCGTTGAAATTGCTGAATTAAAGGGATCTAGCGCGAGCGCTTACTTAGGCGGTCAACATCAGCAATCAATACTGAACGACCGTCCAGCTTAAGCCAACCACGTCCTGCGAAATCGGCCAAGGCTTTATTAACTGTTTCGCGAGATGCTCCAACAAGTTGGGCAAGTTCTTCTTGAGTTAGATCGTGGTTAACGAGCAACCCTTCAGGGGTTGTCTTACCAAATCGATCGCCGAGATCAATTAACGCTTTGGCAACGCGACCAGGAACATCAGAGAAAACTAAATCGCCGACTGCTTCATTGGTGCGGCGCAGGCGTTGTGACAATCGGGTGAGCAATTGCAAAGAAACTTCTGGGTTTTCCCTTAGCCAAGGAATAACTTTTTCATGGCTTAGTGAAAGTAATTTCGCATCTGTGACCGCTGTTGCAGTTGAGGTACGTGGGCCTGGATCAAAGAGAGAAAGTTCGCCAAACATTTCGCCAGGTCCGAGGATTGAAAGCAGATTTTCGCGCCCATCTCCGCTGGATGTTCCAAGCTTTAATTTGCCATCGACAATTACATATAAATGCTCGCCGTCATCGCCTTCTTTGAAGAGGATTGAACCCTTGGCGATCTTGACTGCATCCATGGAGGCGCGCAGCGAAACCGCGGCAGCTTCATCAAGGGCGGTAAAGAGCGGGGCTCTGCGTACGACTTCTTCTTCGTGTGGCACATCGGTAGTTTACTCGCATGGCCCCTGATCGCGAAACCCGCAAGAGCGCTCGGGCTATCTATCGAATACTGAGCAAGCGATATCCAGATGTACGCTGCGAATTGGATTTCTCCAACCCACTTGAATTAACCATTGCAACTGTACTTTCGGCGCAATGCACTGATAAGAGAGTTAACCAAGTTACGCCGGCGTTATTTAAAAAATATAAAAACGTTCGGGCATATGCTAAAGCCTCATTGGCGGAAATTGAAGATCTAATTTACACAACTGGATTCTTTCGAGCAAAGGCGCGTCACATAAAGGGACTTGCGATAAAAATAATCGAAGACTTTGATGGCAAAGTTCCGCAGACTTTAGAAGAACTAATTACCTTGCCAGGCGTTGGGCGCAAGACAGCAAATGTAGTTCTGGGCCATGCCTTTGATATTCCAGGAATAACTGTCGACACACACTTCGGAAGGCTTTCTCGCAGATTTGAGTGGAGCGCCTCGCAAGATCCCGTAAAAGTAGAATTTGAAGTGGGAGAGTTAATACCTCAAAAGGAATGGACTAACTTGTCACAACGGATGATCTGGCACGGCAGAAGGATCTGTCATTCTCGCAAACCGGCGTGTGGCGCATGTCCTGTGGCAAAGATTTGCCCATCGGTTGGAATTGGTGAGATGGATAAAGCGAAAGCACTGCTCTTAGTTAAAAGTGATGCGGATTTTCGATGAAACGCATAACTATTTTACTTATCGCACTTGTCTTATCAGGTTGTTCTAACTCAGATCCGGTTGCGCAGACCGGAGAAGTTATTTCTTGCGAGTCGGTAACCACAGATAAATCAGTATTAAAAGGCATCGCTCTCGAATGCGTAGACGGCTCACCAGGCGCGATCATTGAATCACTGCGCGGGCCAATGGTTTTAAATGTTTGGGGATCTTGGTGCACAACCTGTTTAGATGAGATGCCAGAATTTGTGAGTTTTTACAGTAAAGCCAAAGGCAAAGTGCAGCTGGTTGGCATTGCAGTTGAAGAAGCAGCGCCGGCAAATTCGCAAAGATTTATTAAGGAAAATGGCATGACTTGGCCAAATTTTTATGATCGCGAGAACGAAACAAGAGCGTACTTCGGAATGGGCGTTCCGGTGACTCTCTTTATAGATGCATCTGGCAATACAGTGTATAAAAAAATTGGTGTTATAGAATCAGAATCTGAATTAGTGGAGCTAACGGAGAAATATTTAGGGGTGCAGATTTAATGTTTATAGACATTATCATTGCCGCAGCCGTGCTCATTTCAGGAGTCATCGGTTATAAAAACGGATTTATCAGAACAATCTTCAAATTTGTTGGATACATCGCCGGTGGAGTTCTTGGAATCTATTTTTCTTTGAAGATCTCACACGATTGGGCGCTAGATTTTAAACGCATTGGTTTTGTGATCATCGCAATTGTTGCCAGCGGAAGTGCTGGATCATTTGCCGGAGGAGCACTTGCCAAAGGATTACGGGCGACGATTTTTCGTGGGCCACTGGCGTTTTTAGATTCTCTGGCAGGTTCTGCTTTAGAAATCATCCGAGTCATTCTCGTGACTTACTTAATCGCTACCGTTCTTCTCTGGTCACCGTGGGAATCGGTGCAGAACCAAATCGCGAAGAGCCAGATATTGACGAAAGTTCAGCCGTACATTCCTGGGTTAATTACCCAAGCTAATGACTGGGTAAAGGCAGAGTTTCTTAATCTTCGTCTTTAGAGCTATTTAGCCCTTCAGATATCAACTTCATTACATTCGGATCAGCCAAAGTTGTGGCATCCCCAACTGCGCGATTTTCGGCAACATCTTTTAATAAACGACGCATAATTTTTCCACTGCGGGTTTTTGGAAGTTCTGCCACAACCATAATCTGACGCGGCCGCGCGATTGCTCCAATTTCTTTGGTCACGTGAGCACGTAACTCTTTGACTAACTCTTCGCCGCCGACATTTGGAATTCCACCGCGCAAAATTACGAAGGCAACAATGCCTTGTCCGGTCATCTCAGCCGCTGCGCCAACAACGGCTGCTTCAGCCACTGCTTCGTGTGAAACCAATGCAGATTCAACTTCCGTTGTAGAAATACGGTGACCAGAAACGTTCATAACATCATCGACGCGTCCCATCAACCAGGTCGCTCCATCACTATCTAACTTCGCGCCATCTCCAGCAAAGTAAATTCCTTTAAAACGTGACCAGTAAGTCTCTTTATAACGTTCGTCTTCGCCCCAAACACCACGCAACATTGAAGGCCATGGTTGATCCAAAATTAAGAATCCACCGTGTCCATTTGGAACGGCTACACCTTGATCATCAACAACTTTTGCACTGATTCCCGGAAGTGCTTTCATTGCAGATCCTGGTTTGGTTGCGGTAACGCCAGGCAGTGGTGAAATCATGATCGCGCCAGTTTCGGTCTGCCACCAAGTGTCAACGATTGGACAATTATTTGCACCAATAACTTCGCGGTACCACATCCAAGCTTCTGGATTAATTGGTTCACCGACCGAGCCGAGCAGACGCAAGGAAGATAAATTGTGCGCTTGTGGGAATTCATCTCCCCATTTCATCCAAGTGCGAATCAGCGTCGGTGCGGTGTACAAAATAGTTACGCCATACTTTGCGATTATTTCAAAGAGGCGACCTTTGTGTGGTGTATCAGGAGTTCCTTCATACATAACCTGCGTCGCGCCATTGATTAATGGCCCATAAACAACGTAAGAATGCCCAGTAATCCAACCAACATCTGCGGTACACCAGTAAATATCAGTCTCAGGTTTGATATCAAAGACCACGCGATGTGTGTATGCCGCTTGAGTTAAATAGCCACCTGTGGTGTGGAAAATTCCCTTTGGCTTGGCAGTTGTGCCAGATGTGTAAAGAATGAAAAGAGGGTGCTCGCTTTCGAAGAATTCAGGTGTGTGTGACTTACTTTGGCGGCCAACAATTTCGTGCCACCAAAGATCGCGATCTGAGTTCCAAGCAGTTTCTTGGCTGGTGCGCTTTACAACCAGCACCTTCGCCACGTTGTGTTTACCCTTTAACGCTTCGTCAACTGCCGGCTTTAGCGCAAATGCTGACCCCTTGCGGAAGCCACCATCTGCAGTGATTACCAACTTAGCATCGGCATCTTGGATGCGAGATAAAAGTGCATCTGCTGAAAATCCACCGAAGACAACTGAATGAACCGCGCCGATTCGCGCACAAGCCAACATTGCAACCGCAGCTTCTGGAATCATCGGCATATAAATTGCTACGCGATCACCAGCGCCTACCCCAAGTTCAGTTAAAGCATGTGCTGCTTGCGAAACATCTTCGAGCATCTGTGAATAAGTAATTGTGCGAGTGTCGCCAGGTTCGCCCTCAAAATGAAAAGCGATTCGTTCTCCGCGACCAGCGGCGACGTGACGATCGAGTGCATTTACCGAAGCATTAATCTTTCCGCCGATAAACCATTTTGCATATGGCGAATTCCATTCCAGAACTTGATCCCACTTTTTATCCCAAGTCAGTTCGCGCGCTTGTTCTTCCCAAAAGGCTAAACGATCTTTATCTGCGTGTGCATATAAATCAGGCTTTGCGTTGGCTTGTGCGGCGAATGCGGGGCTCGGTGGAAAGAGCCGGTTCTCCTGCGAAAGATTTTCAATTGAATCGCCGATTTTTTCTGAACTCATAACTCTGCAGATTACTCGTCAATATCAACAGGCGGAAGGCTTTTGAGGTGTGGCATAGGAGATATGGGGGAAGATCCCAGCCTTCGAACTAGTAAATAAGAATAGAAAGGAAAATATGTACACATCATTTATTGTGCTACTCCTGAAGATCATCAGCAGTCCAGCGCTCCTGGCCGGCTTGATCGCCTTCCTGCAGAAATTGCTCCATCCTTAACTAGCCATAACCATCGATTAGCAGGGGCAAAACGGACGAAAGGTCGCCATTTTCTACGCGTATTGGGAATGGCGATTTTTCATCCGCCTGCGAAGGTGGTTGGATTAGGCGTAAGCCTGAATTCGGCCCAATGAAGCGCTCGGTCAGGGATTACGCCCGAGATATTTTGGAGTCATTATGGCCATAGCAACCCCCGAAATTTATGCCGAAATGTTGGATCGCGCTAAAGCTGGCGCATTCGCATATCCTGCAATTAACGTTTCTTCATCACAAACACTGATCGCAGCACTTCGTGGTTTCGCCGAAGCCGAATCAGATGGAATTATTCAATTTTCATGGGGCGGTGCGGAATACGCATCTGGCTCAACCGTTAAGAACATGGTCGATGGCGCAGTTGC
>CAXNEU010000033.1:0-12537 GCA_964201705.1 Candidatus Planktophila sp. | reverse complement strand
GGCAATCGAATATTAAATGAACCAGCTGTTATCACGGTGGGTAGACCAAATTCATCTGCCAAAGACTTTAATGGCAGAGTTAAGGTAATCAAGACATTTGTAGGCGACTACAAAATGTCAAAAGTGGGTGGTTTAAATGATTTTATTGTTTATGTCCTCGAAAAAGACTTGGTCTCAATATCTAATGGAAAATTGCTAACCGTAGATATCGAAAAAGAACTAGTAGCAGCTCAAACAGAGGTAATTGCGCACGGATATGGCGAGTATCGAGATCGTTGCACCCCTGAAGAAACTCTTCCTTGCAAGAAAGATTGGAATAATCCAAATCAAAGGACGAGTGAACTTCCTCGATCACCGAAGGGAAGTATGAAATTAGTTGCACCATCTTATTTCCCTTGGCTGAATTCGGATAGAAAAGAAGCTTTATCGAATGAGACACTATTGTCAGATAACCTCTCTTGCTCAGGAGATTCCGGTGGTCCTCTCACGGCGTTGTATAAGGGAGAATCAATTTATTTAGGTACAACACCTAGTGCATTTACTGATGGCTACTTCTGTGGAGCAGGCACCTCCAGGACCGCTACTAGAACTTCAGGATATTTTTCACCTGTTCATAAACATCTAGATTTACTCAAATAAGCAGAGGCTTTTGTTGCACAACAGACTGCTCCTATTGCCTCAAATAAAAAAACAGTAACTACTCCTAATCTTAAGAAAACCACCATCACCTGCATCAAAGGCAAGGTAACCAAAAAGGTAACTGCAGTTAGCCCCAAGTGCCCTACTGGATATAAGAAGAAGTAGAGACCACCGTCTTACTCTGCCATTTGGCTAAAGTAGACCCGCTCACGCGCGGAATTTGATTTAAAAATCTCTTGCCGTCAGCATAAATCACCCCGAGAATTTCGGTATGAAAGGCATGGGAAAAAGAGAACTTCTAAGCCGGCTAATACTTGCCGCCGTTTTGGCCATTTCTCCAATGGTCCCGGCAAGTGCCGCTGATCCATTTCCTATGCCGCCAGAACCTAAGTGGTGGAAGCAGACTGGTTTAACAGATGTTCGTTATGGCCAATGGCTGCCTTGTCGCGCTGAATGGGAGATCGCGAACGATTGCATTTCAGGAATTCATCTTTATAAATCAGAAGGAACAGATGCGGGGGCTCTGACTTATCAACCGCCCAAGGATTTCAAACCGAGTGAGGCTGTGCAATTTTGGGCGATCACAAACACACCCCAAGGTGAACCTATTGAAAACTCTGCTTATGTAAGAGATGAAGTGGTCTCTATATCCCATTGGAAATTGCCAGCAGGAATAACAAATAGCGATGGCACGGATGTAGTCCATTCATATGTTCACCTTATGAATGGTAGTTTGCAGATCAACACCATCGCATTCAGCCAAACTCAAGGCTCTCTTCCTGAAGGTTATTATTTTGAGTTTAAATTAAAAAGCAGTGGCTTTGCCAAGCGGATCAAATGGGTTCTCTCCAATGTTCGCGATCCAGAAGTAAGCGTCGTGGGAGATTTGATTACAGTAAAAGGGCTTCCGGAAAATAGCCCGTCTGCAAACTCTGGCGATCAAGTCTGCGAACAAAACTTACTTAAAGCTAGGTCCACCCAAAGAAATATCGCAGTAAATATGATTTATTACGATGCAGGAAATAAAACCGGTGAAACTCGCCCTGATGATGTGATTCTGGGAACGAATGGTTGGTGGTGCCTGAGTGATTTCCGATTTGATCGCGAAAGTCAGCAGATAGTTGTAAAGGTAGGTAACGTCCACTTCGATGAATTTGGTAATGAAATTCAAGGTTGGATGGAGTTAAAAGTTAAAGGCAATCGCGCCCGTGATTGGTGGGGAATTGATCCAGCTATTGCTGCCGGCTACGCCAAAGTTGAAGTTTCTTATCAAGATGGCACGAAGAAAGTAGCTACCGTTAGCGCTAATTATGATTCGAAGAACGATTGGATCAACCTGCGTGCCTATGGCTTTACCTATTCCTCACCTCAGTTAGCCGTTAGCTTTAAGGCGCCAGCGCAAGAAGTAAAGCAACCGGCGCAAGCAACCAAGACGGTGCCTGTTAAGAAAACGACAATTACCTGCGTAAAGGGCAAGACAACTAAGAAAGTTACTGCGGTCAAACCAAAATGCCCTACTGGATATAAGAAGAAATAGCTCGCGCGTGATCTGCTTCTGCAATTGGGTGAAACTGAGAGAGATTGATGATTTCCAGTGTGCTAGTTGGTCTACTCCTGCAAAGAGATAAGGTTCGCCTATGCTTTTAAGAAAAGTTTTCGTCCCAAGTGTGACCGCGCTGATTCTGGCGCTGGGGTTATCTTCGTCCGCGCTTGCCGGAGAACCATCTGGTGCGGCGAACATTGGCCTGACTCAATTTCAAATCAAGAGTGATTTTGCCTTGCTTTTTTCTGAGGCAAATGCCGGAGGATTCTACAAACCTGTATTTAGTGGATTTATTGATTACAAAACTTCAATCGATTACACGGCAGTTCTACCTAATTGTTCTGTTGATCCAATCAATCCTTGCGTTAAGTCATTTGAAGCATCGATTGACAATGGTAAGACGTGGATTTCATCCACATCATCGAAAACATATGCTGCAAAAGTATTCGATCAGTCTAAATATCCTGCCGGCTCATATATAAATCAGACCAAGAACTGGACAGGAGATGAAAAAACATTACTGCCATCAGGGGCTGATTCAAGTGTTTTTACCTTTCCAAAGGCACCGCATTTTGGTGGTGCTGAGTATCTGTTACAACCAATACTCGAAGGCGTAAGCACCACACAAACCGCCAATGCAAAAGCAAGCAGGTTGTCTCTTTCCATCATTCCAGTAAAAACTTATCCAGCCCCGAATCCAAATAACTGTAGCGTCTGGGTTACGACGTGCTTTGACTCATTCAATTTCAAGAGCGATGTAACTTTCCGAGTGGTGCTAGATCTTAAGTACCTTGCACCGACATTTAGTGGATGGTTCCAAAGTAGAATTAGAAATAGTGAAATTCAGCAATTAACTCCCACAGAATTCTCATTTGCTGGATCTTCGATATCTGTGAGTTCAGTCCTGGCTGATTTTAATAAGCCATATTCTGAAGCCTTGATGCTCGCATATCCAAATTTAAAACCTGCAACGACCGCAAATCAGGCCCAGTCCAAGTTGCACCATGTGTATAGCAACTTTAATACGGGTATAAATAATTGGATTAGCTTTGAAAAAGCAATTCCCACACAAGCCAATTGGGAAACATCCATCTGGAGCGCCGTCTCATACTCAACAGGAGTCCGTGCAGATATTTATGCTCAGATGAATGGATGTCTGCAAGCCAGTAGAGGCATTTTAGGTCAGGTAAGCACGAATGCAACGGTCTATTCAATTTCAGCACCACTATGGGATGCGGCGACAGATTCACTTTCATTCACTGTAGCAGCGCCTAGTTTTGATTCTGATGGTGAGAAGAAAAAAGGTGTATACGATCTTGTTTTGAGAGAAGATATCGCCAAATGCCTTTGGGGTAAAGAGCTTTCAAAAACGAGCGCGAAAATCGAAATCTTGAATGCTGACGGAACTTCGCAAGTAGCGACAACCACGTTTAAGTTATTGAATGGCTATGTTTATTTCCGCGCAGCTGGATTTCACTACTCAGTTCCAAAGATCAAAGTTTCCGTCATTGATGCGGTACCAACACCTAAGGTAACAACTGCCGTCTCAAAGAAGATGAGCACCATCAACTGCGTAAAGGGCAAGCTTTCTAAGAAAGTAACGGCGGTAAAACCCGTCTGTCCTGCTGGGTATAAGAAGAAGTAATTCCCCAATCAAAGGCTTTGCATACACTCAAGGCACTACTACTGTCGTATCCAACCTTTAGGACAAACAGGTTTTACACCAGTAATTTTCTGCAGATTTTTTCCTTTTTTACAAGTAATTACTGGGTTAACTTTCTTAGATTCATTGGTTTTAACTACAGTTCCAGAAAGTTTAATTTTTAACGTAGGTTGAGAAAAAGTAAATCCGTAAGCGCCTAAATGTAGCCAGCCATCTTTTTCGCTAACGACCGTGGTGCTTATTTGTTTATCGCTACCTTCGTAACTTACAGAAATTGAGGCGGAAATGGGTGCGGCGGTAAAGTTATACAGGCAGCGCGCAACTTCGGACTTTATTAGAAGGTCATAAGTTCCGGTGGTAAGTGATTTACCGTCTGGGCGATAATGAAGCCCAGCAACACGGTAATTAAGGAAGCCATTTGCAAAATCAGGAGCGCCCGGCGAATAAGCAGCAGCGTTTGTCGTTACTAGACCCAAAAGGCGAGTCTTATCTTGTAGACACTTATTCGGGGCGTTGGCAGGATTAGATCCGGCGGAAGAGAAGAACCACGATGTGTGTTCGCCAGTTGAAGTATCTTTCATTACCGTCGATAACTGCTTTATCCAATCAACAGCAGCTTCATTGCCAGCATTTGTGCTTTTCCAAACACCAAATGCCTCTCTAAAAAAACGTGGATTAGGAAGCGAAGCCTCTTGTTCAGCAGTTAACGTCACATCTACTTCTGGGACCAGAACAGGATTGGCCTCCACAGTGATTCTGTTTTGGCTTTGATCAATCTGGGAGATCGAGATATTTGGGTTGGTTAAGCGCCCATTTAGCCAACCAGTAACAGTATTTGGAAGATGAAGCGTGAGCGAAACTCTCTGTTTTTCGGATAGCGATGTTGTAGACAAAATTGAATCCGTACCTATGTAACCCTGCACAATCGCATTTAGATCAAAGACAAAAAGTTTCTTGGTTGTTGATGATATATATCCATCTAGAAGAACCTTGGTTACGTAAGTTTGACTTCCACCTAAATTATCAACGCCCGGAACCAACCAACGAGAGGGTGCACCTGCTTCTGGAAATCCACGTGCTGGGTCGGCAGCATAAAATCTTCCTTCAGATGTTCCTAGGAAATTTGCCTTAACAAGCGAGTTACTGGAATCGGATGAGATTGAGAGGGCTTCAATACAAAGCGAATTTGTTACTAATGTGCAAACCGGTAGAAATATTCGAAGTGAAAGACCGGTTTGACCGGCGCACGGAGCAGATGTAAGAGTCTCGCAGAATTGCATATCTTTCTGATAATCAGTTTGTACGTTATCAATAATCTTTTGCACCTGCGCTTCCGGCAGTGCATATACTTCTGATTTCCCCGTAGAACTTTCAGCAAATGAATCAAGAATCACCTTGCGATTTGCGTTATCTGCCACCGCCTGGTTTTGCAAAGAAAAGGTAATCGAAACCGCCAGAAGCGCTGATAGCACCGTTTTCCCTTTTTCGCCCACAACTTTATTCTAGACATTTCGAAGCAATAGACAATAGAAATATAGCCAACCCCTAGGCTCAGAAAATAGGTGCTCGAGTTAGTCAACCTTGACTTTATAACCCTCCCAGATCGGACTCTAACTCGGTTAGAGGCCCGAAAAATGAGCGTCAAAACACCTTCAAATGAAATTCTCAGCAAAATGCCTTTAGATTTGTCCTACCTAACCCACCCCGAAGGGGGCGGATTTCCTAGAAAGGGAAATTAGTGCGCAGTTCAAATCCTGTACTAACTCGTTCCAACCGTGGCTTTGCTCAAATGGATGCAACACGTCTTGAAAACGATTCACTAGAAACAACTTACGCAGCACCTGCAGCATCTTCACTTCGTACTGGTCGAGTGACTATGGACGATGTTGTGATGCGTACTGCTACTTTGTTTGCAGTCTTGGTCGCAGTCGTTGCATTCGCATGGGGTGCAAATAGCCCTGGTCTTGCACTTGTTGGCTTCGGCGGCGGTTTTGTTCTTGCAATGGTTAACATCTTCTCAAAGAAAGTTCGCGTACCACTAATCATCGCGTACGCAGCTGCACAGGGACTTGCACTTGGAACAATTAGCCGTATTTACAACGAGGCTTATTCAGGCATCGTTGGCCAGGCAGTAATCGGAACGCTATGTGCTTTCGGTGGAATCTTGGTTGCATACCGCAGCGGCAAAATTCGCGTAACTCCAAAGTTCACTCGCATCATGCTTGGTGCTTTGATTGGTTACTTCGTTTTCTCACTCATCACTTTGTTTACTGGACGTCCAGGCGGAGCGACAGGCTTACTAGTAGCTGTAGCGGCTGTTGCACTTGCAACATTCTTCTTGGTACTTGATTTTGATCAGATTGAACGCACTATCGCTGCAGGCGCTCCACAACAGGAGTCTTGGCGTATGGCATTTGGTTTGATGGTCACAATTGTTTGGTTGTATATGGAAGTTTTGAGATTACTCTCAATCCTTCGTAACGGTGACTAATAAAATCTGCTAGAAATTAGCGAGATTGCCCGAGATGCGAAGCCCGCGTCTCGGGCAATTTTGTTGCTACAAAGAAGGCAATAAACATTAAAGCGGCGCTAACTGCAAATGCGGGGCGGAAGCCGTAGTGATCGGCGATAAAGCCAAGTGCGATTGGCGCGACCATTGCACCCGCATCTCCGGACATTTGGAATACAGCAATTACTTGTCCGCCTTTGCCTGTCATTACATCGCCCACAATTGCAGCCGTTGATGCAAGGAAAATTGAGCCAAAGGCGGCGATAACCATTGATAGCAGGAACATCCAAGGCTGAACGGTTCCGACCAGAACCAAAACGGAAATACCTAAAAGGGAAGTCCCTAAAAGGGCAGAGTATTTTCTACCCTTTGTATCGGATAGCCCGCCCGCTTTAAGTAATAGAAAACCTTGAATTACTGATGAGATCGTAAAGCCAAGCCCAAGATATCCAGCAGTTGATTTCATCTCTTCCACCATAAATAAGGGCAAGATAGAACGTGACATCCCAAAGAGAACTGATGCGGTACAGAATGAAATTGTAAGAGCGATTAGATATGGCTTACTGGAAAGTGCTTCACGCATTGAACCCTTCTCGTTAACAATTTTCTCTGTTGGGCGCGCAGCGAGTACCGAGTTGCGTAGTAAAAAACCTCCAGCAGCACTCGAGACAACCAAGAGAATTGCATAAACAAGCAGAGGTGCGCGAAGTGAAATCGCAGTTAGAAATCCACCAATTACTGGTCCTGCCATCATGCCAACTAAGAAGCTGGTGTTATATAGGGATTGCGCACGCGCTCGGTGAGTGTCATCAGTAGCGCGCAAGATAATTGAACCGGCTGCAACCGAGAACATTGAGGATCCAAGTCCACCTGCTGTGCGGTAAATCAAGAGTTGTTCGTAGTTTTGGGAGAAAGCCGCTGCAAATGATGAGAGTGCTACCAATCCGACTCCGACTGTGTAAACCAATCTTTCACCAAATACATCAACTAACTTTCCTGATATCAATCCACTAGCAAATCTTGCAAAAGCGAATGCTGAAAGGATTGAGCCAACTTGTGCATTGTTTACGCCAAATGAGCGCGCAAATAGCGGCAACGTTGGTGCGATAACTCCAAATCCAACGGCTACGAAGAAAGAGGCAAAGACAAGAACTCCAACCTCTCGCGGAAATTCCGCAAACGGGTTGGTGAACTTGTTTTTCTCTTTAGCAGCCAATTACGTTTAACCGATTGCCTCACCAGCAGAATCTTCACGAGCTGCTGCATAATCTTTATTGGTACGAAGTGGGGTCTCACGAAGGAAGAGAGCTAACAAGAATCCAAGAGCTGTTATTGGCGCTGCCATAAGGAAAACTACTTGGAATGAATTAACAAATGCATCCAGAGCGGTGGTCTGGGCTTCTGGAGGAAGCTGTGCGATCACACTTGTGTTCTGCTTAATTTTTTCAATATCACTCTCATTGAAAGATAGCGCTGCGGTTGGATTAGCCGCTGCTAATTCATCTCGCCCCACGATCAAGTAGTGTCCGAGACGGTTGGTCAGGATTGCCCCAAAGAGGGCGGTTCCGAAGACAGAACCCAAAGAGCGGAAGAAAGTATTTGAACTCGTTGCAACTCCCATGTCTTTATAGTCAACGGAGTTTTGCAGCGCAATCACAATGGTCTGCATAGAAAGACCCAGGCCAGCTCCAACCAAAATGGAGTAAATCGAAAGCTGCCAGAAAGGAGTTGTGGCAGTCAAGGTCGACATAAAGAAGATACCAATAGTCATCACAACAGTTCCAATAATTGGGAATCGCTTGTAATAACCATGCTTTGTGATGGCCTTACCGCTGTAGATAGAAGTAGAGACAATTCCAAGCATAAACGGGATCAACTTCAAGCCCGCTTCAGTTGCTGTGTCACCTTTAACAACCTGCAGATACAGAGGCAACATAACGATTGCGCCGAACATACCTGCGCCGATTATGAAACCGAGAGCTGAAGTCAGAGAGAAAGTGTGGTTTTTGAAGAGCGAGAGCGGAAGAATTGGTTCTTTCGCTTTTCCTTCCCAGAGAATAAAAATCAAGGCGAGCAAAATACCTATAGTTAGATAAGTCAATGTGGTCGAATTACCCCAACCGCGTTCTGGGCCATAAACCGATACTGCAAGAAGTGTTGCTGACACTGCTGCAACCATAAGCAGAGCACCAAAGTAATCAATTTTGTGTTCGCGTTTAACTTTTGGAATATGCAATACCGCCGAAGTAATAACCATTGCTGCGACTCCAAATGGGATATTGATGTAGAAAATCCAGCGCCATCCGGTTATTCCAAGAATTGTTGCGTGATCCGAAAAGAATCCGCCAAGTAATGGTCCAGCAACTGAAGAAAGACCCCATACAGCACCAAAATAACCTTGGTAACGCCCGCGTTCGCGTGGAGGAACTATGTCTCCAATGATTACGAAAGTCAGCGCCATGAGCCCGCCTGCACCGAGACCTTGCAGCGCACGCGTAGCAATTAGCTGCGTCATATCCTGCGATGCACCAGCAAGGAATGAACCAATTAAAAAAGCTACGATTGCGAACTGGAAAACAATGCGGCGGCCGTAAATATCGGAAATTTTTCCGTATAAAGGCGTTGATGCAGTAGATGTGAGTAGGTACGCCGTAACTACCCAGGTGTAATGGTTAAGCCCGTTAAAGTCTTCGACGATGCTCTTAAGTGCAGTGGAAACAATAGTCTGATCAAGGGCCGCTAAAAGCATGCCGGTCATCAATCCGCTGAGGATAATCATTATCTCTTTATGGGAATGCTCTTTCACTGGACCATGGCTGGACATCGGAACCTCTCGAGAAACGCTATTTTTGTTTGCAATAAGTAATGCAATATCGGTAAGTTTACTCCGTGAAATCAGTAATAGCCGAAGACTTAGTAAAAACTTATCGCAATGGGGCTGTTCGTGCCCTAGATCACCTCTCACTTGATGTTGAAGAAGGCACTGTTTTAAGCGTGCTTGGCCCAAATGGTGCAGGAAAGACAACATGTGTGCGAATTCTTGCAACGTTATTGAAACCTGATTCAGGTCGCGCCATGGTTGGTGGAATCGATGTAATCAAACATCCTGAAAAAGTCCGTGAAGTAATTGGGCTTTCGGGTCAATATGCAGCAGTTGATGAGATTTTAACTGGCTGGGATAACTTAGTTATGTTCGGTCAGCTCTATCACTTAGGTAAGAAAGCATCGATTGCTCGTGCCGAAGAATTACTGGAAAGATTTTCGTTAACCGATAGCGCAAAACGACCAATCAAAACTTACTCAGGTGGAATGCGTCGTCGCCTTGATCTAGCGGCGTCACTAATTGTTAAGCCAAAAGTTCTTTTCTTAGATGAGCCAACCACCGGACTTGATCCACGTGGTCGCCAGGAAATGTGGAGCGTTATTGAAGAGTTGGTAAAGGGCGGAGTTACATTGCTTTTGACTACCCAATACTTAGAAGAAGCCGATCAGTTGGCTGATGAAATTGCGGTTATTGATCACGGCAAAGTAATTGCTCGTGGAACATCCGATGCTCTGAAGAAGCAAGTTGGCGGTGAGCGCTTAGAAATCGTTGTTGAGAGCCAGAATATCGCGAAGGCAATGGAAGTTGTCGCTTCCGTCAGCGGAAATAAAGCGAGCCTAGATGAAGGCCTGCGCATGATTTCTGCCCCAGTTTCAACAGGTGCAACTGCGCTGATTGAAACTCTGCGCTCGTTAGATGCTGCTGGCATTCATCCGCTCGATGTTGGTTTGAAACGTCCATCGCTCGATGATGTATTCCTTTCCCTAACCGGCCACGCGGCGGAGGAGAAGAGCGAAGAAGTAGAAGTCACCGGACGTAGAAAGAAGGCAAAGAAGTGAGAGCCTTTAAAGACACAATGATTATTACGCAACGCCAGTTGCGTTTGTTAACTCGCGTGCCTGAAGTTTTAATCTTTTCAACTATTCAGCCCGTGATGTTTGTACTTTTATTCCGCTATGTATTTGGTGGATCAATTTCAACCGATCAACCAGGTGGCTATGTTCAACTATTGATGCCCGGAATTTTTGTGCAGACTGTTGCCTTTACATTGGCCGGAACTGCATCAGGCTTGGCTGAAGATATGAAAAAGGGTTTAATCGACCGCTTTAGATCGCTACCAATTTCACAATTAGCGCTGATAATGGGCCGCACGCTGGGGGATTCCTTACTCAATATCGTTGTTCTTGCAGTGATGGGTATCGCTGGATATCTCGTGGGTTGGCGCCCAACATCTGGACTGCTTAGCGTCGTCATCGGATTCGTTTTTCTACTTCTCTTTGGTTACGCACTTTCTTGGGTCGGAATCTTTGTTGGATTGTCCGCATCAGATGCCCGCGTTGTCCAAAACGTAAGTTTCATAATCACATTCCCGCTTACCTTCTTATCCAACGCCTTCGCGCCAACTACTGGAATGCCTCGCGCGCTTCAATATTTTGCTGAGTGGAACCCTGTGTCAACAATGGTTGCCGGCTGTCGCGATCTCTTTGGCCTAGAAAATCAATTCGGTGCCACTGCGGGATCTTTCCCAAGTGAGAATCCATTGCTGACATCATTTTTATACATGATTATCATCATGGCGATCTTTATTCCATTAAGCGTTAGAAAGTATAAGCGCGCTTCTGATTAATAGTTAGTTGCTGCTCTAATTTCGACTTTAATCTCTTTACCGTTTGGTGCGATGTAAGAAACTGTGTCGCCAATCTTTGCACCCATTACGGCTGCGCCAAGAGGAGATTTTTCGCTGTAAACGCTTAGATCACCTGAAGCAATTTCACGCGAACCAAGTAAGAATTTTTCTTCATCGCCGGCGATAATCGCGGTGATCACCATTCCGGGTCCAACAACTCCATCAGCAGATGCTGGGGGAGTTCCGATATGCGCATTCTCAAGCATCTGCTTTAACTGGCGGATGCGCGCTTCCATCTTTCCTTGTTCATCGCGCGCAGCGTGGTAGCCGCCGTTCTCTTTTAAATCCCCTTCAGCACGAGCTGCTTCAATCTTTGCGGTAATTTCTTTACGGCCATCACTTTCCAGATGTGCGAGTTCACCGCGCAAACGATCAGCAGCTTCTTGGGTTAGCCAAGTTTGTGGGGTACTCATAAGGGGCAACGGTATACGAAGTAATTATTTAGCGCGACAACGCACAATTGCTGCGGTCACAGGGGTGGATCGTGCGGGAATCGCAGTGGTTTGCTCACTATAAGAGGCGCCGGCAGCGATGATTTCATCGATCTGTCCGATCACATTTTTATCTTGATCGCGCGCTGTCAAAGTACAAATAACAACTTGGTTCGAGTCTGTGCGATCAATCCTGTAGCGGATTGAAATTTCTCTTTCTGCAGTGACGTTAAATGAAATTAACTCGCTGCGAATTGCTGGATCGGAATGATGCAAGGCTGCCCAAATCAGCCAACCGCCGCCAATTAAGGCAAAAATGATCGCAGGTGTGATCCAACCTTTGGTTGAGCGCACGCCATAGCGGTCGTTGAAATCTAAATCCATGGCAAGATTATGGCATGCAAACAGAATTTGATATGGGTTGGGCTGGATCACTGACAGTTCTTACTCTCTGCATCACTGTTGCACTCTTGTTGCGCAGTTTCTACAAGCGCTACATGCGAATGAACGCTCGCAATGATGAAAACCAGAGCGATAATTAAAAAGTTTCTCCAAGGACTTCTTGTTCTTGCCGTTGTCTTAGCCTTAATCGGTCTTGGAAAATGGCAGCTTGATCGTGCCGCACTTGTTCAAGAAAGTAACGCTGCGGCGAAGATAGTCAATCCCAACATTTATACCTTAAAAGATTTGGCTACGCCTGCACTGCCCCTTGATTCGCGAAACGTTAGTAAGCAAGTTTCCGTTAGCGGATTTTACGTTGCCAATTTTAAAGCTCCGCGGCAGAGCGATAAAGATGGCCAAGTCAGCGATTGGGAAGTTGCCCTTTTACAAGTTGATGGTCTGACACCACCTTCTGGGATATTGGTTGTACGCGGACTTTGGCAAGACCGATTGTTAAATCCTGAAGTTGCAATGTCCACCAAGATCTCGCTGGTTGGAACTTTGCAGCCACATCAAAATGATGATCGTGCAGATAATGAGCCAGGGGTCATCTCGCGTCTTGATAGCAGCGTTATTGTCGG
>CAXNEU010000032.1:0-12705 GCA_964201705.1 Candidatus Planktophila sp. | reverse complement strand
GCCAAGATCCTGCAACATCTGGCGTTGTACACGTGCCAACTTGTTGATGACTTCAACCATGTGAACAGGAATACGGATTGTGCGGGCCTGATCTGCCATTGCGCGAGTAATCGCCTGACGGATCCACCAGGTGGCATATGTCGAGAACTTATAGCCCTTTGTGTAATCGAACTTCTCAACTGCGCGGATCAAGCCCAGGTTTCCTTCTTGGATCAAGTCAAGGAAAAGCATTCCGCGGCCGGTGTAACGCTTGGCAAGTGAAACCACCAAACGTAAGTTCGCTTCAAGCAAGTGATTCTTGGCGCGCTTGCCATCTTCAACGATCCAATCAAGTTCACGCTTTAACTTCTTTTCCATTTTCTTATCTGCCTTGAGCGCTTCTTCAGCAAATAGGCCAGCTTCAATACGTGTAGCAAGTTCTACTTCGAGTTCAGCATTTAGCAGCGCTACGCGGCCAATCTGCTTTAGGTAATCCTTAACTGGGTCGGCTGTTGCACCGGCTGTCATAACGGTTTGTGCGGGAGCATCATCTTCTTCAGAGGCCTTCAAAGTAAAGGCATTCTCTTCATTTCCTGATGCTTCTTCGGCTAAGTTAACAACGCGTGGCTGATTAGATTTATCTTCAGCCTCGGTGTCGATAATGTCAGTTACTTCTGCGATCAAAGTTTCTACATCTTCAAGTTCAATCTCTTCAACAACAATCTCGTTGCCTTCATCATCTAGAACGACTGCGGCTTTACCAGCCTTACCTTCTGCGGCCTTAGGCGGTGCTAGAGGTGGTGCGATAAGCGCAAGTTGTGCCTTAGATAAAATACGGCTTGGTGTGCCAAGTCCGCCCTTGCGTGCTTTCTCAATATCAATTGGAAGGCTTTCATCGAAATGGCGGGCTTCAAGGGCGAGCGCCATAAACTCTTTCTTAACAGCTGTGCGGTAATTTTTTATTCCGCTGGCAGCAAGAGTTTCAATAATCTCTTTCTGGCGGGCAACATCATTCTTTAGATTTACGAGTTGTTGAACTTCTTTGGCGGTGAGATCTTTCTTCATCGCAACTTTTGCAGGTGCGGCTTTCTTTGCTGGCGCTTTCTTGGCAGCAACTTTCTTCGCCGGGGCTTTCTTGGCGGCAACTTTCTTCGCTGGTGCAGCTTTTTTCGGCGCTGCTTTCTTGGCTACAGCCTTTTTAGCAGGTGCAGATTTTTTAGCGGCGGCTTTTTTCGCCTTTGCCTTGTTTTTGAGCGCACTAAATACAGCCACAATTATCCTTTGGTTTTTTCGAACTATCTTCGAAACTTTTGTTTCGAACTGCTCGAAGCGATGGCTATATTATACTCAAGGCTTGGACGATCGCGACGCCAACTGCCTCAGATTCAAGTAAAAAGCCATCGTGTCCGAACTCCGATGAGATTGTTATCAACGGCGCAGCCTGCGGAACCAGCTCGGCAACCTCAACCTGGAGTCGAGGTGGGAAGAGGCGATCGGTATCAATTGAGACCACAACCACCGGAATCTTGATCGATTCCAGCGCTTTTACTACCCCGCCGCGCTCGCGCCCCACATCGTGAGATGCCATCGCTGAAGTCAACGCAATATAGGTATTGGCATCAAAGCGTTTAGCTAACTTATCTGCCTGATGATCAAGGTATGACTCAACGGCATAGCGCCCGGTCTCATCCCCCTGCATCTGACGTCCAAAACGCACATCCATCTCAGATTCGGTGCGATATGTCAGGTGCGCGATGCGACGGGCAATTCCCATGCCCTCGACGGGACCAATTTCCTGCTCGTAATAATCGCCATCGTTAAAGTTTGGATCAGATTTAATCGCGCGAATTTGAACTGAGAAGCCACCGATCTGATCACCAGTTGCAACCGCGGAGGAACCGATGGTGCAGATCGCACTGACGCGATCAGGGTGTTCAATCGCCCATTCCAGCGAGCGCATTCCACCTAGTGATGGGCCAACGGCGAGGCGATATTTCTTAATCCCGATTGCATCAGAAAATAATATTTCCGCCTCGGCCATATCACGCACAGTCACAGTTGGAAAACGTGAACCATAACGCTTGCCATCAGGTGCGATGCTAGATGGCCCAGTACTTCCCTGGCACCCACCAATTACATTTGGGCAGACGATAAAGTATTTATTGGTATCAAAGGGCAGACCAGGACCAACCATATTTGGCCACCACGAAGTCACATCAGACCAACCAGTCATAGCATGGTTAATTAAAATCGCATTATCTTTGGCGGCGTTTAGCTCGCCCCAAGATTGATACGCGATAGTTATATCCGGCAAGGTCTCGCCATTTTCAAGTAAGAGGAAACCAATCTTTACAAATTTGCGCTCGCCCACGTCATGGCCATCAAGCCATGCCCCGGTTACTTGCGAAGTTATCTCTTTAGACATTCGTCAAATCCTTCACGCACTTGCCCACATCATTTGATGTAAGCCTGGTCGTCACCCGGAGCACCCCACCGCGGTGGAGGGTTGCCGTCTAATCAGCCGGGGCTATCGATTAGAACTCGTGACCTGGTGATAAGTCTAACCCAAAAAAAGGAGTAGATACTTTCGCCATATGCTTATTCAGACCTACGCTGTATGCATGAAGGCGAAGCGCTAGATGCTAATCGGCGTGGACTGGGGCGGAACCAAGATTGAAGTCATTGCCTTAGAAAGTGATGGCACCGAACTTATGCGGGTCCGTCGCGACACCCCGCGTGGTGATTACCGCGGCTGCCTCAATATGGTGCGCGATCTAATCAAAGAAGTTGAGACAAGTACTGGACGAAAAGGATCAATCGGCATTGGCATTCCAGGATCTCTCGAACCAGTTAGTCGCCTTGGTAAAGGTGGCAGTTCAACTTGGATTAATGGGCAACCAGTTGAAGCAGATTTACAAGAAATTCTGGCGCGGCCGATTCGCGTTGTTAACGATGCCGATTGTTTTGCATCATCAGAGGCAACAGATGGCGCAGGAAAAGGTTATCAACTTGTCTTTGGTGTAATCATCGCCAGCGGTACTGGTGCCGGAGTTGCAATTAATGGACGCGCGCATCACGGTCCAAATAACAGCGCAGGTGATTGGGGACATAACCCACTCCCATTGGCTAAAGCTGAAGAGTTACCGGGTGATCCTTGTTACTGCAGAAAGAGTGGCTGTATTGAAACTTGGCTCTCTGGCTACAGTTTCACCCGCGACTTTGTTCGACACGGCGGTGAAGAGTTAAAGCCTGCAGAAATTATGAAGTTAAAGCGCGCCGGTGATCAACGAGCGATTGAAAATTATGAGCGCTGGATTGATCGCGTTGGTCGCGGTCTCTCTGTAGTAGTAAATACTCTCGATCCAGATATCTTTGTAATGGGTGGGGGAATGAGCAATATCGAAGAGTTATATCAAGATCTTCCGGGAAAAATTGCGCAGTACACATTCTCGCCGATCTTTGCGACTCCGATTGTAAAGTCGATGCACGGTGATTCCAGTGGAGTTCGTGGCGCTGCCTGGCTCTGGCGTTCCTGAAATCACTTCACTACTCCCCTAGACTCAGACTATGACGATGACAGATCAGGAAATTGATCAACGCTTTCAATTTGGCAAAGAGTTAATTGTAAAAGCTGGCGAACTTGCGATGACATACTTTAATTCACTCGAGACTTTAGATATTCAAAGCAAAGGGCCCCAGGACTTTGTTAGCCAAGCCGATTACAACACTGAAGTTCTGATCAAAGATGCCATCAAGGCAAAATTTCCTGATGATGCATTCTTTGGCGAGGAAACTGGTCCAACCGATTTAACCGGCGCAGAGGGCATCTGGGTGGTCGATCCGATTGACGGAACTCAGCCATTTTTAATGGGCATGACTAGTTGGTGTGTATCAATAGCATTTATCAGCGGTGACCAGATGTTAATTGGCTTGGTCTATAGCCCGGCTGGCAATCAATTCTTTGCAGCACAAAAAGGTAAGGGTGCCACGCTTAATAACAAGGTGATCAAAGTGCGAGATGCGAAGACGCTAAATGATGGAATAGTCAGCGTTGGCTATTCAAATCGCACTAAACCAAAAGAGTTGATTCAGATGATGAGTGGGCTACTTGAAAATGGCGGTATGTACCATCGCAACGGATCCGGCGCGCTAGGAATTTGCTATGTCGGTAGCGGCGCATTAATTGGCTACATTGAAAAACATATTAATTCTTGGGATTGCTTGGCTGCGCTTTTAATTGTTCAAGAAGCGGGCGGGCGAATCAATGAATTTATTACAGAGAACGAGCTCCACGCTGGTGGAAGAATCGTTGCAGCATCTCCCGCACTTTATGACCAGTTAGAAAGCTTTATCCCCTAGAACTCCGCCTTGTAAACCAAAAATACCGGCGCAGACTTTGGGGTGTAACTCTCTGCGCATTGCCGCAAATGATTCAGGTGGCCAGCCTGCGGTAAAGACCCGGCGCAAGAGCAGCGCGAGTGAGTACCCATTGCTATCGGCTAACGCACGATCTAGCGCCCGATGAGCCAGAGCGCCATCGCCGCTTTCATAAGCCAGGGCTGCAAAGAGCGATGCAATGGAAGCGACATAGCCAACCGGTGCCATCCGCATTAACTGTCGCCACATCAGGAAGTGGGTATCAATATCTTCATCGGTGTGACTGCCGAGTGCGAAATCGCGTACCTGGATATCAGAGAGGCGACCAATCACCCGAGCCACAAGTTCTAGGTCCTCACCACCACGACCAAGAGCGAATTCACCAGCCAGATCAATAACTGCAGTGGCACCATCGCGTTGTAACTTCGTTAAATTCTTCGCCTTATCTGAAACCGTAAATTTGGCAACGCGTGAAATCCATTTTTCATCCTCACTGATAACAAGTGGTGAAATGGATTCGGTGAGCGCTTCTATATTGGCAAAGGGCATGGCCCGACCTGCAACCACGTGTTCGATCGCAATCCGCGACGAATCAATCGCTGGCAGCTCCCGCCCATTCGGTGGACAGCACTGCACATCAGAACAGAGTGTTGAGCGGAAACGACCATCTTGAATCAACAACGATTCATCCACGTTTACACCGATACGCTCCATCGCCGCAGCCAGATCGCTTAAGACCACTTCCCCATCGCTGCGACCCTTTGGAAGATAAGCAACCAAGAGCGCACCGGTTGAGCCTTCGCGCTGTAAGTGTGATGCCAATAAGTCATAGGCCGACGCTGGTAAATCACTTGGGTAATCAACGCGCATCGCCATTCCGATGCAATTATCTTTTATGGAGACAACAACAAGTGAATCAACTGGGTGATAACCGATTAGAAATGGAATCGCTGCGATTAAGTCGTGGGGTGAAGTAAGTGTGGTCATATTTCTCAATTCATAAATCGGGTATTAGCTGCCACCACGGTGATGGTCAGTGCGGTTACTTTTCTAATTTGGCCAGTGATCGCGCGCACTACACCGTTATGTGCGAAGGTGCCGCCCCAGGTAGTAACTAAGACAACGGGATAGGTGCCAGGGTTTGAATATATGTGAGTGATATTTCCGTGAGGAAATGGAGCGCCAGAATCTGTAGTGGATTTAAAGGAACCATCGCCGAAAGCCCAAGAAAATGATGGGCGCATGGTTACGTCGATTACTTCGCCGATTAGATCAACTTTGCTCTGAAATACCGCCGGCATATCGTTCCAAAAATAGACCGGCACATTTATTAGTGGTTGAAAGTTTGGTTGATACGAAATACCGGCCGTCGGCAATGATTTACTGATGCGATCGCTGAGGGAAGTTGCAACCACCGCAGCTGGCGCGCCCTTCTTGACGACTGGCTTCTTTTTCGGTGCGGAAACTTTTGGCTTCACAACAACTCGAGGTGCAACAACTTTGGGTTTAGCGATCACCTTCGGTTTCGCAATTGGCTTTGGCTTGATAACCGGCTTTGGAACTGCGCTTGCTTTAGGGCCGCTGCCTTTGCGAGCTTCGAAGATCAATTGACCATCTTGGGTATAAACATCAACACAAGCAACTTCGCAATCTGCCGCATTTAGCGGACCCAAAGAAGCGACGGTTATTACTGAGACTAGAAATAGAATTTTTGCTTTCATCTGGCGCAAGTTAGGACCTCGCGCTGTCAAAAATCGCATTGAAGTCGATAACTGTGGATAGGTGTGAGAAAGTAGCGTTGTGGCAGCGCGCGATGGAGATGGTTGGATCGAGTGCGCATGTGGCAGTAAACATTGGGGCTTAAATGGCGCAGCCGGCCTTTTAATTTACCGTGATGGCGCGATTCTCTTACAACATCGCGCACCTTGGGTTCATAACGGAGACACTTGGGGTATTCCTGGTGGTGCGCGTGATTCTCACGAAACAATCATTGAAGGCGCGATTCGTGAAGCAGTTGAAGAGACCGGAATTGATCCACAGTGTTTAACTCCGCGCGATACCCACACTGATAACCACGGTATCTGGAGTTATGAAACAGTCATCGCTGAAGCAAATGCGCAGTTAGAAGCGCACGAATTAAATGATGAATCCCACGAAGTTAAATGGGTTTTATTTGATGATGTAACTCACTTGCCGCTGCACCCAAGTTTTGCCGCATCGTGGCCGGCCTTGCGAAAGAAACTAGAGCTCCTTATTCAATCTGCGCAATGATTCACGCACAACTTCGCCATCTGATGTGCGCCAAAGTGGGGGCATTGAATTAAGCAAGACGCTTCCGTATCGCTTTGTCACGATACGCGAATCTAGAATTGCAACAACTCCGCGATCGTCAACACTGCGAATCAAACGTCCCGTGCCTTGCGCAAGTAAGAGCGCTGCACGCGGCAAGGAAACCTGCATAAAGCCACTGCCACCTGCGGCATCAGCTAACGAAGCGCGCGCTGACATAACTGGTTCATCGGGGCGCGGAAACGGAATGCGATCGATTGCTACCAAAATACAAGAGTTGCCGGGAACATCAACGCCCTGCCAGAGCGACATTGTGCCAAGCAAGATTGATGTTTCATCTTTAGCAAAGCGTTCCACAAGCGGACCAACTGCATCACCGCGCTTTTGCGTGATTATGGTGATTGGTAATTCCTTTAATACTTCGCGCAGATGCGCATCTGCTGCTTCCACACCGCGCCATGAGCTAAAGAGTGCGAGAGTGCGCCCACCTGCAGCATCAATTAACTCGCCGAGTTCGGTCAAAACTTCTTTACTTGGCCCATCGCGACCTGGCTCTGGCAGATGCTTTGGCATATATAAAACACCTTGATTAGCAAAGTCAAAGGGAGAACCGACATCGAGCATCTGCACATTTGCTGGGTCAATGTCGCCGTCATCGCTCTCTGAATCAGCATCGGAACCAACCACGAAACCAATGCTGCGCGCCATTGCATCAAATCCATTGCCAACAGTCAGCGTTGCAGATGTAGCAATCACCGGCGTTTTGGTTAACAAATTAGCGCGCAGAACTTCAGAGACTGAAAGCGGGGCTAAATGCAGCGTTGAAAATGTTGGTTCATACCAAAGAACGTGAGTGTTGCCCATCTTTAATAATTTGCCACACGTTGTGTTGATCTCGTTGACCGCACCTTTTACGCGGGCGCGTTCGGCAACTGCATCTGAATCGATGATCTCATCATCGGCGTTAATTATCTGCACAATTGCTGCAGCCGCTTCTTTAACTTTGCGAATCGGTGCTTCTAGCGATGAAGGGATTTCATCAAGGCGACCTTGCGCGTTGAAATCACCGCGAATTTGATCACCGTAATCCGCCATTGCATCGTGAAAGTTATCTGCCGCCTTAGTGAGGGCATCAGATAACTTGCCTGGCATATGTTTGCGCGCCATCGCAGCCGCGCGAATAACGCGGGCGGATGTCAATTCTTCAGTTACTGCTTGGGTTGTGCGATCCATAAACTCGTGGGCTTCATCCAAAATAACCGCATCGCGCTCGGGCAAGATTGGATGCGAATCTACGATTTCAATGGCCAGTAAGGTGTGGTTAGTTACGACTACATCAGCTAGTTGGGCCTTGGCTTTTGCAAGGGCCGCAAAACACTGTGGTCCATAATTACAAACATCAGCGCCAACGCATTCGCGCCCAGATAAAGAATTTGCAGCCCATACTCGGCGATCAACTTCAGGGGCATCATCGCGATCACCAGAAACACCTGGAGTCTTAGCCCAAGCGTGTAAACGTTTGGCATCTTTACCGAGGTGGCTTACTTCCAATAAAACTTCGCCATCTGGATCAGGATCTTCAGAGTTCATTTTCTGCAGACAAACGTAGTTGCCAACGCCTTTATAAATTCCGAATGTTATTTCGCGACCCAATACTTTTTCCAAAGCAGGTACAACCGCTGGCAAGTCTCGCTCGACCAATTGACGTTGCAGGGCAAGTGTTGCTGTCGCTACCAAGACTTTGCGACCGTGAACCAGTGCTGGAACCAAGTAAGCCAATGATTTACCGGTGCCTGTGCCGGCTTGCACCATTAAGTGATGGCGATCGGTGAGTGCGTTTGCAACCGCTTCGGCCATTTCAATCTGACCTTCACGAGGTGCGCCACCGATTGCAGCAACCGCAGCATCGAGCGCTTTGCGCACCTGCGCCGAAAGATCACTCATAGGTCTGCTGGTTCGCGATTTAAAGATTTAAAGAAGTAAGTCGAAGCAATCAAAGCAAACAAAATAACACTGTAAGCCGCTTCAAACCCAAAGGCTTCACTTATAAATCCCATTATCCAAGGAGAGATACCACAAGAAAATCCCATTCCGATTACAAATACTGCGATTCCGCGATCAGCACCTTGTGAGCTGCCCGATGCATTTGCAATAGCAATCGCTGCACAGGGTCCGATTCCAAGTGCTGCAATTATCAAACCAATAATTGTCAGGGTCGGTGAGCCTGTAAAAATAATCAGCAGCGTGCCGGTTGTAATTGCGAATATCGCAAAGTTCCAAATTCGATGGAGATTGTAAGAGCCCTTAGTAGATAAATAGATGCGGCATAACGCGACGAAATAAGGGCCGACAGTTGCAAATAAAATCGCCACCTTCACGCTCGCTCCGCGATCAGTCAGCAAATCTAAGGCCCAAGTCGAAAGACAAACTTCCATCGTGATTGTCATAAATGAGAAAAGAAGAATATAGATAATTGGCTTATCCCAAACTATCTTTGTGGATTCACCGATTGGCTCAGGCCGCGCTTCTAATTCAGGAATTAAAAAGAGCGCGATTACTCCAATTACTGCAGCGGTCGTCGCCATTGTGTAACGCCAAGGAATTTCTACCTGAGTGGTTAAGCCAATTACCGTGGGCGAAAGCGCTCCCACAAATAGACTAAATCCGGTTGTCCGAAACATATTCTTAAGTGCGGTTTTGGAGTGCGAACCCAAAATTGCATTTATAGTATTTTGCGCAACAACCGATCCAGCAGAAAAAATGATCACCGCAGGTATTGAAAAATAGATACTCGGGCTCAAACAATAAAGTAGCGATCCACCAATCATTAAAAGCCACCCATATCGAATTGTTTGATGTGCTGGGCGGTGATGACCACTTCTTAAGAGCGCGATCGAAACAACGACAAGTGCTAGCGCCAATCCAATGTTGTGCCAACTAGCGACGACTCGGCTTAATTCAAAGTCGCGCTTGATCAGTTGTACCGAGAAAGTTAGCGAGCCCATAAGAAAAGAACTCAGAGAATTTATAAGAACTAAACGGTGCACGAGTTTGCGCGGTAGAGCCTGCGGCACCGATTACTCCTTTGCATTCACATAAAAAACCCGCCGCTATTAGGCGGCGGGTTTTTTAACGGGGTTGGATAAAACTTATCGCTTAGCTGCAACCTGATGTATTGCCGCAACCTTCGCATACGAAGCAAGCGCCAGACATACGCATCTTGACGCCACAAGTCATACAAAGTGGTGCATCTGATTTGATTCCCATTGATTCTAGGAGATCAGAAGATGAACCAATTGTTGCTGCTAGTGGAGCAGGTTCAATTTTTACAGCCACAGGAGCCGCCACAGGAGCAGCTACCGCTTTTGGGGTATCAACACTCGCAGGTGTTGCATCTTGTGTGTACTCGCCTGTTTCTAGGGCACGTGCACGCTCTGATGATGTGAATAGTCCCATTGCTGAACGTTGCTCAAATGGCAAGTAATCAAGTGCTAAACGACGGAAGATGTAATCCATCATTGATTGCGCCATACGGATATCAGCATCATCTGTCATACCAGCTGGCTCAAAGCGCAGGTTGGTGAACTTCTCGACGAATGTTTCTAGTGGAACACCGTATTGAAGTCCGATTGAAACTGCGATTGAGAATGCATCCATTACACCGGCAAGAGTTGAACCTTGCTTGCCCAGCTTTAGGAATACTTCACCAAGTGCGCCATCAGCGTATGCACCTGAGGTCATGTAGCCTTCGGCGCCGCCAACAGAGAATGATGTTGTTGTTGATGGACGAGACTTAGGAAGGCGCTTGCGAACTGGAGTTGCAAGTGCTTCTGCTTGTACAGGAGCATCCTTCTTCTTTGCCTTGCCATCTGAAAGTGGTTGCCCAACTTTGCAGTTATCGCGATAAACAGCGAGTGCCTTAATGCCCATACGCCATGCTTCTAGGTGTACTTCTTCAACTTCTTCAACAGTTGCATCCTCTGGGAGGTTAACTGTCTTTGAAATCGCACCTGAAAGGAACGGCTGGCAAGCAGCCATCATTCGCACGTGGCCCATTGGAGCAATTGAGCGCGCACCGAGTGCACAGTCAAATACTTCGTAGTGCTCTTGCTTAAGTCCTGGAGCATCAATTACGTGGCCATTTGCCGCGATAAATTCAACGATCGCTTCAATTGTCTCTTCGGAGTATCCGAGTTTGCGAAGGGCTGCAGGAACTGTTTGGTTAACGATCTGCATAGATCCGCCACCGACGAGCTTCTTGAACTTAACCAATGAGAAGTCAGGTTCGATACCTGTTGTATCGCAATCCATCATCAAGCCGATTGTTCCGGTTGGGGCAAGCACAGAGATCTGTGCGTTACGCCAGCCGTTCTTATCGCCAGTTGCAAGACAAGCATCCCAAGCCTTATTTGCTTCAGTCCAGACATCGATATCTAGAGTTGTTGAAGATTTAGCAGAAGATGAAGCAGATGCATGCTTGCGCATTACGCGAGCGTGAGGCTTAGCATTTTGGGCAAAGCCTGCATAAGGTCCAACGATGCCTGCAAGTTCTGCTGAGCGCTTGTAAGTAATGCCTGACATAAGTGATGTGATCGCACCGGCTAGAGCGCGGCCGCCTTCTGAATCGTATGCAAGACCTGATGCCATAAGGAGTGCGCCGAGGTTTGCATATCCGATTCCGAGCTGGCGGTAGGCACGAGTTGTGTCACCGATCGCTTCAGTTGGGAAATCTGCGAAACAGATTGAGATATCCATTGCAGTGATGATCATTTCTGCTGCGCGACCAAAGGTCTTTGCATCAAATGAACCATCAGATTTTAGGAACTTCATCAAGTTAAGTGAAGCCAAGTTACAAGATGAGTTATCGAGTGACATGTATTCAGAGCAAGGATTTGACGCGTTGATGCGACCTGTCTCTGGAGTTGTGTGCCAATCATTGATCGTGTCATCGAACTGAACACCAGGGTCTGCGCAAGCCCAAGCAGCTTGTGCGATCTTTGTGAAGAGTTCGCGTGCATCAACTGTGTCAATAACTTCACCAGTTGAGCGAGCTGTTAACCCAAATTGTTCTCCGTTTTCAACGGCTTGCATGAACTTATCTGAAAGGCGGACTGAGTTATTCGCGTTCTGATATTGAACCGAGATAATGTCTTTTCCACCAAGATCCATATCAAAGCCAGCATCGCGAAGTGCGCGAATCTTGTCTTCTTCATTGACCTTTGTCTCGATAAATTCTTCGATATCTGGGTGATCAACATCTAGAACAACCATCTTGGCTGCGCGACGGGTTGCGCCACCAGATTTAATTGTTCCAGCGGATGCATCAGCACCACGCATAAATGAAACTGGGCCAGAGGCTGTTCCACCTGATTTTAGAAGTTCTTTTGAAGAACGAATACGTGACAAGTTAAGTCCTGCACCTGATCCACCCTTGAAGATCATTCCTTCTTCGCGGTACCAGTTAAGGATGCTATCCATCGTGTCATCAACCGACAAGATAAAGCATGCGCTTACTTGCTGTGGTGCTGCTGTTCCGACGTTAAACCAAACTGGTGAGTTAAAGGAGAAGATCTGGTGCATAAGCATGTGTGTTAGCTCGTGCTCGAAGATCTCTGCATCTTTATCTGTTGCAAAGTAACCAAATTCTTTTCCGGCTTTTGTATATGTAAGAACTACGCGATCGATAACTTGCTTAAGTGACCACTCGCGATTTTCTGCTCCTACTGCCCCACGGAAGTATTTGGTTGTAACGATTGTTGATGCATTTACTGACCAGAAATCTGGATACTCAACCCCACGTTGTTCAAAGACAGTCTCGCCTGTTTTCCAGTTTGCCTGGACAACATCGCGACGCTCCCACTTAACTTCGTCGTAAGGGTGAATCCCTTCATTGGTATAAATTCGTTCCATCGTCAAGCCCTTACCTTTTATGGTGTTGTGGGCTTTGATCTTTATTGGCCGGTTGATGACCGTATCTGACATTTTTATTTCCCGTCTTCTTTAATTAACGATTGCTCGTTGCTGGTTGATTTGTACGTGACGATGGGGCGTCGCTTTTTT
>CAXNEU010000031.1:0-13005 GCA_964201705.1 Candidatus Planktophila sp. | reverse complement strand
CTCCAAAAGGTGGCGCTTGCCGGCACGCTCGTGCATGATCTTTCCTGATCCGGTGACGCGAAAAGTCTTCTTCGCACCACTGTGGGTCTTCATCTTTGGCATCTATCTTCTCCTGTACTTCGTCGTTTGTTAAAAACTATTTACTTTCTGCGGCAGCAGCTTGCGCTGCTTCCTTTTCTTTAGCAGCTCGCGCCGCCTTTTGTTCTGCTACAGCTTCGGTCTTCTTCTTCGTCGGACCGAGCACCATCGTCATATTTCGTCCCTCTTGCTTTGGGGCGAACTCAACAAACGCAACTTCTGCAACATCTTCTGCAAGACGCTGCAATAGTTTGTAACCAAGCTCGGGGCGAGTTTGCTCGCGTCCGCGGAACTTCATCGTGATCTTTACCTTGTCGCCACCCTTAAGAAATTTCACGATTGCGTTACGTTTTGTTTCGTAATCGTGGTTCTCAATTTTTGGTGTCAATCGCACTTCCTTCACCACAATGTGGGTCTGGTTCTGACGAGCTTCACGGGCCTTCTGCGCTACTTCATATTTATATTTGCCGAAGTCCATGATTTTGCATACGGGTGGATTGGCATCTGGTGCGATCTCTACGAGATCTAAACCGACTTCATCTGCCATCTGTAGCGCTGTGTCGATATCTACAACTCCAACTTGATCTCCGGTATGTCCGATAAGACGAATTTGAGGTGTGCGGATACGGTCATTAATGCGCGGTTCAGTTGTGATTTGTTCTCCTTAGTTGGTCTGCTACTTGTCTTTTGACTTAGGTAGCCAGGCTTATCGCAACAATCGCGCACCGCTAAGGAAAGTTAAGAACGCCCGCAGGCGATTTACTTTCGACAAACCAGCCAGCTCTACAAATGTAGGCCGAGTAGGTGGGAGCGGTGAGCTCCTCTTGCAGTAGCCAAGGCCACTGGTCTGAGGGAAGAATACCCGAGGAGGTACCTGTTCAGGAAATCGAGAGTTAGCGCTATCGCAGATCAACGAGAGCGTTAGGAGAAAGGGGCGGGCAGCCCTCACCGGGCGCGATAACTGCCTCAAAGTGCCACCATTCATTGGCATAAACCCGGCAGAGTCCAAAGCGCGAGCCATTCTTCTCTAACCAGAACGCACCTAATTTATCTCCAGGATAATTTACGTCAATGGCAAGACCTCGTGGATGGTGTGAATAATCAGGTGGCAGTACCCATTTCGCGGCTTCGGTTTCACTACCACGGATCTTAACTTCTCTTTGAAAGAGCGCTGCCTGTCGGCTAAGAGATCGAAAACCGGAAGTTATAAAAAGATTTATTCCATCTGCCTTGGCAAATGCTGCAGCAGTTTTGAAGCGAGTTAATAACAGCGGATGAATCTCGGCAACCACGCCCTGCGCTGTAATGCTCTCAGTTAAGGGAAGATCTCCCAAAAAAATATGTGTAATCGGGCAGGCTCGATCCGTTGTATTCAAGGTTGTCAAATCATTTGTATTAAAACAGATAATCCTCGGTTTGGGTTGTATAACAATAACCACACCTTGAGTTTGACGATCTACCGTATTCGCAATTAAAAAAATTGATCCGCACAGAGCGGGTATAAGAACTGCTACTAAGAAAAGTAGATTCTTTTTATGCACCCATCGCATGAAGCCCACCATCAACGTGGATAATCTCAGCAGTAGTTTTTGGGAACCAGTCAGAAAGCAGGGCAACTGCTGCCTTTGCGGCAGGGACTGGATCAGTGACATCCCATTCCAGCGGTGAACGTTCATTCCAAACTTTTTCAAATTCATCAAACCCTGGAATCGACTTAGCTGCCATTGTTCGAATGGGACCGGCAGCGACGAGATTTACTCTGATGTTTTCTGCCCCGAGATCGCGCGCTAAGTAACGTGAAGTCGATTCGAGGGCCGCCTTGGCAACGCCCATCCAGTCATACTTAGGCCAAGCAACGGTTGCATCAAAATCTAATCCGACTACAGATCCCCCACCTTTAAAAAGTGAACGGGTTGCCATGGTTAAAGATTTAAGTGAGTAAGCCGAAACGTGCACTGCTGTTGCCACATCTTCCCAAGCGGTGTTTAAGAAATTTCCTCCAAGTGCCGCCTCGGGTGCAAACCCAATTGAATGAACGACGCCATCTAGATGTGGCACGTGCTCTTTAACACGATTAGCCAGTGCATCAAGGTGCTCTTGATTTGTTACATCCACTTCAATTACTGGCGCTGATTGAGGCAGACGCCCGGAAATACGTGTGGTCAGACTCATGACGCGCCCGTAGGATGAAAGTAAAACTGTTGCGCCCTCTTCTTGAGCCAGTTTTGCAATATGAAAAGCGATTGAGCTGTCGGTGAGAACTCCAGTGACCAGAATATTTTTTCCTTGTAAAATTCCCATTTCAATGACCCATCCCTAATCCACCATCAACTGGTATCAGCGCTCCGGTAATGTATCCAGCTTCACGAGATGCAACAAATGTCACTACATTCGCTATCTCATCAGCGGTAGAAAATCTTCCTAGCGGCACTGATTTTGCAATTTCCTCGCGACGTTTCTCATCCAGAGTTGCAGTCATATATGTTTCCACAAAACCAGGGGCGATTACATTGGCTGTTATTCCGCGTGAGCCCAGTTCGCGCGCAAAAGAGCGCGCCATTCCTAGTAATCCAGATTTGCTTGCCGCGTAATTAACTTGGCCACCAGCACCGACTCCCCCAACAACTGAACCAATAAAGATTAGCCGACCGCGCTTTAACTTAAGCAAGCCCTTAGTTGCGCGACGGGCGACACGAAAAGCGCCGGTTAAATTCGCATTGATAACATCCTCGAAGTCACTATCACTCATCCGCAAGACCAAACCATCTTTTGTAATTCCTGCATTAGCCACGATGACTTCTGGCGATCCCCATTTTTCCTCAATTTCAGCGAAGGCTGCTTCCACGCTTTCTGTAGAAGTTACATCCATCTTTACCGCAAGAAAATCTGATGGCGTATCCCCTGACCGATAAGTCACAATGACACGGTGGCCGGCCTTCGATAAAGAGTGTGCGATCGCTAAACCAATTCCGCGATTTCCTCCAGTTACGAGGGCGAGTGAAGAATTCTCTCCTGACATATGGCAAAACTTACCCTGCTACTTATGCGTAACCAGCATTTCCACCTCGCGTCTTGCCTTAACGCCCCATAGTCTTATCTCATGGCTGGCATATTTAGTAAGAAGCAGAGAAAAAAGGCTGCGCCACCTGTATATGACATAACTGCTGCGCCCGCATCCTTAACTCGCGATCAGGCCGGCCGTCAGCGGCGTTACTTCATCTCAATGATGATTCGTACTGCTTGCTTCTTACTAACCGTGATTTTGCCGAGCCCATATCGCTGGTTTGCTTTACTGGGAGCGGTGACTCTGCCTTACATCGCAGTTGTTGTTGCTAATGCTGGGCGCGAAAGTTTTGCACCTGGTGAATCTTTAGTTAGCGATAAGGCCAAGTCTTTAGAGTAATCACGGTTCGCTAGACTTAAGGCATGTCGAATCAGCCAGATAAAGTTCGCGAGCCACTGGCGCTTTTGAAATCATTGATAGCACTCATATTGGTTGCGCTCTGTCTTTGGGCGGCGCAATGGCAATTCCAACGAGGTATCGATCGCCAGGATCGCAATGCCCGAATCGAATCTCAGCTGACCTTCTCTTTTGCGCCCGAGATTAGCGATATCACTTCCGGAAGAGACTCTCAAATTGCTTCTTATGAATGGCGAACCGTAAATGCATCAGGCTCTTTTACTTCCGACGAACAGATTCTCTTGAAGAATAGATACTTCGAAGGTGTCTACGGCTATGAAGTTTTGACCAGATTTAAGTTATCTGATGGCAGATTCATTTGGATAGATCGCGGATGGGTTAAGGCTGGCAAAGATGCACAGACCGCTCCAACTGTAACCGAAGTTCCCGACGAACCAGTTTCAATTTTAGGAAGAGTTAGATTGGATCGCTCACTGCCTGTTGGTGCATTTTTTGCTCTTCCAAATTCAGGCGCGGGCATGATTTCTAAATTAAATGCGCAAACAGGTTTTGAAAGTGAAGGGTTTTATCTGGACTTAATCAGCGGATCAGCAACTTCATTAACACCCAAGGCACCGGCTCAGGTACCTGAGCTCAGCGATGGACCGCATCTGGCTTACTCTTTTCAGTGGATCTTCTTTGCCGGTCTAATTATTTATGGGCGAATATTAATTAGACGTGGTCAGATCTTGACGCGCAAAGAGCTCTGAGTAAAGCCCTCCGGTTCGGATTAGCTCTTCATGCTTTCCGCGTTCGCGGATCAAACCGTTCTCCAAGACAATTATCTGATCCGCACTCATTACCGTACTCAATCGGTGGGCGATCACGATGCTAGTGCGCCCTTGCAGCGCCGTAGCAAGAGCGCTCTGTACCAACTCTTCGTTCTCGGAATCTAAATGCGCTGTCGCTTCATCCAATATTACGATGCTTGGTGATTTTAGAAGCAATCGGGCAATCGCTAAACGCTGCTTCTCTCCCCCGGAAAGGCGATGGCCACGTTCTCCCACCATAGTCTCAAGACCATTTGGAAGTGATGTAATCAAATCCCAAATTTGCGCAGCCTGACACGCAGCTTTCATCTCATCGATCGTTGCATCAGATTTTGCATAACGTAAGTTGGCGGAGATCGTGTCGTGAAATAGATGTGAATCTTGCATTACGACGCCGATTGAATCACGCAAAGAGGTCAGAGTTAAATCTCGTAAATCATGGCCGTCGATTGTGATTGACCCCGAGGTCACATCGTATAGTCGAGGCAGAAGCGCGCTGATAGTTGTTTTTCCAGCACCCGATGGACCAACTAACGCTGTAACTGTGCCTGATAGGGCGGTGAAAGATATTCCCTTTAATATCTCTTCACTATCTCTTACTTCTGGAAGTGAGGCAGCTTCTAAGGATGCTAGTGAAATTTGTTGTGCATTTGGATAAGTGAAATGAACGCCACGGAATTCAATAGCCGGATTTTTGCTCTTCAATACTTGCGCGCTCATTTTTTCTTGCACCATTGGTTCTAGGTCTAGCACCTCAAAGACGCGTTCGAAAGAAACTAGAGCGCCCATCACATCAACTCGCACGGTCGCTAAGGCTACGAGCGGTCCATATAGTCGAGCAAGAAGTGTTGTTATTGCGATAAGACTTCCCACGGTGATTGCGCCATCAATTGCCAATTGACCACCGATGCCGTAGGCGATTGCTGTAGCCAGCGCTGCAATACTTATGAGTGCAATGAAGAAGAAGGTGTTAAGCATTGCCATTGAAATTCCAAGATCAGCTACCTTGCGAGCTTTCTTTCTAAAAACCTGTGACTCCTGATCTAAGTCACCATATAACTTCACGAGAAGTGCACCCGATACGTTAAATCGCTCAGTCATAGTTGATGACATCTCCCCGTTGATTTCAAAAGAATCACGGGTGTAACCCTGCAGACGAGCACCAATCCATCTAGTTGGAGCAAGGAAAACTGGAAGCAGAAGAAGTGATGCGACAGTGATCTGCCAACTTAGTGCCAGCATCGTTCCTACTACCAAGATAAGAGTAAGCACATTACTGATCAACCCTGAAAAAGTTGAGGTAAAGGCTCTCTGAGCGCCAATCACATCGGAATTAATTCGAGTTATCAACGCTCCTGTTTGCGTGCGCGTAAAGAAAGCGATCGACTGCTCCTGTACATGGCGGAAGACTTGTGCGCGCAGATCGTAAATTAAACCTTCACCGATTTTTGCGGAGATCCAGCGAACGATAATATTTATAAAGGCGGTCAGGATCGCCAGAACGGCGACTGCTATCGCCATAGTCGTAACGACTGTACGGTCTTTGGGAATCACCCCCTGATCAATTAGCTCGCGCAGCAATAGCGGGGTTGCAACCGTTAATACCGCATCGGCTATCAGACAGAAGAGAAAAAGCAGAAAGGTTGATTTATAAGGAATGGCATAAGTGAAAATGCGCTTTAAAGTTCCGGGTCGCAGCTTTACATTTTTAACAGATTGATCAGAACTTAAGGTACGAAGTGCCATCCAGCCAGCGTGCATGGACACTTGAAACCCCGATTCGTAGAGATAAAGAGAACCTTAAACAGTAAATCCTAATGCGCGTAACTGTTCACGCCCATCATCGGAGATCTTATCGGGACCCCAGGGTGGCATCCACACCCAATTAATTTTTACATCAGAAGTAAGTGGAGCTAACGCTTGACGCGTTTGATCCTCAATCACATCCTGTAATGGGCAAGCCGCTGAAGTTAAAGTCATGTTTAACACTGCGATGTTGTTATCGTCAACCATTACATCGTAGATCAGACCGAGATCAACGACATTGATGCCGAGTTCAGGATCAACAACATCCTTCATCGCCTCTGTTACATCATCAACTGCAGCAACCATAATTGATCCTCTCTTTTCGTTTTACTAGTCTAGTTTAGATTTGGCTTGTGCTTGAACACTGGCATCTTTAAAGGCCATCCAGCCCAAGAGGGCACACTTGATTCTTGCGGGATATTTCGAAACACCAGCAAGTGCAATTGCATCTTCCAACACCTCTTCATCACCGGCAACGGTCCCTTTGCTCTGCATCAACGCAACGAAGTGATCAAAGATGGAATAGGCCTCATTGATCTTCTTATCGATTAACAACTCAGTGAGGATCGAAACACTTGCTTGCGATATAGAGCAACCAACACCATCCCAAGAGATATTGCTGACGGTGCCATCCGTGATCGTTAAATTCAGATCTATCTCATCTCCGCAGGAAGGATTGACGTGATGAACTTGCGCATCATAAGTCGAGGAAAGCTTCTTATTTTGAGGGTGCTTGTAGTGATCCAAAATCACTTCTTGATATAGGTTATCTAATTGCATTAGGCGAAATATTTCTGTGCATCGCGAACGCCATCAACAAGGGCGTCTATATCCGCTAAGGTGTTATAGAGATAGAAAGAGGCGCGGGTCGTCGCCGGCACACCCATCTTTCGCGTCAGGGGCCAAGCGCAGTGATGTCCTGTGCGAACCGCAATACCCGAGTTATCTAAGAACTGGCCAAGGTCATGTGGGTGAATCTCTCCCAAGGTAAATGAAACCGCTCCCCCGCGCAAATTCATATCTACCGGACCAATAATCTTGAGTTCGTCAATTCCCTGCAATTGAGCGATCGCATACTCTGTCACTGCAATCTCGTGGTTATGAATTTCTTTCATTCCAATAACAGATAAATAATTAAGCGCAGCACCCAATCCAACAATCTGCGCCATATTTGGAACACCTGGTTCAAATTTGCGTGGCGCGGGCGCCCAAGTCGCATCAGTCATGGTGACGCTTTCAATCATTGATCCACCGAATAGAAATGGTGGGAGATCAACGAGTAAATTCGCGCGACCCCAAAGCACGCCTACCCCGGTTGGTCCAACAGACTTATGTCCAGAGAAGACTAAGAAATCGATATCCAGAGTTGCAACGTTAACCGGCATATGCGGAACAGATTGGCAGGCATCTAAAATAAAGATTGCGCCAACTTCGTGAGTGCGCTTAACTAACTCAGCCAGTGGATTAATTGTTCCAAGCACGTTTGATTGATGGGTCAAGGCAACGATCTTTGTTCGGTTGGTTATCACGCTATCAATATTCGCAAGGTCTAAACGTCCATCAGGGGTTACTTCAAACCACTTAAGAACTGCGCCGGTTCGCTGTGCGAGCTGTTGCCAAGGAATTAAGTTGGCGTGATGCTCCATCTCAGAGACAACAATCTCATCGCCAGCCGTGAGATGAAATCTATTTCCAACTGGAGAATTACCAATTGAATAGGCCAATAGATTGAGCGCTTCAGTTGAGTGCTTGGTAAAAACGATTTCATCAACGGCTCCGCCAAGAAACTTGGCGACAACTTCTCTTGCAGATTCAATCGCTTCAGTTGCTTCCTCTGCTAACTGATGAGCGCCGCGGTGTGCAGCAGCGTTATGGTTGCGATAGAAATTAGATTCAGCATCAATGACTACTGCCGGCTTTTGACTCGTTGCTCCGCTATCGAGATAGACCAACCGTTTTCCGTCGCGAATAGTCCGATCAAAGATCGGAAAATCCTTGCGAATAACTAGCGGATCAAAGGTCATGGCAATTTACGCGGTGACGTACTCCGCATAACCATTAGCCTCCAACTTATCGGCAAGCTCTGGTCCGCCTTCTTCAACGATCTTGCCGTTAGCGAAGACGTGAACGAAATCTGGCTTGATGTAACGCAAAATGCGGGTGTAGTGAGTAATCAAAACAACGCCGATATTGTTGCTCTCTTTAGCGCGATTAACGCCCTCTGAAACAATACGTAGCGCATCAACGTCAAGACCTGAGTCAGTTTCATCAAGAATTGCGATCTTTGGTTTCAATAGTTCTAGCTGCATAATCTCGTGGCGCTTTTTTTCGCCTCCCGAGAAACCTTCATTCACATTGCGTTGTGCAAATGATGGATCCATGCTGAGCGCTTCCATCGCCGCTTTTACATCACCAACCCATGTACGTAACTTAGGTGCTTCTCCACGAAGCGCTGTTACTGCGGTACGTAAGAAATTTGAGACAGATACGCCAGGTACTTCAACTGGGTACTGCATTGCTAAGAAGAGCCCAGCCTTCGCGCGCTCATCGACAGTCATTTCAAGAACATCTGCACCATCAAGGGTTACTGTTCCGCCAGTGATGTTGTACTTGGGGTGTCCTGCAATTGAGTAAGCAAGAGTTGATTTACCTGAACCATTTGGCCCCATGATTGCGTGGGTTTCACCAGATTTAATTGTGAGGTCGACGCCTTTTAGAATTTCTATTGGACCATTTTCGGTATCCACAGAAACTTTCAGACCACGAATTTCTAATGTACTCATCAAACTACCTAACTACGCTTCTACCGTGACGGAGTCTCCGTCAACGATTACTGGATAAACTTTTATTGGTGCTACTGCAGGTGGCGTAAGCGCCTCGCCTGTACGTAAATCGAATTCAGCGCCGTGTAACCAGCATTCAATTTTGAAATCAGTTATGTCACCCTCTGATAGCGAGGCTTCAGAATGTGAACAAGTATCGTCAATTGCGAATACCTGATCGCCAACTCGTGCCACACAAATCGTGCGGCCAGCCTTCTCAATTTTGACTGGTTTGCCGGCTGTCAGCGAAGCGAAAGATAGATCGCTCATTAAGCACCTGCCTTAGCAAGTTCAGAATCAATGCGATCCATCAAACGTGTTTGAATCTCTTCGTCACCAATTTCAGTGACTATCTCGTTAAAGAATCCGCGAACAACTAAGCGTCTAGCATCGGCCAGAGTAATTCCGCGGGACATCAAATAGAAAAGCTGCTCGTCATCGAATCGCCCCGTTGTGCTGGCGTGGCCTGCACCAACGATTTCACCAGTTTCAATCTCTAAGTTCGGAACTGAGTCAGCGCGTGCTCCATCGGATAAAAGCAGGTTACGGTTTAACTCGTAGGTGTCAGTACCTTCAGCGGCTGCACGGATGAACACATCACCGATCCAAACAGTATGTGCTTGATCTCCGGCGAGTGCGCCCTTGTAATTTACGCGCGATTTAGCGTTTGGAACTTTATGATCAACGAACATACGATGTTCAAAGAATTGTCCAGAAGTCGCAAAGTAAACGCCAAGTAATTCACAAGATGCACCTGGTGCAGCAAACTCAACTGTTGGCAGAAGTCTTACGAGTGAGCCGCCAATTGTGACGACGATAGATTTAAATGATGCATCACGATCAACAACGGCGTGTTGGCGACCGGCGTGAATGCTTTTGCTTCCCCACTCTTGTAGAGAGACCAAGGTAAGGCTGGCGCCAGGAGCCACTGAAATTTCTAGATCCTCCGCTAAATGAGTATCACCAGAGTTCTCAATGATTACAGTTGCACGAGCGCGGTTTTCAACACGGATCAAAACGCGGGAAAATTCTGCACTATCTAAAGCACCGGCAGAGCGCTTTAAAAATATTGGTTCTGCAACTTCTGTATTAGCAGCGATAGTTAAAACCGAAACCTCTTTAGCAAAATCACGGATTCGGGTAACGATTACATCATCGCTCTCAGAAATTGGTGTGGCATCGCTTGCTGAAACCAGAGCGAATGAAACTCCCGCAACTGGCGCAGAACTAAGAGTTAACGAATGCCGATCTGCAACTACTGCAGTGCCATCGTGAAGGCCGCCTAAACGCTTTAACGGTGTAAAGCGCCAGGCCTCTTCACGTCCAGTTGGTGTTAAGTAATTGGTGGTGAGGGTTGTCATTAACCAACAGCGCCTTCCATTTGCAATTCAATAAGGCGATTTAACTCAAGGGCGTATTCCATTGGAAGCTCGCGCGCGATCGGTTCAATAAAGCCACGAACGATCATCGCCATCGCTTCATCTTCAGTTAAGCCACGTGACATTAGGTAGAAAAGTTGATCATCGCTGATCTTGGAAACTGTTGCTTCATGGCCCATTGAGACATCGTCTTCACGGATATCTACATATGGATAGGTATCAGAGCGGGAAATTGTGTCGACCAAGAGAGCATCGCACTTAACCGTACTCTTGGAATGGTGCGCACCTTCTTGAACTTGAACCAGACCGCGATAGGAAGTGCGTCCTCCACCACGTGCAACTGATTTTGAGATAACAGTCGATGACGTGTAAGGAGCCGCGTGCACCATCTTGGCTCCAGAGTCTTGGTGTTGACCAGGACCAGCGAAAGCAAGAGATAGCGTCTCACCTTTTGCGTGAGGGCCCATCAACATCACAGCTGGATACTTCATGGTTACTTTAGAGCCGATGTTGCCATCGACCCATTCCATAGTTGCACCTTCGGCGCATGTTGCGCGCTTGGTAACCAAGTTGTAAACATTGTTAGACCAGTTTTGAATAGTGGTGTAACGAACGCGTGCGCCCTTTTTAACAATAATTTCTACAACTGCTGAGTGAAGTGAATCTGATTTGTAGATAGGAGCGGTGCATCCCTCAACATAGTGAATGTAGGAATCTTCATCGGCAATAATTAGAGTGCGTTCGAATTGACCCATATTCTCAGTATTGATGCGGAAGTAAGCCTGCAATGGAATATCTACGTGGACGCCTTTTGGAACATAGATAAATGATCCACCTGACCACGCAGCAGTATTTAAGGCTGCAAATTTATTATCGCCTACCGGAATAACTGAGCCAAAGTACTCTTTAAAGAGTTCTGGATGTTGCTTTAGCCCGCTATCGGTATCAAGGAATATAACGCCCTGCTTTTCTAAATCTTCGCGAATAGAGTGATAGACAACTTCTGATTCGTATTGTGCAGCAACGCCAGATACCAGACGCTGCTTTTCAGCCTCTGGAATACCCAAGCGATCGTAAGTATTTTTAATTTCATCTGGCAGATCATCCCAAGTAGCAGCTTGCTTCTCAGTAGATCGCACGAAGTATTTAATGGTGTCGAAGAAAATTCCAGAAAGATCTGAGCCCCAAGATGGCATTGGCTTCTTCTCAAATAGTGATAAGCCTTTAAGGCGCATATCTAACATCCACTGTGGCTCACTCTTCTTTGAAGATATATCGCGAACAACTTCGTCATTAATTCCGCGGCGTGAATTAGCGCCGGCGTCATTACCGTCAGACCAGCCGTATTCGTAATTTCCAAGTCCGTCTAGTTCTGGGTGTGCAGTTGTCATGACCGCGCCTTTCCGGCTGATAGTGGTTGTTTCATGCTGATATTCGAATTGATATTCGACTTGCTGTTTGGAATGTACGTTGTGCAAACACCATCACCGTGAGCGATAGTGGCTAAACGTTGTACGTGTGTGCCGAGCAACTTAGAAAAGGCTTCAGTTTCTGCTTCGCAGAGTTGAGGAAATTCAGATGCTACGTGCGCGATGGGACAGTGATGTTGACAGAGTTCCTCACCAGTGGCGCGGCTTTCAACACTTGCTGCATATCCCTGCTCAGTTAAGAAAGATGCCAGAGCATCCAATTTGTGAGAGCTTTTTGCCATTGCAAGTGCACCTTTACGTTCAATATCGTCGGCGCGAGATTTAGCAAAGGCGGTAACTAAATGTTCACCAGATTGCGCTGACATAAACTTCAACGCTGCAACGGCCAGATCGTCGTAAGAATGTTCGAATTTTTCGCGACCAGAATCGGTCATAACAAATACCTTGGAAGGTCTGCCACGACCGCGCGTAGATGAGATGCGGGGTTCGCGCGCTTCTAAAATTCCGTCGGCGGTAAGTAAATCTAGATGGCGGCGAATACCTGCTGGTGTTAAACCTAAGCGCTCGCCCAGGGCCGCCGCAGTTGATGGCCCATTTTCCAAAATGGAGCGGGCAACGGCGTCGCGAGTACGCGGATCATCGGTTGCCTTGAGGGTTGGCCCTCCAGTTATTTTCACAACACTATTGTGTCGTAATTCGCTCGCGCTTTCCACTCAGAGCGCGTGGCTGAGGTCCTAGTCTTAGGCTATGAAATTGCGTCGCGCCTTGTATGGCTTTTTGCTTGTTCTGCAGGCGGGGTTGGTCCTGACAGGCGGGGCGGTGCGACTGACTGGTTCGGGGCTGGGATGTCCGACATGGCCTGAATGCACCCCCGGTTCTTATACTCCCGTTCCCAATCAGGCCGAAGGTCAATTGCACGCCTGGATTGAATTCGGAAATAGATTACTTACCTTCGCGCTAATTGCAGTTGCCATCGCAGTTATGGCACACGTCTTATTTAAAAGACGGAAAGATCTACGTTTATTGGCAGTTGGTCAGGTCCTTGGAATTTTAGGTCAAGGCGTACTTGGTGGGATCACTGTGCTTACTGATTTGCACCCCCTGCCTGTCGCAGGACACCTTTTACTTTCAATTATTTTGATCGCAGGTGCTACTTCTTTATATGACCGACGAGAAAATGGCGCTATCCGAATAAAGCCAGCTGAGAAAATCACTGGAAATCTTTCAAGAGCGCATATCTATCTCACATTCCTAGTAATC
>CAXNEU010000030.1:0-13029 GCA_964201705.1 Candidatus Planktophila sp. | reverse complement strand
GCGCTTCGCGCGATTTAGACCCAAGGCGCCTCTTGCGCTAGAGTTTGCGCCTGCACGACAAGTTAATAATTAATGCCCCATAGCTCAGTTGGTAGAGCGCCGAACTGTTAATTCGGATGTCCCTGGATCGAGGCCAGGTGGGGCAGCTCCATTTTCACAGCCGAAGAGGTTACTTTTTGCATATGAACTTAAAAACTTCTTGGCGAAACCAACTCTGGCCGCTGCGCATAATGCGCCTCTGGCTCGGAGTTACTTGGATTTACGCGGGTTGGGATAAAGCAAGCGACCCAGGCTTTCTAACTTCAGGTTCACCGACTTTTATCGGAACGCAACTTTCCGCCTTCGCCATAAATTCACCAATTGGCTTTGCTCTAAATAGCGTCTCAGAAAATGCCGTACAAATTGGAATCTTGGTAGCGCTTGTCGAGTTCGCAATCGGTGCAGCCACCTTGCTCTGGATCGCACCGACTTGGGCAGCGTTCGGCGGATTTGTCATGTCACTTGGTTTATGGCTTTCTAGCAGTTGGCATGTTCAGCCATATTTTCTAGCCAGTAATTCTGCCTACACGATTTTATGGCTTACTTACTTTCTATTCTTAAATGGATCTCGTCGCAACAGCAGGGTTTCGATTGATCGTAGAGGATTCTTGCGAGTTTCAACTGTCGCGGCAATCGCCGTTGCGGGTGTGGCAGTCGGAAAGGTATTTCCAAGGACAGGTGCAGCTTCAGCAAGCGCCGGCGCAAACACAGCTAGTAGGAAAATAATTGAGGATGCATCTTTCAAAGTTGGCGCAACGCTTAATTTTGAATCCAAAGCTGGCACCCCTGCGGTGCTATTTCGCACCAAGGCTGGTGTTTTCGCATATTCAGCGGTCTGTACTCATCAAGGATGCACGGTTCAATTCAACTCCGCCTCCAAGAATTTACAGTGCGGCTGTCACGGCGCCGTATTTGATCCCTTCGATGGCGCAAAGGTAGTAACCGGGCCGACAAATCAACCGCTAGCCAAGATCAAAGTCGCCACAGAAGGTGCATGGATCATAGAATCCTAATAAAATTTACAATCAGATCACAGGAAACGCTAAGTAATTAAAGGGATGATCAACGCATGAATCTAAACCGCACCCCACTAAAAGTTACAGCCGCCTTCGTTTTTGGCGCAGTAATCGCTGGCTCTGTCGCAACAGCATCAACAAATTCGCCAGTAAGTAGCGTTGTGGTTTGTGCCGATAATCGCACTCAGGCGCTAACACTGGCAAAGGCAGGGGTATGCGCAACAAATAAAACAGCAATCGAAATCGGCAGCAATTCGATAAATGCTAAATCTATTTCAGCACTTGTAACGCCCTCAGTTGTCTCAATCTCAGTTAAAACAGCAACCGGCGGCGGAACTGGTTCTGGTTCGATCTATAAAACTAACTCAACTTCAAGTTACATAATTACCAATAACCACGTAATTGAAAGCGCAGTAACATCTGGCACAATCAAGGTTGAGTTTGCTGACGGATCAGAAACTCCTGCAACAATTGTCGGACGTGATCGCGTTTATGACATTGCGGTATTACTAGTCAAAAAAGGTAACTTGCCCGCTATAGCACTTGGTGATTCATCTAAAGTTAGCGTTGGAGACGAAGTGCTAGCCATTGGTTCTCCTCTCGGGCTGGCCAATACCGTCACGCAAGGGATTATTTCGGCTTTGAATCGCCCAGTTGCGGCAGGTACAGCAGATTCAGTTTCATATGTAAATGCTATTCAAACTGATGCGGCAATTAATCCAGGAAACTCAGGTGGCGCGCTAGTTGACACAAAGGGTCGAATTATTGGAGTTAACTCAGCAATCGCGACCTTATCTTCAGGTGGAACCAGTGGAAGTATTGGACTTGGATTTTCCATTCCAATCAATGAAGCCAAACGAGTGATTGAAGAAATTATTGCAACCGGAAAATCAACTCGACCAGTGTTGGGCGTGGTCTTTGATGATCTCACTGCAGATACTCAAGCAAAAATTATTCAATTGACTCCTGGCGAGGGTGCAATCAAAGCTGGAATAGTTGTTGGATCCATCATCACTTCTATTGATGGAGTCAAGATTGCAAATCGCGATGCTGCGATTGTAAGAATTCGTTCTTATGCACCTGGAACCGTGATCACCGTGGTCGCGACTCTTCCAGATGGCTCGAGCAAGAGCTACAAAGTCACACTGGGCTCTGCCCCAGCACTTTAATTAGCGAATTGCTATTGGGTCCAAATGTCATTCAACTGACATTGTTAAGTAGGAGAAGGTAACCTTTGCCTTATGGCGCTCTTTCGTTTACAACTCTCTCTACCCGATCGACCAGGGGCTTTAGGTCTATTGGCCTCTGCAATTGGTGCAGCCGGTGGGGATATTAGAGGTTTAGTAGTTGTTAAATCCGAAGGTGGTCGTGGTTTTGATGATGTAACAGTTGCAGTGCCAGGTTCTGACCCAACAGATTTATTGGAAGTTCTGGGATCTATCGGCGGCGTTGAAGTTATTTCAGTTACTGCGGTGGAATAACTACATCTCGCAGTTGTCCGGCAGATTGTTCGGGCTTTAGATCCATAATAAAGGCGCCCATCGCCGATTCGCTACCTGCTAAATACTTTAACTTTCCAGGCGCTCGACGCACACTGGTGATCTGCCAATGCAGCCGCAATAAATCTCGACCTTCGCGCACTGGCGCTTGATGCCAAGTAGCAATGTAAGCCATCTCAATGCCAAAGACGCCATCGAGTCTGCGCATCACTTCAATTGCAATTTCGGGAAAAGCATCAGATTGTTCGGGGGAGAGTTCGGCAAGATCGGCAACCGGGTGCAGCGGGGCAACGTGAATTTCAAAAGGGTAACGCGCAGCGTATGGAACAAAGGCAACCCATTGCGCATTCTTTGCAATGATCCGGTTGCCATCTTTCAATTCACGAGCAACAACATCATCAAATAAGACACGACCAGTGTTTTCAAAATGTAATTGTGCAACAGCCAACATCTTTTGCACTCGCGGCGGAAGGTAAGAGTAGGCGTAAATCTGACTGTGTGGATGAGAAAGGGTCACACCAACTTCTTCGCCACGATTTTCAAAAGGTGCAATGTGATGAATATATGACTCTTGAGAAAGTTCGTTGACTCGATCTTTCCAAGCTTCTAGCAACACACGAACACGCTGCGGATCAAGTTCTGCAAAAGAGCAGTTATGGCTATCGGTAAAGGTTATAACTTCACATTTGCCGGCTGCCGAACCAGGATCTGTTTCGGTTCCAACCATATCTGGAATTACCCAATCACCTTCGGGGCGACGCATTGAAGGTGAGCGATTATCGAAGACAACAACTTCATAATTAGAATCAGGAATTTCGGTTAAGAGTTCACCTTTAGTTGGACAGAGCGGACATAACTCTTTTGGTGGCAAGAAGACTCGGCCTTGGCGATGTGCAGCCATTACTACCCATTCATTTACCAACGGATCTAAACGAAGTTCGCCAATTCCGGGTTGTTCTTCAGGAGGACGTTGGTCCTTAGCGTTACGAACTTGCCCTTGGGTGTCGTAGTAACGAATTGTGCGGCCATCGGCCATAGTTAAATCGGTACGCGTTATTCCTGCGCCAATTTTCTTTACCGGACTCATAGTGGATAACTCTACGGGTTACTCAACCCAATTGAGAGTTCGCGCAACAGCGCCCTTCCAACGCGCCGCACCACTGGCGCGCTCTTCTGCGGTATTACTTGGTATCCAACGTTTTGATTCTCGCCAATTGGCTTTAACTTCATCGATTGAATCCCAAAACCCGATAGCCAATCCCGCGGCATATGCGGCGCCGAGCGCAGTAGTTTCTGTAATCATTGGCCGCACTATTTCGATTCCCATGACATCGGCTTGTAGTTGCATACATAATTCGCTGACAGTTATGCCGCCGTCAACGCGCATCTGCTTTGGCGCGACTGCACTATCTGCCGCCATCGCATCCATAATTTCCATTGTTTGGTAACAAATTGCTTCCAGAGCGGCACGAGCCAAATGTGCCTTAGTTGCCGAACGTGTTAAGCCGACAATTACTCCGCGAGCATCACTGCGCCAATGCGGAGCAAATAGACCAGAAAAAGCTGGAACAAAATAGACACCTGAAGTATCTGAAACCGAGCCCGCTAGAGAATCTATCTCGGAAGCGCTGCCAATAATCTGAAGTTCATCACGTAACCATTGAATTGCTGATCCAGTAACTGCGACCGAGCCTTCAAGTGCATAAATTGCAGGTTGATCACCAAACTTGAAGCAGACGGTAGTTAACAAACCGTGCTTAGAGCGCACAATTTCCGTACCGGTATTAAGGAGCGCAAAGTTCCCGGTTCCATACGTTGTCTTTGAACTTCCCTTCTCAAAGCAAGCTTGACCGACCATTGCTGCATGTTGGTCACCCAAAAGTCCGGTAATTGGAATTTCGGCTCCGAAAGGTCCATCAGATTTTGTTACTCCGTAGCGCTCCGATGAAGATTTAATCTGAGGAAGTATCTCTCGAGGAATATCAAAAATTTCAAGAAGTTTTTCGTCCCAATCAAGCGTCTGCAAATTCATCAGCATGGTGCGAGATGCATTTGTGACATCAGTTGCGTGAACGCCATCGGTCATATTCCAAAGCAACCAAGAATCAATTGTTCCGACCCGCAATTTACCTGCCGCGCACGCCTGCTTTACAGCATCAACGTTATTCAGAAGCCAATGGATCTTGCTTGCGGAAAAGTATGGAGCAATAGCCAAACCGGTTCGGTTTATTAACTCCTCTTTCATTTCATCGCTTAGCCCATTTAAAAAGCCTGCAGTTCGGGTATCTTGCCAAACGATTGCATGGTGAAGAGGTGCACCAGTATCGCTATGCCAGGCAACGATAGTTTCTCGCTGGTTTGTTATTCCAATAGCGCTGATTTGCTTACCTATTAGCGCCGCATCCTGCAAAGCTTTCTTTACTACCTGCTGTGAGTTCTTCCAGATTTCGACAGCATCGTGTTCTACCCATCCAGATTGCGGAGTCACTTGAGAATGTTCAATTTGCCCACGCCCGACAGCCATTCCGGCTTTATCAAAAATGATACAGCGAGTGCTACTCGTTCCTTGATCAATGCTAGCGATGTAGGTCATAAGTCAAAAATTAATTCTTAATTTGATACTTGCAACCATCTGTTACAGGTTTTTTGCTTGGAGCCGGAGTTGGCTTTGGGGTACTTGTTGGTGAAACCGGAAGTGCTTGCCCAATTGCGAATTCGATTGGAGTTTTACTCACTGCGTGGGTACCGGTTGCATCAACAAATCCGATATCACCCGTCCATGTACCTTCTGGAATCCCTTTGATGGTCAATTTCCAAGAACCGCTCGTAGCCCGCACTACCGTTTGGGTGGGCTTGGGACTCATAGGAGTGAGAGGATCAACATAGAAGCGGACCGTTCCTGTTACGACTGGTCGGCCGTCTGGTCTAAATACATCAACTTCCAAACTCACGGGTTTATCAGCAGTAGAAAACTTTACATTTTTATATGTGAGTGAAGTAGCTTCATTCTTTGGCATCTGATCTGCAATTTCAGGAGTCCATCTTCCCTTAATTAGATCTGCAAAAGTAGATGGGCTACCTCGGAAGACATTTAAATCTAAACGGTTGCTAGGAACTCCATATTTAGGAGCGATACCGCAAGATGAGTATTGCCAAATCGTCCAAGTAGAAGAACAATTCGCCGTAGTCCAAGAGTGAACGTAACAACCGCCGTCTTTCAATCCAGGCTGGGCTAGCGGGTCAGCCGGATTAATCGCATATTGGGCTAACCAAAGTGGGTACTGGCGCAGCTCCTCATCGCGCACCATCGCTCCTTCTAGGAAACTTGGATACGAGTAGATGATCGGCGTGCGATCAGTTTTCTCTTTTACGATCTTTAAAAATGTTTTTGCCCACAAAGTTATTTGCGTTTTAGGTAAATATCTTGCGCAAGTCTTGCCAGAGAGACGAACACAGTTGTTTTCAAGATCTAAGGCATATGGCATATCGCGCTCGTTGTAGCCGCCCAGCGCACCTAAGCGCCAAAGCGCTTTCTGTGCCTGAGTCTGCGCATCAACAATCACTTGTTGATCAGTCTTAACATCTGGCAAGACTGCGTAATGGTAAAAACCGGTGAAAATACCGGCGGCTTGTGCAGCGGAACGATCCATCATCACATACTTAAGCGCTAAAGCATCGGCATCATCTCGAGTATCAGAGGCCTTAATGATTACAAATCTAATTCCCGCGCCATACATTTTTTCGAAATTAATTGGAGCATCGTTTGGATGCTGCCAACGACTTATATCTGCGCCATGAATTCTTCCGCCGGGTCCCAATTGATCTATGACCGCAACTGAAGTGGCGTCAGAAATCTCAGGTGTAGATCTAACGGTGATTGACTTAACGTTTGAGTAAATATATTTACTGCCAATTTTTGCCTTGGCGCGATACTTAACCTTGGCATCTAGCGCAGTTGCAACGGCAATTACTCGCCAGGTGCCAACGCGGGCGGTCTTTGATGAGAAACGAGTATCCTGCCACTTTCCATCTAACTCAATTTGTACAGATACTTTAACTCCTGACTTTGCAGGCTTAAGCGCTCCATATAAAGTCACAATTGGTTCTGCCCCACCAGGAGTTTGTTTAAGCGACATACTTATCTTTGAAGTTGCTGCCTCTGATGCAATCATTTGTAATGAGAAGAAACCCAAACTCATTACGATAAAGAAAACTATTTTTTTCATTTAAGCTCTTCTATCTGTACATCAAGGCTTAAAGTAGATTTAATTGATGCGATTAAGGAGTTCTGCAGCTTTTCTCGAGTAGGTGAGTACTCGTGCCCACCAGAGAATTTGCGCGCATCTGAAAAATCGAGCGATAGTTTTGCACCATCAAAGTCAGCGAGGCGCGCATCAAAATATGCTATCCAGGCGATTCGATCGTGGCTTTCTAAATCATCGAGAACATCATTCCAACGGCTGCGCAATTCGGGCAGAGATAGTGGCGCATCCATGCCGCAAACTTTACTGGGTTATGTGATCCAGAGTTGGCTAGTGGCGCGGTGAGCCGATCCATTTGAAATACTCTCCAGTTAAAACAACCCGCAGGTTCTGTGCTCTGTCTGGAACAACTCGCAAATGTTGTGAAATACGGGCGACAATCTGCTCAACAGACTTTTCACTTACAAAACGTACCTTAGCGATTTCTGAGTTACTTAAACCCTTAGCAAGTAAGCGGTAAGTTTCAATTTGAATATCGGTGAAGTCGGTAAGGATGCTGCGGAAGGCATTCTCATGCAGAGAACCGTGGCTATCGATCCAAGACATCTTCTTTTTTTCACTTATCGCAATTCGTGAATTAATTATTGCATAACTTACAACCGATAAATCAGAGACAGATTTTTTAAAATAACTTGAGAGCCCAAAGGTATTTGCTTCTCAACCAATCCAAGTAAGCGAAGATCTGGGCATGCGGTCATTAAGACAACGCCAAGAAGCGGATTTACTTTGCGAAAGTTAATAACTAAATCGAGCGCTTCTTCACCGGCAAATTGAAGATCAATGAGCACAACTTCTGGTGAAAGAAATTTGTATAGGTTCTGTGCAATCTCTTCGGTGTGGGCTTCAGCTACAACATTTATAGCGTGCAATCGAAGTGCTGCACTGAGTGTTGCTAACTCAAATGCATCATCACTCGCAACTAAAACTGTCGGAGATTTGTTCACTCCTAAAGGTAGCCCTGATTAGCAACACGTGTGATTTGAAATGAACCAAAACCAAAATAATGGGGCTACCCCTACTTTATAATTTATCCTTGCGCTTGACGAATTTATTCAATGCTTCAGGATGCAGATATAGGACATTCCGTAGATACAGTTACCGCAGCCGAGTTGTGAATATAAGCACTGCATGCAAAACCACTGGTATCAATTTTTGCAAGTTGATCTGGCCTGCACAGCATTTTTGGCGCTCCAAATTTCGTTCTTGCGCAGGTATTTTGGATTTTCTTGGCGGCAGCCAATTTTGCAAGTATTGTCACCGATATGGAGAAAGTTCGTTGGGGATTTATTGGGGCCGGTTACATCGCAAGGATCGCCTTGTATCCAGCGCTACTTAATTCTAAAGATGGTGAAATATATGCCGTTGGATCAAAAGATCTAGATCGCGGAAAGTCTTTATCGCCCACCGGTCTGGTTTACACAGATTACGAGCAACTGCTTGCCGATCCTAAAGTTGAAGCGATTTACATCTCGCTTCCAAACTCATTGCATATCGAATGGTCAATTAAGGCGATGCGCGCAGGAAAGCATGTCCTATGTGAAAAACCTGCCGCGATGGATGTGGAAGAACTTAAAGAGGCAATTGCGGTCTCCAATGAAACCGGACTTATCTTTATGGAAGCGAGTTGGAATCGTTGGCATCCACGAACATTGCGCCTAAAGGAAATTGTTGACTCTGGAGTAATTGGAGAAGTAAAAAACATTCGCACCGCATTTACTTATGACGGCCTTGACCCCAGCAATATTCGGGCAATTTACGAACTAGGCGGGGGAGGTCTTTATGACCTCGGCCCATATTCGGTAGCGGCACCAATTTGGTTGATGGACTTTGCACCAGTGAGCAATATTAAGACCGATGCTAAATGGCATCCTGGAGGGTGCGATGAAACGTTAAGTATTTCATTTGATATTGGTGGTGCGCATGCCCAAGCTTTAACTTCGATGAATACACCAAGCACTCTTTACTTTGATGTTGTGGGCACGAAAGGGCGGGTTTCTTTAACTGGAAACGATGCCTTTAACTCCCACAACAAGGCCAGCGCACTTGAATTAGAAGTAGATGGCAAGTTGAGCGTTGAAAACTTCCCTGCTTGCGATCCTTACCAAATAATGGCTGATTCAATGTCGCGCCGTATTCGCGGTGGAGAAGGATGGCTAATGCCGCATTCCCAATCGATCGCATTTGCAGAAATGTTTGAACGCGGCTTTGCAGTTATGGGCCGCCCCTAAGTGAAGCAACATGCGCTGTGGGAGCCTGCTTCATCAGATAATCTGGCGATTAATGAGTTAAAGAAATTTGCCAAAGCAAGTGATTTCCAAGGCCTTCATAATTGGTCTATTGAAAATAAGGAAACTTTCTGGCGCTATGTATTTGAAGATAGTGGAGTGGTCGGAACCCTTGGTGATAAAGGAATAGTTGATGACGGTTTTCTCGACCGCAAATTCTTTCCAGAGGCAAAGTTGAACATTGTTGATACCTTACTTAAGGGCGACGATGAGCAAATAGTGATTACCGAGATCAGCGAATCCGGAGCAAAGAAGCAGTACACACGTGGGCAAGTGCGCCTAATTGCCAACCAAGTCGCTTTTGGTTTACAGCAACTCGGCCTCAAAGAAGGAGATGTCGTTTCGGCAATTGTTGCTAACGTTGCCGAGACCGTCTTCTTTGCCTTAGGCGCCCTGAAGATCGGTGCAATTTTCTCAAGCACCTCAGCAGATTTCGGAACCGCAACAGTACTAGACCGCTTTGAACAAATTCGACCCAAAGTCTTATTGGTTACTTCTAATTATCATTACAACGGCAAGGAAATTGACTGCTTAGAAAAAATCGTTGAAATAGTCTCGCAACTGCCCTCGCTTGAGAAAGTCATATCAATTGGCTCAGCAAGTTCTCCATATGTCAGCTTCACCGACTGGATTGCAACCTGTAATCCAAAGAGTGATATCACAGTACTGGGTGGCTTTGATCGACCAGGCTTTATCTTGTTCTCATCCGGAACAACCGGCAAACCAAAATGTATTGTGCACAGCGCAGCAGGAGTGCTTTTAAAAGCCTTGAGCGAGCAGAGGTATCACCTAAATATAAAAGGCAAAGATGAAGTCTTTTACTTCACTACCTGCGGTTGGATGATGTGGAACTGGCTCTTTATGGCGATGGGAACCGGCGCAGGAATAGTTTTATTTGATGGAAATCCAATGCACCCAAATCCCAACCGGCTATTTGATATCGCGCAAGAGAACGAACTCACCTTTCTCGGTGTTTCCGCCAAATATATAGATTCAATTCGCAAATTAGATTTGCGTCCAAAAGAAACCCACAACCTTTCAAAAGTGCGAACCGTTGCGTCAACTGGATCACCACTTAGCCCAGAAGGCTTTAACTTTATTTATAAAAACGTTTCATCGAAAGTTCATCTCGCATCGATTTCAGGCGGCACCGATATTTGCGGCTGTTTTATGCTCGGATCTCCGGACCTGCCAGTTTATTCAGGACAGATTCAAGTTCCCGCACTCGGCTTGGATGTACAAGTCTTTACCGATGAAGGCACAATCGCAGAAGTCGGTGTCAAAGGTGAATTAGTTTGCCGAAATACATTTCCTTCCGTGCCGCTTTATTTTTGGGATGACGCGGGCAACGCTAAATTTAAGTCTGCATACTTTGAGAGATTTGCGGACGTTTGGACCCACGGAGATTTTGTAGAAAAAACGCCAGAGGGCGGATACATTGTGCAGGGCCGCTCCGATGCAACGCTAAATGCCAGCGGAGTTCGAATCGGAACCGCCGAGATCTATCGCATAACTGAAAGTTTTACTGAAGTAACAGAATCGTTGGCGATCGCCCAGAAATGGGATGGCGATACCAGAGTCGTTCTATTTGTGAAGTTGACTGAAGGCAAATTGCTAACTGAAGAACTTATTGCTCAGATTAAATCGGCGCTAAGACAGAACGCGAGCCCGCGCCACGTACCTGCTTTGATTGTGCAAGCGCCAGAATTCCCGCGCACCAAGAGCAATAAATTGGTGGAGCTAGCGGTGGCTAACGCGGTAAATAAAGTAGCAAATAACAATTTAGGAGCACTTGCCAACCCAGAATCTTTAGGCTGGTTTAGCGACTTAAATCTGTAACTTTCTCCCAAGCGCGCGAGCTCCAAGAGTTAATCAACGCTTGTTGCACGCTCACGACATCGACTGCTTCTTTAAAACTTTGGCCAAAGGCTTTGCCTTCAACGATTGATTGCATAAATACATAATCTTCAATTGCAACTAGGTCTTCAAAGCCAATGGCATTTGCTTGACCTGGCACAAATGCACCGTGGAATGGGAAGCGGTCTCCACCGTAAATAGTGGTGTATCCGGTGTTGAGCGAACTTCCGAGTTCGTAATACTGCAACTCATTGATCTTTTCTAGGTTCCAAAGAAGTGAACCCTTTGTTCCATAAATCTCAAAGGCGTTCTGGCTTTCTGGGCCTACGACGGTTCGGCTTACTTCAAAAGTACCGGTTGCGCCATTGGCGAAGGTGCAGAGCATTGAAGCGAAATCTTCGTTTTCAACAACTCCCTTTGGGTCACTTGCCTTGCCACGTGAATAATGTCCAGCATTTCCTGATGGGAGTGGACGCTCTTTAATTGTGGTGTTCTGCATTCCAACAACTTCAGCAATTGGACCAACTAAGAATTGCGCCATGGAAACGCTATGGCTCAAAATATCGCTAGATACTCCGTAACCAGCATCAGCTAACTTAAAGCGCCAAGTCAGCAGTCCAAGTTCATCGCTGCCATACATACTCAAGAAACGTCCACGGTAATGAGTTATTTCTCCTAAGGCACCGCTAGCAATCAAATTCTTTGCGTGCAGAACAAGGGGAGCCCAAACATAGTTATAACCAACACCGGTTGGCACACCAGCGCTTTTCGCTAATTTATATGCTTGAACTGTTTGCTCTGGTTTTCCACCAATTGGTTTTTCGCTAAATACCGCTTTGCCAGCTTTAGTTGCCGCTTCAATCATTGGCAGATGCAACATATTTGGCGCAGTTACCCAAACCGCATCAACATCTGATGCAGTTGCTGCCTCCATCCAATCACCGGTTGCGCGCGCAAATCCATAATCTTCGACCGCGCTCTTCTGTCGCGCTGGATCTACATCTGCACAAACTTGCAGGATTGGTTGAAACCCACGATCAGGAAAGAGTGATGGGATTCGAAGTGCCGAGCGAGAGTGTGCTTGACCCATCCAACCGAGTCCGAGAACTGCAATACGAATATCTCTTTTCATTTTCCTACCTTGCCTTGGGCTGATGTGACTGGACAACGGGGATCTTGCACTTGCTCGTTCCATGAATCTCTAATCCAGTGATGTGCTGGATCATCGCAAAAAGCCATACTGCGTTCGGCGGCAGGACCGGCCATTACATTTAAAAAGTACATTGGATATTCAGGGGATGCGATAGATGGTCCGTGATAACCGTGGGGTACAACGTAGGTATCTTTATCGTGAATAGTCACAGTTTCATCGAGTGAGCCATCGACGGTGTAAACGTGGAAGAAGCCAACGCCTTCATCGTCACCGTGATCAGAGCCTTCTTTGCCGATCTGGAAGAAGTAAACCTCTTCATTAATTGTCGGACATCCTGGGAATTTATCGTGGCGGTGCGGAGGCCAAGAAGAAAGATTTCCACCGGGAGTGATTACTTCGCAGACCAAGATCTTGTGACAGCTAGTAAAACTTGTTGGTGTTGCAATATTATTTACTTGACGAGTTGCCTTACCTGAACCACGAACTTCAACAGAAACGCCTGCAGCAGGTGTGTAGCAAACCGGGAATTGTTCACTTGCTTCGGCGGTTAAGAGCGCTACTTCGCCAGATTTTCCAGAGAATTTCACTGATGAATTAACTGGAAGATAGATCCAGTCAGAAACTGCGGCAAAAACTCCGGTGCGACCTTTCAATGTAAAGGCCTGACCATCTACTTCTACCTGCACATCTTGGGCGGATAATGGAAGCAAGATCGCTTCGCGACCCTTAAGTTCTACCTTCACTTCAGCGGTCTTAGCGAAGTTATAGATATAAAAACCACAAAACTCCCACCCAGCATCTTTTGGTGTCAGTGATATTTCTGCATCCGCAGTCGCCAATGTTCCGGCAGGTTTATACCAACTCATCATCAACCTTTTCTAACCATCTTTGCTGCGCGAGATACGGCAGCTTCAACAT
>CAXNEU010000029.1:0-13048 GCA_964201705.1 Candidatus Planktophila sp. | reverse complement strand
GGGGCGGGGAGATTCGAACTCCCGGTCTCCTGCTCCCAAAGCAGGCGCGCTAGCCACTACGCTACGCCCCGTGGCGCAAGACGTGAGTCTAGAGTAATTTTTTACTCTCGGTTACCGAGGCAGTACTCTTTCCCGTATCGCGAAGCCAGGTCTCTGGCTAAATCCACTCGCGGGTGTAGCTCAATGGTAGAGCCCCAGCCTTCCAAGCTGGCCATGCCGGTTCGATCCCGGTCACCCGCTCCAAAGATTTAAAGTTCGCCAACTGCTCCAACTAGGGTTGAAAACACGACACCGCTAAATGCCATTGCATTAGATGCAGCAGTAACTGGGGAGTCATCAATGACGCGAATTGCCACCCCTACATCGCCACCGACAGGAGAAATTACACCCGTAATTGTAAATGTGTAACGATTGAATTTTGGCTCTCCTGTGAAATTGAGGTGCTCTATAAATGAATATCCAAACATTGAAGAAGTTCCGTCAGAATGAATTATTTCAATATCGAAAATTCCTCCCGAACCATTTGATAGACCTACAAGGTAAATCGTATATAGGTAGTTTTTACCAGACTTGAAATTGAGGAAAAATGAAGATGTTGAGTAACCACCCGATGTTGACGTGGATAAATTCCAAGTAGGAATGGAATTGATATAAACATTTGATGGACCAGTAGCACCAACTGTTCCTGTTTCACCTTTAACTCCGACACTTCCTACAGTTCCGGTTTCTCCCTTTGCTCCGATTGCACCTGCAGAACCTGCAGAACCCGTAGATCCAATCGGGCCTTGTGCACCAGTTGCACCCGGAGTTCCACCACCGCCTCCTGAAGCACCGGTTGCACCAGTCAAGCCGGTGTCACCTTTAGCGCCCGCCGAACCTGCCGAACCTGGTGAGCCACTTGCACCCCCAGAACCAGTTTCACCTTTTTCTCCCTTGTCACCTTTTTCTCCCTGTGAACCCACCGGACCTGCAACTGTCGACGCATTAGAAATTGATTTACCGTCACCACCGTTCTTTCCATCAGCACCGGCAGCGCCAATTGGTCCTTGCAAGTTTTGTGGAAGTGGCCATTTTTTACTTTTCTTTGGTCCATAAATCAAGAGACTTCTCGTATCAATATAAAAGTCACCATTGATTCCTACTGAACTAAGTGGTGCACCTTTGCCATTTAAAATTGTATTTGAAATTGTGTTGGATGTTCTCCCAGCAGATTTAGGTTTTTTGGCTGCGTGTGAAATTGGTATCGCTGATGCGCTGAAAAGTGTTGCAAGCAAAAGTGTTGCAATAACTTCTATGTACCTACGATTACGCTTCATGGAACCTCCGGGACCATTCGCTACGGGAACTTAGAGAAAATTGTGAAGGGGCTAACTCACGCAACGAAGAGGGCTTTCCCTGAGTTATTCCTTAGAGTCTGTATGAGTACCCCCTTTGCTAGGCGGGACAGGGTGGAAAAACTCGCAAGCGTCTCTCAGGATTAAAGGGTACTTTTCTGAGCATCAAGTAGTTATCTACGGGTAGTCGATAACAAGGGTTTCGACAAAGTGCTCCACGGGATGAAAGGTAGACATGCAAATGTCATCAAAGAAGACGGTGATCGCAGTAGCGATTACAACTGTTGCGCTAACAATCGGTTCAGTCGGAATCAGCCAAGCTGCATCAAAGACCAAAGTTGTCTCAACAAAGATTACTCGCAGTTCTGCAAATGGAATTGCAAATCCTATGGCTAAGGCTGGCGGACACGCTGCGGATTTAGCAGCAACTCTTTCAGCGCTTGTTGCAAAGGGCACAATTACACAAGCACAAGCAGATGCAATAACTGCTGCTGCAACTGCAGCCGAAACAGCTAAGCGTGCAGCGAAGGATGCAGATCACGCTACAAAAGATGCTGATCGAGTAGCACTCGAGGCGCTAATTTCAAAAACAATCGGTGTCGACAGTGCAACTGTTCGTACTCGACTTGCAGCAGGTGAATCACTTGGTGCAATTGCAGGTGCAAAGAAAGCTGAACTCATCGCAGTACTTGTTGCTAATGAGACTAAGCGAATCGATGCAGCTGTAACTTCCGGAAAGTTGACTGCTGCACAAGCAACAACTCTCAAGGCTGGACTAACTGCACACGTAACCGCTGAAGTAGATCGACTTGGCGGAAAGCGTGGACCAGGAATGGGTGGTCCAGGTAAAGGTGGCAAAGGTGAGAAAGATCGTCGCGGTCATGGTGGTCCAGGAAAGGGTGGCTTCGGTGCCACTCCAACTATTCCTGCACCAGCAGCTGGGGCATAAGTAATAGTGCTTAACAGCATGTAGTTCCTCCATGGGTAGAAAAACCCGTCGCGAATTCTCCTTCGTGGCGGGTTTTTCGTTGTTGCGATCAGAGGCATATAAATAACAGCGTGAGAGACTTCAGGCATGCGTTTACACATTGGTAGCGATCATGCAGGTCTTGAACTTAAAACAGAGTTAATTGCACACTTAGTAAATAGTGGGCACGACGTTACCGATCACGGACCTTATGAATACGATGCTTTAGATGACTACCCCGTCTTCTGTATTCCTGCCGCTGTTGCAGCAGCGAAAGATCCAACATCGCTCGGAATAGTTCTCGGTGGATCCGGCAATGGTGAACAGATGGCGGCGAATAAAGTAAAAGGTGTTCGCGCAGCACTTGCCTGGAGTATTGAAACAGCGAAGCTTGGCAAAGAACATAACAATGCAAATGTCGTCGCAATCGGAGGCCGCATGCACTCGATCGCAGATTGCAAGGCGATCATCGACGCCTTTATCGCAACACCATTTAGCAATGACGAGCGCCATATTCGGCGAATTAATTTAATTTCTAAATATGAAGAGACTGGAAATATTTAACTTAAACCTTTAAGTATCTAAAGTCATTTACTGCGTGATCTTTAGAAATTCCTTGACCTTCAAATCTAGTAACTGGGCGTGAATCTGGGCGGACGATTACTCCCCCGCTAAATAAATTGGTTTGCGAGAAAACTTCGGTGATCCACTCAGCATATGGCACCCAATCGGTAGCAATGTGTAAGTAACCACCAGGCTTTAACTTTGTTGCAATTTCACTTAAGAAGCGTTCTTGAATTATGCGCCGTTTAAAGTGGCGCTTCTTTGGCCAAGGATCTGGGAAGAATAAATGAGCGCCATCTAGGCTGGAATCTTTGACCAAGTAATGAAAAACCTCAAAGACATCACGTTCGATCAATCGCACATTTGTGATCTCGTGTTCGGCTAACTTCGCCATTAACTTTCCGGCACCGGGCATATGTACTTCTACACCTAAGTAATTTATATCTGGGTTGGCTTTTGCTATCTGCCAAGTTGCCTCGCCCATCCCATAGCCAATTTCCATAACGATCGGTTGCTTCTTAGAAAACAATGAATCTAAATCAATTGGGGACTCAGAAAAAGCGACGCCATATTTCGCCCATAAATTATCGCGCGCGGCTTGTTGTGATGGGGTGATCCGCACCCCGCGCAGGCGATAACTTCGGTTGGTCATGGGTTCCACAGCACAACTCTTTCACGATTAGACTACGAGAAGCAAAAAACATCAGCCCTCAAAGGAGCAGTCGTGCCAGGTACAAATATCACGCAAATCGAAGCAGCCCAACGTTCAGAGATCATCAAAGTAGCAAGTTATAAAATCGACTTAGATGTGACCACCGGTGCTGAAACATTCTTGGTTAAGACGACTATTAAATTTGCTGGGCTAAAGCCAGGGTCAACTACATTTTTAGACTGCGTTGGCAAGCGTGTCATCAGCGCAAAGCTAAATGGCACAGACTTTGATCCAAAATTCGATGGCGAATCAATCTTCTTGCCAGCAATTGCGGCAGAAAACACCTTGGAGATTGAGCACGAAGGTGTTTACTCAAACTCAGGAGAAGGCCTGCATCGCTTTGTTGATCCTGCCGATAACGAGGTTTACCTTTACACCCAGTTTGAAACAGGCGATGCCCGTCGCATGTATGCCTGCTTTGATCAACCTGATCAAAAGGCGACTTTCACGATCAGCACAATTACTCCAAAGCACTGGGCGGTAATCTCAAATTACGGCATCGAATCAAGTAAAGATCTTGATGGCGATCGCAAACATACTCAATTTGCAACCTCGCAAGTTATCTCAACTTATGTAACCGCAATCGTTGCTGGCGCCTACACATCTGTTCATGATGAATATAAAGGCGAGAAGACCATTCCTATGGGAATTTATGCCCGAAAGTCATTCTTCCAATATGTCGATGCAGAAAATATCTTTGAAGTGACCAAGCAAGGTTTTGCCTATTTTGAAAAGACTTTCGGTTTGGCCTATCCATTCGGTAAGTACGACCAGATCGCAGTGGCTGAATATAACTGGGGCGCGATGGAAAATGTCGGCTGCGTAACTTTCCACGAAGATGTTCTGATTTTCCGTAGCAAAGTAACTGAGCGCAGCTACATCAGCCGCGCCTCAACAATTCATCACGAGATGGCCCACATGTGGTTCGGTGACTTGGTAACCATGAAATGGTGGCAAGATCTTTGGCTCAATGAATCTTTCGCTGAATGGGCTTCTTACATGGCGGTCAGCGAATCAACTAAGTACAAGAACGCTTGGACTGAATTTAACTCAGTTCGCAAGAACTGGGCATATCGCGCAGATCAACTATCTTCCACGCACCCAATTGCAGTTGAGATGAAAGATCTCGATGATGTTCGCACCAACTTCGATGGAATTTCTTATGCAAAGGGTGCATCAGTACTTCAACAACTTGTTGCACACGTTGGTCGTGATAATTTCATCGCTGGTCTTCGAAAGTACTTTGCCAAGCACGCATATGCCAATACCGAACTCAGCGATCTAATCACTGAGTTAGAAGCAACCAGCGGAAAGAATCTCACCGCTTGGGTTGCCACTTGGTTACGCACCGCAGGCGTAAACACTCTTCGCCCTGTGATCGCTTTAGACGGTGACAAGTATGCATCTGTTGCCGTTAAGCAAGAAGTGCCACTAATGCCAGTTGGATCAAAAGAACTTCGCCCTCACCGTTTATACATTGGGCTATTCGATATTAAAGGCGATGCGCTAACTCGTCGTGAGAGCATTGAAGTTGATATCTCGGGTGAATTAACTGAGATCAAGGAACTTGCCGGCAAAAAGGCCGCCGACTTACTCTTAATCAACGATAACGATCAGACTTATGCCAAATTGCGTTTCGATGATCGATCTGTTGCCACGATGAAGAAGTATCTTGGACAACTCGATGATTCACTTGCCCGCGGACTTATCTGGGCATCACTCTGGGATTCAACGCGTGATGGTGAACTTTCAGCCAGTGACTACATTGAAATCGCTCTGAACGCACTAAAGGGTGAAACAGATATCTCAATGATCACAGCAACTTTTATGCAAATCGATACCGCTATTTGGGCATATCTAACCCCGAAGAATCGCGATGCCGCACGTTTATCAGTTGCAAATACTGCGCAAGAGTTATTAGCCGGTGCTAAATCTGGAAGCGATTCTCAGCTGCAATATGCACGCGCATTTGCCAATAATGCTTTCACACCAGCACAGTTCGAAGGTCTTAAGGCGATGCTAAATGGTTCTGTAGATGGACTATTGATGGATGCTGACCTTCGTTGGTACATCTTCTTATGCGGTGTAAAACGCGGCATATTTGGAGTTTCAGATATTCAATCTGAAGGAGATCGCGATAAGACTGCTCATGGACAGCAATATTTTGCATATGCTCACGCTGCGCTTCCAAACCACGAAGCAAAGGCAGCCGCCTTTAAATCAATCACAACTGATGATTTAAGTAACACTATCCACTCTTACAAGTGCCGTGGTTTTAACGAGAATATTCATAGCGACTTACTTGAAGCATTCGTTGACGAATACTTTGATGCGATCCTAAAAGTTTGGTCCACCAAGGGATATGAGATTGCCGAAACTACTGCAACCTTAACTTTCCCGACTTGGGCTATCAGCGACGAAACTGTGAAGAAAGCTCAGCACTGGCTGGATGTAACTGGAAAAGATGCATCTGCTGCTCTGCGCCGTACCGTGGCTGAAGGTCGCGACGCAATGACTCGCTCGCTAAAAGCGCGCGCTGTTGATGCTCGCTAATTAATCGATAGAAGTTACGACTGAGCTGATCTTTTCTTTTTTCTTGCGATCACCTGTGAGTGCGTAAGTAATTACGGAGATTGCTACAAAGATGACAACTGGTGCCGCGAAGAAATAAGTAAAGGTTTCAAGCAGGCTTAATCCTTCACCGGCGTTTGTTCCATCTTCTTGATTCTCTAGTGAAAGTAGCTGGATTGCGGATGCAAGGTTAATCATGACTGTAAGTGTAAATCAGTTATGCAGTAGCTGCTGCCACACCAAATGGCTCTAGGTATGGAAGCCATCGATTATCCGTGCGACCTGTGCCGAGAATTCGCCAAGCCGCACCAACTGGTTCGCGTGGAAGTGAGCGAAGTCTCCATCCCAAATCTTTGAGCGGCTTATCTGCCTTAAGGTGATTGCATTTATGGCAAGCAGATACAACGTTCTCCCAATTGTGTCCGCCACCACGAGAGCGAGGAATAACGTGATCAATCGAAGTTGCTGGTGCTGTGCAATAAACACAACGGCCACCATCGCGCGCAAAGATGGCGCGACGTGAAAGCGGAACTGCATGGCGATAAGGAATCTTGACAAATTTATTTAATCTAATTACCGATGGGAGTTCGATCTGACCCTGCGCAAAATGCAGAACTGTTCCAGAGGACTCAACCATGGTGGCGCGGGAATTAAGGACAAGCAGCAGCGCGCGACGTTCTGTTACGACACCTAACGGTTCATAGGTGGCGTTTAGAACTAACGAACGAGACATACATACCCCTGTTTCGAAGCGCGTGGCTCGCGCCGATTGGTTTATCTTGCACTAAGAAAGCGCAAGATAGGGGCATTTACAGGTCAATTTTTGGTAAAGAATTGGATTAGAGTTTGATCTATGAGCGAGCAGACCCGAGATATTCTGGAATGGCTAAGCGGATCACCGCTACGCATCTTCACCGTCCTGGTAGCAGCCTGGATCAGCCATAGCATCGGGCGCCGCGCCATCGAGCGCGCAGTAAATAAACTTGCAACCACAGATTTGAAACCGGGTCCAGGTTTTGCAAAACGTCAGGCAGAACGCGCCCGCACCACCGGATCTGTACTCACTTCAATTCTTAAGGCTGTTATTTGGATTGTCGCACTCGGCATGATCTTAGGCGAATTCGGTTTTAATCTCGGTCCAGTAATCGCATCAGCTGGTGTGATTGGTGTAGCCATTGGACTTGGCGCACAAACTTTGGTTCGCGATATTTTATCTGGAATCTTTATGTTGATTGAAGATCAATATGGCGTTGGCGATGAGATTAAAGTTTTAGATATTGAAGGCGTTGTTGAAAAAGTTGGACTGCGCATAACCACAATTCGCGATAAGAACGATGTGCTTTGGTATGTCCGAAATGGCGAAATTTTAGTTATTGGAAACGGTTCTCAGAAGCGTTAACCATTCCGTGTGCTGCCATTTCTAGGTACTCACGCAACTGTTTGCGATTAGCCTCTGTCATTTCCATTCCATCCAGTGCGCTGAGTGCACAATTTAGCCAGGCATCGCGCGCTGCCAGATCGATATGGAAACCAGCATGGCGCATTCGCAAACGTGGATGTCCGCGCTCATCTGAGTAAGTAGTTGGTCCGCCCCAATATTGTTCAAGGAACATTTTTAATCGAATTGCTGCACCTTGCATATCTTTTTCTGGATACATCGGCCGCAAAATAGGATCGGTTGCAACGCGAGCGTAGAACTGTGAGACAAAATCGTTGAAGAAGGGTTCTCCCCCAACTTCTTCGTAGAATGTCATCAACTTCTCAAAACTTTGTCGTCAACGCCTTTAGCGATCTGCAAAACGAAGTACGAAGTGACGATACAGAGCGCGCCACTTATGTAAAAAGCCGCTGCGTAATCACCAATTTGTACACGCAAGATCGCTGCGCCAAATGCTGCTACTGCGCCTCCAATTTGGTGTCCCACAAATACCCAGCCATAAACAACGCTGGCGCGTTGCGGACCGAGCACTGCGCGGCAGAGCATGATCGTTGGCGGCACTGTTGCTACCCAATCAAGTCCATAGAAAATTACAAAGACAAGTGTTGATGCTTCAATGGTGCTAAAGAGAATTGATGGCAATAGAAATAGCGAGAGTCCGCGTAGGCCGAAATAGAAGAAGAGTAATTTTCTTGGGTCATAACGATCGGTGAGCCATCCGCTAAATACAGTGCCGATAACATCAAATACGCCAACCATCGCTAGCAGTGATGCAGCAAGAGTTGTCGGCATTCCGTGATCGTGTGCTGCTGGAATAAAGTGCGTGCCGATTAGCCCGCTGGTTGAAAGTCCACAGACAAAGAATGAGCCAAACAAATACCAGAAATCTTTTCTCTTTGAACTTTGCTTTAACGTATCCATCGCCAGTGCGACTGCGCTCAATTCACTCTTTGCTGGTGGCTGCCAATCTGCTGCAGCGCCGTAAGGCAGTAATCCAAGATCAGCAGGTTTATCCCTAAGGAAGAAATACACAAATGGCACAACCAGCAGTGCAAACGAAGCAACGGTGATTGAAACACTCTTCCATCCATAAGTTTGGGCCAAATGAGAAAGTCCCGGCAAGAAAATTAACTGGCCCGTCGCTGACGCAGCAGTGAGAATTCCGGTTACTAATCCACGCTTAGCAACGAACCAGCGATTAGCAACTGTTGCAGCAAATACCAGAGCCATTGAGCCAGTTCCGACACCAACGATTACTCCCCAAGTTGCTATAAGTTGCCAAGGAGCCTGAATGAAAATTGTTAGAAATGCTCCCAGCGAAACTGTGGTCAGGGCGGACATCACAACTTTACGGATACCAAACTTCTCCATTAACGCTGCTGCAAATGGGGAAACTAGCCCGAAGAGAAGAACATTTATCGCAACAGCGAGTGAGATTTCAGAACGAGACCAACCAAAGGCATCTTCAAGTGGAACAATTAATACCGATGGAGCGGATCGAAAACCCGCAGTCGCCATTAAAGTTACAAAGGTAACCGCAACTGCGATCCAGCCAGGATGAATCTTGCGCGAGGTCGAAATCATTTAACCCAGCCGCAACCAAACAGCAGTATCTGTTGGAATGGAATTACCTTCGAGTGGGCCGCTGGAAATCAAAACTTTTGCACCAGTTGGTATTTCAATTGCAGCACCAAAGTTAATGTAGCAAGCAAAATTACCTGGGCGTGAAAATGCAACGACATCTTTTCCGGCTTCGATCCAAGTCATTGGACCATCGCCTAAACCTTCTTCTAATTTACGTAACGCCAGTGCTTGGCGATACATAGAAAGAGTTGATCCAGCAGCGCCATCTTGTGACTCAGCAGAAAAGTTGCCCATCCAAGGACTCATCGGCAACCAAGCTTGATCGAGTTCCAATAAATCATTTGTTGAGAAACCAAATCCACCGGTTGGTTCGCTCTTCCAAGGAAGAGGAACGCGGCAACCATCGCGACCGCGATCTTTGTATCCACTCATCTTCCAACGCGGATCGGTTAGTCGATCTTCAGGTAGATCGCGGACTTCAGGAAGGCCAAGTTCTTCGCCTTGATAAAAGTAGGTTCCGCCAGGCAATGCCAACGACATCAAAGTTGCGCTCTTGGCACGCAGGGTTCCACGCGCAACATTAAATTTAGCTGGATCTCCTTGACGCGTGAAAGTTGATTCACCGTTATTTGTTAAACCCAGATCTAATCGGTCAACAGATCGCACAACATCGTGGTTGTTAAATACCCAAGATGGTGGTGCCCCAACTTCGACAAGTGCCGCCATTGAGTTATCAATCTTTGCCTTGATCTCATCTGCTTTCCATAAAGTAGTGAGCATCTCAAAATTAAATGAATTTTGCAGTTCATCTGCACGAACATATCGCGCAATGCGTGATGCCGGACTGACCCAAGCTTCAGCAACGGCCATGCGATCACCAGGGTATGAATCAAGAATTTTGCGCCACGAACGATAAATTTCATGAACACCTTCTTGATCCCAAAAGGGACGCTCGTGAGGCGCCAACATCTCTGAAGTTGTATTTACTTCTGGAATATCAGGAAGTCCCGGATATTTGATCATTCCGTGCGCAACATCAATACGGAATCCATCAACACCGCGATCTAGCCAGAACTTCAAAACATCTTCTAGGTGTGAGCGAACTTCTGGGTTCTCCCAATTTAAATCTGGTTGTTCAATTGCAAAGAGGTGCAAGTACCACTGTCCTGGTTTTCCATCTGCTTCAATTACACGCTCCCAAGCACATCCGCCAAAAACGGCCTCCCAGTTATTTGGTGGCAAGTCACCGTTAGGGCCTTTGCCATCGCAGAACATGTAACGATCGCGTTCTGACGATCCGGGCGCAGCTTTTAGCGCAGCTTGGAACCACTTGTGTTGATCACTTGTGTGATTGGGGACGATATCGACAATAAATTTAATTCCGTGTTCGTGTGTTTCCTTAATTAACTTTTCAGCATCTGCCAGCGTTCCGTATTGCGGTTCGATGTCCATGTAATCGGAAACGTCATATCCGTGGTCATTTTGTGGTGATGGGTACCAAGGAGTGATCCAAATTGCATCAACGCCAAGTTGCTTTAAGTAAGGCAGGCGCGAGCGAATGCCTTCAACATCTCCGATGCCATCACCATTTGCATCGGCAAATGAGCGGATGTAGATCTGATATGTGACTGCATCGCGCCACCAAGGGCGCGCCTTGCGTGGAGCGAGAACATGACTCAATTAATTGGTCTCCAGGTACTTGGTAAGGAATTCTCTTTCCTTATCGGTGAGAGGGCGAGACTTCTTCGTCTCAAGCGAAATTGCAACCTGCACAGTTTTTACCTTGGCAAAGACTTTACCTTCATCACAGATCGTATAGAGCACATTAAATGAGGAGTTGCCGATCTTTTCTACAGTTATCTCCACGTCTACGAATCGTCCACCCTCGTAAATTGGCTCAAAGAAATCAACTTCTGCTCGGGCGACGACCATTTCAATAAGAGTTGATGCATTCATCGCAGATGAAAACACTGCAGTTGACCAAACGAAGCGCGCCTCTTGCGCGAAGGTCAGGTACTTTGCATTGTTGACATGGGCCATTGCATCTAAGTCATCCCAGCGAACGAATTGCTTACTTATATATTTCATTATCGAGTGAGCTTTCTGTAAGTGGCACGATGTGGTCTCGCCGCATCTGCGCCTAGTCGGGATATCTTATTCTCTTCATAAGATTCGAAGTTTCCTTCGAACCAGAACCAAGTAGATTCACCTTCGTAGGCCAAGATGTGTGTGGCAACGCGATCCAGGAACCAACGATCGTGCGAGATCACCACTGCGCATCCGGGGAATTCCAACAGTGCATTTTCAAGCGACCCTAGCGTTTCTACATCTAGGTCATTTGTTGGCTCATCGAGCAGTAGCAAATTTCCACCTAGCTTCAAAGTTAGCGCTAAATTCAACCGGTTCCGCTCGCCGCCAGAAAGTATGCCCGCCTTTTTCTGTTGATCAGGTCCTTTGAAACCAAAAGCTGAAACATAGGCACGAGATGGCATTTCTACTTGGCCAACTTTTATAAAATCCAAACCGTCGGAGACAACTTCCCAGAGAGATTTAGTTGGATCGATTCCACCACGCGATTGATCAACGTAGGCAATCTTTACTGTTTCACCAATCTTTACATTGCCTGAGTCCGGCTTTTCCATTCCGAGAATCGTTTTAAAGAGAGTTGTTTTACCAGCGCCGTTCGGGCCGATCACACCAACGATTCCGTTGCGGGGCAAGGTAAAGGAGAGATCATCAATTAAGACGCGATCGCCAAATCCTTTTGTGAGGTGATCAACTTCCACAACAATATTTCCTAAACGCGGTCCAGGTGGAATTTGAATTTCATCAAAGTCCAACTTACGCATCTTGTCGGCTTCTGCCGCCATTTCTTCATAACGCGCCAGACGTGCCTTTGATTTAACTTGACGACCCTTTGCATTTTGACGAACCCATTCAAGTTCTTCAGTTAAGCGCTTGGCGCGCTTTGCATCTTTCTGTCCTTCAATTTTTAAACGAGTTGCTTTTGTCTCCAAGTAAGTTGAGTAATTGCCTTCATATGGATAAGCACGACCGCGATCGAGTTCCAGGATCCACTGCGCAACGTTGTCCAAGAAGTATCGATCGTGCGTAATCGCAACAACTGCGCCTGGATATTTATTTAAATGTTGTTCTAGCCAAAGTACTGATTCGGCATCCAAGTGGTTAGTTGGTTCATCAAGTAGCAAGAGATCGGGGGCTTCTAAGAGCAACTTACATAAAGCGACACGACGCTTTTCTCCACCAGATAGAACTTTTACATCGGCATCAGGTGGTGGGCAGCGCAGCGCATCCATCGCTTGCTCCAAAAGTGAGTCGAGCTCCCAAGCGTTGCGATGATCTAGCTGCTCTTGCAGCGTTCCCATCTCGGCAAGTAACTTGTCGTAATCTGCATCAGGCTGCGACATTTCATCGCTAATTGCATTGAAGCGATCGAGCATTGCAACAGTTTCAGCCACGCCTTCTTTAACGTTATCAATAACGTTCTTCTCTTCATTTAGATGTGGCTCTTGTAGCAAAATGCCAACGGTATAACCAGGAGAAAGATATGCCTCGCCATTTGATGGTTGTTGCAATCCAGCCATAATCTGCAAAACTGTGGATTTACCAGCGCCGTTAGGTCCGACGACCCCGATCTTTGCCCCAGGCAAAAACATCAGGGTCACATCATCGAGAATTACCTTGTCACCGTGCGCTTTGCGCGTCTTCTTCATCGTGTAAATGAATTCAGCCATGGGCAAAACCTTAGTGGCTCGTGTCGGTACAATTAACTATCGACCTCTGCAGGCGCCTGTAGCTCAGTCGGATAGAGCACTCGCCTTCTAAGCGAGTTGTCGCAGGTTCGATTCCTGCCAGGC
>CAXNEU010000028.1:0-13616 GCA_964201705.1 Candidatus Planktophila sp. | reverse complement strand
CCACGCTCATCTAACAAATAGCTTGTCACACGCCCCGACCTGGTCAGCGCACGAATAACAATTTCGCGAGATCCAGGTGCCAGCGCATCTAGCCCAAGTTCACGGTAAGAATTTGCCTTCAAAGTAATTGGTTTAGTCGCCTGCGCTCCAATTTCATTCCAAATTTCTAAATCAACAATCGCGGAACTAAGGCCGCTATTTACGATTAAAACCTTTCCCTTGCTTGTTACATCTGCCGTTCCACCGACAAACCATTGTTCGTTTTGAAGCGATGAACAAATGGTAGCGCCGGCCCAAATTCCTTTACGTATTTGCCAAACAACCGGTGTAGAACCTTGCGATTCAACTATGACGGGGGCTTTTATCTGTGTATACCTGAGAGTCTGTGAAGGAACGAAGGAAAGAGACTGAGTTCCCGTCTTGCGCAATGGCGTTTTACTTGATGGAAGTGAAATTGCTGTTGTCATTTTAGATGGAGTTGGGGGACATACGACTGCGGGAAAATTTGTTGAATACTCGCTCTTGGATAGACCAACATTTAACCCATTTGCGGCTAAAACAACTGCAATCGCAGAAATTACAATCAGTGTGGGGCGTTGAAATCTCATGCCAACTCCGCATCTTCGATTTCGCGCCTGCGCCGACCTGCAGGGAGAGCGAGCACCATAACGGTGACTAACACGATAGTTTGAATTGAAATCCAGGCGCGGCGAGAAGTTCCGTCATACATTAAAGTTACTAATCCTGGCTCAGTTACTGTAAATACCGGCATGCCATCAACGCTTCGTTTACGTTCTAAACGGGATCCGTCCTGCATCGCCCTCCAGCCTTGACTGTAGTTCTCGGTAAGAGTTAATTCACCCGGTTCATTAACGGTGATCCCTAATTTGCCCTGTTGAACAACAGAATTTTTGCCAGAGGAATCGGTGAAGAGGATCGCTCCGGTATTTACTGATATTTTCCAAACTATTCCTGCGTTTGTAGAAGAAGCTCTGGAAAATCCGCCTAAGCCATCGATTACGCGTGCAATACTTTCATCAACTGGACTCTTTAGGAAAAGATATTTAATTCCGTGAACGGCAAAGGTAGTGCTCGTAGTTAAACCAGTGCCATCGGCTAACTCCTGCACCGCCACAGATATTTGTTCTCTATCGGGTGGCGCCATATCCGGTTGTGCCAGAGTGGCGTCTCCACCGCGTGCTAGATAGTAATTTAAAGTTACATCTTGACCACTTGCGCGCGGGCGAATAACCATAGTTTTGGCATCGCCTTCTATGGCAAGAAATGCCGGTAGTACATCACCTTTACCCGTTTGCAATTGAGAATTCGCACCCGTACTTACCATCCAAGAAATTGATGTGACTGTATACAGCGCAGTAATAACCAACAGTAATCCGGCGGATATATGACGGAAATTTATATTTGTCACGACAAGTCTCTCGCGTAATTTATCGAGCATAATTACCGATGCTCCTATTGCTGCAATTGTCGTGAGCGTTAGAAGTGACCCGGCATAAATTGGAGTAGCGATAGAAGTTCCGTTACCTGTTGTCGATGCCGTGCTCAGTAAGACTGCGGCTATTAGCGAGATAAACCCGAGTTCAGCCACAAAACGAGCTTTCGTTGAAGAAAATAGCGAAATTCCCAGCACCAGGGTTAGCGGGCTAATAATAAAAATTGGTAACGATCCAGGTCCTCCTGGGTTTCCCATCAAGGCAAAGTTCGGACCGCCTCCTGGAAGTAAAAAACCAGAATCAATGAAGAAACGTTTTGGATCGACTAATAATTCAAAACTCCAGGGAGCGCAGATTAAAATGGGCGTAATCACTAGCGCCACACGCCGATACAAACATTGATTAAAGAGTTCGGTATTCATTCCGCGCTCACTTGCGGAGTAATCACGGTAAATTGCAAATGCATTAATTATTAGACCAACAATTAACAGGATCGGTGAGAAAGCGAAAAGTACAGTGCCAAGGAGGGAGAGCCCAAATATGCGGCGCCAAGTAAGTTGATCGATCGTGAATATTCCTTGTGCTGCGCTAATGAATAGCGGTAACAAGATGAGCACCATCACGGTGCTTAAGCGACCTGAATTTACAGCGGAGATCGCAACTGGAGAAATTGAATAAAGTAAAGATGCTCCGACGGTTAGCCAACGATTATTTGTAAGCTGGCGTAGTAGAAGATATCCCGTCCCTGCAATAAATAGTGGGGCAAATAGAAATAGAATTGCTATAAATAATTTCAAACTTCCAAAAAATGGAGTTGCCAGAACGGCAACTATGGCTAACCAGGGGGGTGCTGCTGCGGAAGATCCCATTCCAATCGAATGCCACCCACTGAAATATGTATTCCAAATATCACTAACTCCGGCGGGCTGTTCGGGTAGTGCGCCTCCAAATATCGAGCCAAAACGATTACGAGACCAAAATAGAGCCAATATAAATAGAAATAAAGGTAGAGCGATTAGCGGGCGCTTTACGATTGAAAACCAATTGCGATTTGATGCAGGGGTTAACAAATCTTCTTCATCTAAATTTTCATCTAAGATTGAAATATCGCGAACTTCGCTAATTTCATTAGGGAAGATTCGAGATCGAATCCATTCTGCAGATCTGGACAGGGATTGGCGAATCTGTGACCAGCGCGAAGGGATGAATTTAAGTGCAATTCCCGCGGGCACCAATCGCTGAGATCGCCTGACCTTTCGAGCAGTAAATAACTCTCCAGGATGTATAAATAAGGTTCCAACTGCCAAAATCTCATCGCTGGCATAGCCAGGTAATTTTGCGAATAGAAATCCAATCGCACGAAAAACCGAACCAGTCAGAAGTTGGACGGTGAGAAGAGGTAAACGCCACCACGAAGAATTAGATAAGAGAACATAAGCAGCATTTCGCCGGTCTAGCAAAAGTGGGCGATGCAAGAAAGCTTCTGCGACATCAACAGTTCGTCGCTCGTTTGCGGATGCTTCCGCGTGAAATGCGACGGCGCTAGATACTGCAATTGCGGCATAACCAGCGGAATAAAGGCGCCATCCAAAATCTACATCGTCGCGGAAAAGATCAAGATTGGGATCGAAGCCACCTAGCTGTTCAAAAACATCACGGCGAATAAGTGCACCGGCTGTACTAACCGCGAGAACTTCGTGAACACCATCTCTCTGCCCTTGGTCATACTCAGATGGTTCAAGACCGGTCCAGCGATTTCCATTCGCTGCGATACTGATTCCAATTTCCAATAGATGTGTTCGATCATGCCAACCTAAGAGTTTGGGTCCAGCCATCGCTACATTGGGGCGGGTTTCTACCTCCGCAATTAAATTCGCTAAAGCCTTACGGTGTACCGATAAATCATCGTGAATAATCCAAAGCCATTCACTTCCTGGATCAGTAATTGCCGGCAGAGTTGAAACTGCGTGCAAGATTGCTTCACCAAAACCGGTTTCGCGATCCATTGGTAAAACTGGTATTCGCGCGCCTTTAACCAATTTTGCAGATGAATCAATAGATCCAGTATCAACTGCAACTATTTGATCAATCTCATGAGTTTGGGAAGTAAGTGATGCAACAACTTCCGGCAACCAAGTTGCGCCGTCGTGAAGTACAAGAATCGCGGAGACGCGATGTGAACTCATTAGAGTTACGCTGGGCGGCGCTTCAAACGGCGACGCTCACGTTCGGAGAGTCCACCCCAGATACCAAAGCGCTCATCGTGTGCGAGCGCGTATTCCAAACATTCTTGGCGAACATCGCAAGAAAGGCAGACGCGCTTTGCTTCTCGAGTTGAACCGCCCTTTTCAGGAAAGAATGCTTCTGGATCTGTTTGCGCGCATAGTGCACGCTCTTGCCAGGAGAGTTCAATGTTCTCTCCATTTGCTAATTTAATTGATGGTCCAGCAGTAGGGGCTGTTGGATTGCCAGTAGGTGTTGCTTCTGGACGAATCGGCATTGACTAATCTCCTAAAGACCTTCGGGGTCACGTCTCGATATGAACGTAACTTCTCTATAACGAATTACACGCTTGTAATCCCTTTTAGTCAAGTCCTAGGGCTGGGTTGATACCTGTTAATTGCGCTCAATATCGCAGATTTATCGACTTATTGGGCTGAAATTGGCAGATTTTCTGTTGGTGAAATGTACTTTCTGAGGATAATTGAATTATCAGGGATCTCTGAATTATGAAGAATAAATGAGTCAGCGATGGTGCAGCCATCCCCAATTTTCACGCCGTCTCCAATAATTGAATTATCGATCTTGCAGTTAGCGCCGATCGTTGATCCCTGGCCAATCGAAGTACCCCCAGAAATGGCTGAGCTCTCACCAATTTTACTTCCCGAACCGGCAACAAAGCCTTCACCGACGATATCGCGCGAACCTTGAAATAGAGCAGATGGAGTGCCGATATCGAGCCAGTAAGACTGCTCGTTATAACCAAAAACTGGTCGACCACTTTTAACTAATTGAGGAAATGTCTCTCGTTCTATGCTGACAACTTCTCCGGCAGGAATCTGTGAAATAACAGATGCGTTAAATACATAGCACCCAGCATTTATCGCATTAGTGACGGGATTCTCCATCTTCTCCAGAAAATCAATGACTCTTCCATTTGAATCGGTTGGAACACAACCAAAGGCTCGCGCATCGGCAACTTCAATTAAGTGAAGTGTGGCATCGGCGCTATTTGCTCTGTGAAATTTGATCTGTGCTGAAATATTGTGACCACTTAAAACATCGCCGTTAAAAATCACAAATTCTTCAGTGGAATCAGCAAAGTCAACTAGTGAGGCTGCATTACGAATTGCGCCACCTGTGCCAAGTGGTTCACTTTCTACTGCATAAAGTAATTTCATTCCCCACCTGGAACCATCACCGAAATAAGGTGTGAATACCTCAGAGAGATAAGAAGTAGCCAAAATAACGGTTTCAATGCCTGCTTTCTTCGCAGCAAGTAACTGTCGCTCGGTCACTGGCAAACCACCGACTGGCAACATTGGTTTAGGTGTCTGATTAGTCAGTGGTTTTAAACGCGTACCCATCCCACCGACGAGCAATATGCCGATCGCCATTATTTCAGCGCCTGATCTTTAATTGCCTGTCGAATACGCGCTGCAGCATCTGCAATTTGTACATCAGTAGCGGTCATTGCGATGCGAATATGTGATGCTCCAAGAGGGCCATAAAAAGTTCCGGGGGTGGCCAAAATTCCAAGGCTGGCTAGCCAATCTACCGATTCCCAAGAGTCTTCCGATCGCGTGCACCAGATATAAAGTCCTGCTGCAGAATCATCGATTTGAAAACCCGCTTCTTGCAAAGCTGGAGCAAGTGTTGCGCGGCGCGAGTTATAACGTGCGCGCTGTTCTTCTACATGCTTTTCATCACTAAGTGCTGCGACCATTGAATTTTGTATTGGCAGCGGAACCATCATTCCTGCGTGTTTTCTAACTTCGCGAATTTGTGCAATTAACTTTGAATCGCCAATAAGGAATGCACCCCGGTAGCCAGCCATTGATGAGCGCTTTGATAAAGAATGCACAACTAGAATATTTGAGTTATCGCCATCGGTGTATTTGAGCAGCGAAGTTGGAACCTCTGTATCACCAAAATCTATGTAACATTCATCGCAAACCAAAACAGCTTTATTGCTACGCACCCAATCAATGGCTGTGCGCAGTTCACTTTCAGAATGGACGCGGCCTGTTGGATTTGCTGGGGTATTTATCCACGCGAAGTCAGCGTTCGGCCAAGTTTTTGCATCTACTCCAACAGCGATGGGTTGAGATTGTGCCAATAGCGCACCAACTAAATATGTTGGATAAGCCACCTCTGGATAGATAACTTGCTTACTTTCCAAAACGGTCGGCAGCCATGCGACTAGTTCTTTAGATCCAATGACAGGAAGTACATCAAAGTCTCCAGTTGCACCGAGATGCTTGATTGCCCAATTACGTATTGCACTTTGTAACTCTTTTGTTCCAGCCGTCACCGGATAACGCGGTGAATCAGAACTTGCGCGAAGAGCGCTTTGAATTAACCCAGGTGTTGCATCAACCGGAGTTCCTTGCGAAAGGTCGATAATTCCTGCGGAATGTCCGCGTGCTTTTTCGGCATAAGGCGCGAGTGCATCCCACGGAAAATCCGGCAATGGTTGGCGCATGATCGTCAGGTACAGCAGCCTTACTTAAATTACTCTTTAGGTGGAAGCGCAGCGACTATCGGATGATCGCTATTTGTTAGGCCAACTTTGGCAGCGCCACCAGGTGAGCCAAGTTCGACGAAGAACTCGGTGTTGATCTTGGTGGAGTCTTTCCATTGAGATGGAATGTCATCCTCATAATAAATCGCTTCAACTGGGCAGACTGGTTCGCAGGCGCCACAATCCACGCATTCGTCAGGTTGGATATAGAGTGCGCGCGCTCCTTCATAGATGCAGTCAACTGGGCACTCTTCGATGCAAGATTTATCCTTAACATCAACGCACGGTTGGGCAATTACATAGGTCACGAGCTAACCTCCAGATTTGATAGCGCTCGAAAGGCGCACCTTACGATGGTGCTTATTCTAACCATGCGCAGGCGAGGTTGCCCGATTAAAGTATCAACATGACCCCAGCGGCCGAAAAATCTGTGTCATCACTTCTTGGGGCGATCGGTAAACGCGTGACTATCCGTCTGCGCGAACCAGGCGGCGGATATCGGGATATCGTCGGGATTTTGCAGAACGAGCGAGAATTAATAAATTCTAAATCTAAGTTGATCTCCTTTTCACCTGATGAGATTGCAATCTGGCGTGAGATTAAACCACTTCCTGATTTGGCCGGAAAAGGTGCGCCACTTTCACAAAGAATTATGGAGTTGGAAAAACTTTCGGATCTGACCTGGCCTGCCGAGGAAATTGTCGATTACGGCAAGTGGAGACTGCGAATCTCCGATGGATTTAGTATGCGCGCTAATTCAGTACTGCCTATTGGCGCCGCCCCAGTCGGTGAACCTCCAGTTGATCTCGCGGCCGCAGTCAATAAAGTAATAATTACCTATCGCGAAAATAAGTTAAGACCAACCTTTAGCATTCCTCTTCCTATATTTGATGAGTTAGACCAATATTTAGAGCAGGTCGGCTGGAATATAAAGATAGATGCAAATTTCTTGATTAGAGATATAGGCACAATAGAACTATCTAGCCATCCAGATTATTCAGTTGAAATATTGGATAACCCGTCCAAATTATGGCTAGAACTTAATTCAGATCAACCGTTAGAGAAATTGATGCGGCGATATCCAGCTCGATACGGAGCTATAAAATCTAATGGACAATTAATTGCTATCGGTCGAATCGCAACCGCTGACGCTTGGTCAATTGTCACAAGAGTATTTGTTAGCCCTTCATTTCGCGGTAGAGGTGTTGCAGGAGCCTTAATGAATAATCTGCTCGCTGCTGCAAGTGAAGATGGCGCCACCAAAGTTGCTCTGCAAGTCGATGATGAAAATGGCGCAGCGCTTGCTCTCTATCAATCCATGGGCTTTAGGTTGCACCATAAATTTGTGTATCGCGTCTTGGCTAATAATTCGGTTAAATTATGATCGCAATCTATGACACCTTAACTCGCGGGTTCCAAGACATCCCGATTGACTCAGATACTGTCAATATTTACTGCTGTGGGCCAACTGTCTATCGCGATGCCCACGTGGGCAATTTAAGAACATTTCTTCTCGCTGATCTAATTGTCCGCGCTTTAAGACTTGAAGGACGCCAGGTTAAATTAATTCAGAATATTACTGATGTCGGTCATATGTCAGAAGATTTTCAAGGCGAAGATAAATTGTTGCAGCAGGCACAATTGGAAAAGCGAGATCCGTTTGAGATCGCTCGTAAATATGAAGAAAAATTTCACCAAGATTTATCAAAAATCAATATTCTGCCAGCAGACTCCTATCCACGGGCCAGTGAAACTATCGATTTAATGTTGAAAACTATCGCTCAATTAATCTCGAGTGGTAACGCCTATGCAACAGATCTTGGCTCGGTTTACTTCGACGCACGATCTGTTGACAGTTATGGTGCGATAAGCGGAAATAGATTGGATTCGCTAAAGCCAGGACACCGTTATGAATACAGCGATGAAGGTGATAAACGCTTCCACGCAGATTGGGCGCTCTGGAAATCTGCAGGCAATCGCACTGAAATGGTTTGGGATTCACCGTGGGGTAAGGGTTTCCCAGGTTGGCATATCGAATGCACGGCAATGTCACTTGATTTATTGGATAAGCGAATTGATCTGCACGTGGGTGGAATTGATCTGCGTTTTCCGCACCACGAAAATGAACGAGCGCAATCAAACTCAATTATTGGACACGAAGCGGTGAAGCTGTGGGCGCACGGGGAACATCTGCTATTTGAAGGACGCAAGATGTCTAAAAGCTCCGGAAATGTTGTTCTAGTTCAGCATTTAGTCGATCGTGGATTAGATCCTCTCGCTTTACGAATTTCTTTACTTGAGAATCGTTACCGCTCTCAGATGGATTTAACCTGGGCAGGATTGGAGGCTGCAAACTCAACTTTAAAGCGCTGGCGCACCAGTATGGAAAGTTGGGGAGGAAATGTAAATCGTTTGGAAGATCTCGAGATTCTTAGCGCTATCGAAAGAGATTTAGATACACCCCGAGTTTTATTGAGATTGCGTGCGCTAGAAAAGGACGCATCGGTACCAAATGACGTTAAGCGCTCAATATTTCTCTATGCAGATTCTCTCCTTGGTTTAGATTTAGATCGAAAGATTGAAGTGCCCCCACTTAGCCCTGATCAAGCGGAGTTATTGAAAGAGCGTGCGCAAGCCAGGAAGGATAAAAATTGGCAAGAAAGTGACCGCCTTCGCGATTTGTTAGCGGATATGGGGATTGCAATAAGTGATGGCCCCGATGGACAGAGTTGGAGTTGGATTTAATTAGCCGGCAGCGCTATAGCAAGAATTAGCGCAATGACTGAAGAAAGTATGAAAATATTCCCCAACCTATCCCCCTGAATAAATAGTTCACTGCCAACGCCTAGTGATGCTGCGCGCCAAAAGATTGCCAACCAAGATGTGGCTGCAACAAACTTATAAAAACGTTTACCAAAAGAGCGACCCACAGACCAGATCGCTACGAATGTGCCAGCAATTGCAATTGAAATTCCAAATGGCGGAGCAAAGTGGTGAAGAAATGTTGCCGCTACTCCAGAGGCAACTCCAACTGCGAGAGCACCAATAAACTTCATTTAGAGCGTAACTCCTGCGAATAAATCAGATTCACGGCCATTGGCATCAAATGGAGCGCTCTTCTCCCCTTTAACTAGCGTGTAGTACTCGTGGCCCCAAACTTGTAGCCCTAAATTATTTGAAAGTGCGAAGAATGGCCCATCCAGTGAAATCTGCGTGTGGTGCGCCTTCATCGCCTCCATCTTGGCATCAACATAAGAGTTTCCATCAATGAGTGATGTAACAAAGGAATCTTCTTTAGCAAAAGGAAGGTCATCGACGTTATCTGCTCCAAAGAAATCAGATCCCAACTCTTTCATCTTGGCCATGCTTTCTGCAAGAACGGATTTTGGCATCGTGTTCCAATAAATCTTCTGGATCTGCCAGGTAGATTTTTCACTCGCCCGCATCGCAACGCGATGGGCCTGGATGTGATCTGGGTGTCCGTATCCCCCGATTTCATCATAGGTAATCAAGATATGTGGTTTAACTTCCTCAATGACTTTCACTAGATAATCTGAGGCTGCTTCAAGATCGGCCTGCCAAAATACATCAGGTCGGTTGTTGGGTTCGGTTCCCATCATTCCGCTGTCTCGGTATTGGCTTTCTCCTTCTGCCAGGAAACGAAAATCATTAACTCCCAAAGCTTTCATAGCATTGGCCAATTCAATTTCCCGGTGCTCGCCTAAAGAATCAGTTTCCGAACTAGCGAGGTGAGTTAATTCTGGGGTGAGAACTTCACCTTCTTCACCTCGAGTGCAGGTAACTAGCGTTACTTTTGCGCCCAGATCTGCATACAGCGCCATAGTTGCACCATTGTTTATCGTCTCGTCATCTGGATGTGCGTGCACCAGAAGAACTCGGTAGCCGCTGTACGAATCGCGCATCAGTAAACTGGCAACGACTTATCTATTTGTTTAGCCCAGGCAATAACTCCACCAGCAACGTGGGTGGCATCTGCAAATCCTGCACCTTTTAGAATTGCCAAACATTCTGCAGAGCGAACACCGCTCTTGCAATGCAAGATGATTGGCTTATCTTGCGGCAATGTTGCCAGCACGGTCCCATCTAGAAATCCTTGTTTGGGAATTAGATGGGATCCAGGAATGCGAACAATTTCGAATTCACTTGGTTCACGAACATCAACTAGATAGAAACCTTCGTTGGCAGCGATTTTGCTGGCAAGTTCAGTAACCGAGATTGTTGAATCCTTCACCGCAACTTCTGCAGCATCAGAGAGAACGCCGCAAAAAGCATCATAATCTGGAAGTAAATCAACTTGAGTTGGGTTATCGCCACAGAGTGGACAGTTTGGATCTTTACGAACCTTGACCTTTCTGAAAGACATTTCCAAAGCGTCATAAATCATCAATGAGCCGATCATTGGTTCGCCAACACCGGTAATAACTTTTACTGCTTCTGTAGTTTGAATTGAACCGATAGTGGCGCAGAGAACTCCAAGAACTCCACCTTCGGCGCAACTTGGAACCATGCCGGGAGGTGGTGGTTCTGGGTAAAGGCAACGATAACAAGGACCGTATTCGGCCCAGAAAACGCTGGCTTGTCCATCGAAGCGGAAGATAGATCCCCAGACGTAAGGCTTCTTAAGTAAAACGCAAGCATCGTTTACCAAATACCGTGTAGCGAAGTTATCGGTGCCGTCAACAATGATGTCATATTGAGAAAAAATCTCTTTAACATTTGAATTATCTAGGCGAACTTCGTGAGTAATTACATTTACATAAGGGTTTATTTCAGAGATTTTCTCTTTGGCTGATTGCGCCTTACTTTTGCCGATATCACTCTGTCCATGAATTATTTGCCGCTGCAAATTAGATTCATCAACAGTATCAAATTCAACAATACCTAACGTTCCCACACCAGCTGCGGCTAAATACATCAGGGCGGGAGAACCTAATCCACCTGCTCCCACGCATAAAACTTTTGCATTCATCAATCGCTGCTGTCCTGCCATTGCCACATCTGGAATTATCAAGTGGCGGCTGTAACGACGAACCTCATCGACTGTCAGCGCAGGACCTGGTGAAACTAGCGCTGGGGGTTTGATGGGTGAAATTGTCATAGCGCTATTCTGCCGTAGCCATCGGATGTGCGCCAATTTGATAAATTTCTTACGCTGCAAATGGTTCTCATCTGCAATTGATCTTTCATTATTGCGAGTAATACCTCTACGATATGCGCAATGACTACCTTAGATACCAACTCAAAAGGCGATAAGGCGCGTTTACCACGCGATGAGCGTCGTGCAATTTTACTGAACGCTGCTCTTGAAGTCTTTACAGCAGCCGGATATCACTCTGCGGCTATGGATGAAATCGCAGACCGTGCAAATGTTAGTAAGCCAGTTCTTTACCAACACTTTCCATCCAAACTAGATCTTTACTTAGCTGTTCTCGATTTGCATATCGATTCTTTGGTTTTCGAATTACAAAAGGCAATATCTTCAACACCAGATAATGAAAAGCGTGTCCACGCAACGGTAGTTGCTTACTTTGCTTTCATTGAGAATGAAGGCGAAGCTTTCCGCTTACTTTTTGAGAGCGATATGAACGTTGAGCCACAAGTTCGCGAAAGGTTAAATCGTATGACTTACGATTGTGCCGCAGCGGTCAGTGCAATTATTTCCAATGACACCGGGTTGCCTAAAGAAGTTGCCATGATGCTCGGCGTCGGACTGATTGGGTACACACAAGTAACAGCGCGCCACTGGTTAGATCGTGATAGCAAACTATCTCGCCAACAAGCTGTTGAATTAGTTGAGAACTTAATGTGGCGAGGGATATCTGGCTTCCCACTTTCAGAGAGTCAATAACTCCAACTTTTCTAAGCGTTAATTTCGAGAATCCAACGGTGGCTTTTGCCGATAGGATAGGAACATGAGCACAAAGAAATCTGATGCCGCACAAAGTACCCACGTCCGCATCGCAATCACCAATATCTCTGGAGAGTTAGTTTTTGAGACCAATTCATCGGTGGCTGATGTGAAATCAGCGGTAGCCGCTGCAATCGCTGCCAAGACCACGCTTGCATTGCAAGATATTCGCGGCCACGAAATAGTTGTCGCGGCAGAGAAGATTGGCTTCGTCGACATTGGTGTCGCAGCCGACCGCCGCGTTGGTTTCGGCGCAGTTTAAGGTGTCAATAACTTTCGCAGATCTTCCACTTCGCCCGGAAACTCAAGCGGCGCTGGCAGAACATGGATTTATCTCTCCCTTCCCAATTCAAGAGATGGTTCTACCCATTGCTCTAGGTGATGGCGATGTAATTGGACAAGCTAAAACAGGAACAGGTAAAACTCTCGCCTTCGGTATTCCATTGATTGAGCGCGTAATCGCTCCCTTAGATTCCGAATGGTCTGAACTCGTTGCAAAAGGGTTGCCACAAGTTTTAGTTGTTGTACCAACTCGAGAACTCTGTGTTCAAGTTACAAAAGATATTGATGAATTAACAGGTAATCGCGGTATCCGCACTTTGGCCGTCTATGGCGGTCGAGCATTTGAGCCACAAATTGAAGCGCTGGCCAGCGGAGTAGAAATTGTCGTAGGAACTCCTGGTCGATTATTAGATTTATATCGTCAAGGTCAATTGAAGTTAAAGGAAGTATCACGCGTTGTTTTAGATGAAGCAGATGAGATGCTTGATCTAGGTTTTTTGCCAGATGTAGAGAAAATATTTACCAGCACCCCAAACCGCGCCCAAACCATGCTTTTTTCGGCGACTATGCCCGGAGACATCATTGCACTAGCGCGTCGCTTTATGAATCAACCAATTCACATTCGAACTCAAGATAACGAAGATGAAGGCGCCGTTGTTTCGCGCATTAAGCAACACGTTCTGCGCGCACATGCCTTAGATAAAATTGAAATGCTCGCACGTATTTTGCAAGCAGATGGTCGCGGGCCAACCATTGTCTTCTGCCGAACTAAACGCACTTGTCAGAAGACTTCGGATGATCTGGTTGAGCGCGGTTTCAGAGCAGCCTCTATCCACGGTGATTTGGGTCAAAGCGCGCGTGAAAAAGCGTTAAATGATTTCAAAGCCGGTAAATCTGATGTGCTCGTTGCAACCGATGTTGCTGCGCGTGGAATTGATATCGATGGCATAACTCACGTCATTAACTACCAATGCCCTGAAGATGAGAAAACTTATGTTCACCGAATTGGACGCACAGCACGCGCCGGCGCCGATGGCATTTCAGTCACTTTCGTAGATTGGGATGATCTAGCGCGATGGAAGATGATTGATACCGCTCTAGTGCTAGGACTTGGCGAACCGGAGGAGACTTACTCATCTTCTGAACATCTCTATGAAACTTTAAATATTCCAGCTGGATCTAATGGTCGTATCACCAAGCAAAAACC
>CAXNEU010000027.1:0-13763 GCA_964201705.1 Candidatus Planktophila sp. | reverse complement strand
GCCATTGCAGTCAATGGCACTATTCCAGAGCTCAACGATAAAAAAGAGATTGAATCTCTCATGCGCACTTATGCAGGTGCGAAAACTTTTAAAGTAAAGGTGGGGCGCAATCTCACCGAAGATGTCATCCGCGTTGCTCGAGTGTTCTCTAGCGCACCAAAGGCTTCAATCCGTGTTGATGTAAATGGACTCTGGTCAGTAGATGAAGCGCTAACCCATTTGTATGCAATTTACGAAGAGATCGGTCCCCTTGAATATGTGGAGCAACCTTGCGCAACAGTTGAAGAGCTGCGCGAACTCAAGAGCAAGATAAAGATTCCATTACGTATTGCAGCAGATGAAGCCATTCGCAAAGCACCCGATCCATTTGCCGTTGATCTCACCGATGCAGCAGATATTGTGATGCTAAAAGTTCAACCACTCGGAGGAATTCAACGCTCCCTTGATATTGCAGCCCATCACCGCCTGCCAGTAGTTGTCTCAAGTGCTTTAGAGAGCGCTATTGGTATCGAGTACGGACTTGAACTTGCCGCATCAATTAGCGATCTGACCTTTGATTGCGGCTTAGCTACAGGCTCACTTCTTTCACGTGATGTCGCAGAACATAAGATTGTTGATGGAAAGATCGCGCTGGGTCAGATATCTCCAAAGTTAGATGGCCTTGATGTGTCACCAGATCGCTATGAATGGTGGAAGAATCGAATTATGAGGACTTGGGAGTTAATGACATGAGCCAAGCAACTCGCTTAGCGCGTGTAATCGTACGCCAAATAATCGAAGCCGGAATCACCGATGCGGTTATTTCTCCGGGTTCACGTAATGCGCCGCTATCACTGGCGCTAGTAACTGCGCAAGATCTAGGTTTCATTAAATTACATATCCGTATTGATGAGCGGACCGCGGCTTTCTTCGCACTTGGCATAGCTAAAGCGACCCATCGTCCCGTGCCTGTAATTTGTACAAGTGGAACCGCAGTTGCAAATTACCACCCAGCAGTTCTTGAAGCCTCACACTCAAATATTCCGTTATTTGTAATCACTGCTGATCGCCCAGCAGAACTGCGTCGCACAGGCGCCAATCAAACTACTGAGCAAGCACGAATTTTTGGCAAAGCAGTTCGCTACTTTGCAGATATATCAGGTGCTGCATATCCAATGGAACTTCCACTAAATGCACTTGCCACCGGACCAGTTCATTTAAATGTGCAATTTGAAGAACCGCTCATCGGTAACGCTGATACTTCTTGGTTAGATGGAATAAAAGTTAACCCGCCGAGAAAATTTGATCGCAAAAAAGCTGGCACCTTGGCCAGTAAATCCACTCGTGGCTTATTGGTCATCGGTCATGACCGCGGTGGGCTAGCCGCAGAAGATGTTGCAAAATTTGCCGATCAACTGGGTTGGCCGATTGTGAGTGAAGATCCTTTAACTTTTGCTAACGCCAACGCACATGCCAGTCTCTTTCTAACCTCGACCACTATTTCAAAAGATCTAGCGCCAGATACGGTAATTGTTATTGGGCGAACAACTTTGTCGCGTTCGGTAAATGCACTAATAAAATCGGCGCGCGCAACTTTTGTAATCGATCCACGCATTGCAACGGTTGACTCAGATCGAATGGCCGAGAAGAAATTCACTGAAATTCCTGAGCTTTACACCGCCCCGGCAGATCCCGATTGGTTATCCAAGTGGGCTAAGTATTCCGAGCGCGCCTCCAAAGTTGTAAAAGAGATTACAACATGGTCTGAACCGCTAATTGCTCGTGAAATATCGCAGCACCTACCTGATGGAGCTGCGCTATTTATCGCGTCATCACGACCAATTCGCGATATCGAAGCATTTGGCGCTGCGCGAAATGGAGTAAAGACATTTGCTAATCGCGGCCTTGCAGGAATCGATGGAAATATCTCGACCGCACTTGGTATTGCAACTGCCCACAGCGCAACATTCGCAGTTCTTGGAGATCTCGCTTTTCTTCACGATATCACCGGCTTAATTCATCATGAAGAAATTAACTTGCGAATCTTTGTAATAAATAACGATGGTGGTGGAATTTTCTCAACGCTGCCACAGCGTGGAAGCAATGGTTTTGAACAGGTCTTTGGAACTCCGCACGGCTTAGATCCTGCAGCCATCGCCAAGGCGATGGGGCTGGATGCGAAAACTATTTCATCGGTTGAGCAACTGCGGGATGAGATTAAGAAACCCATTTCAGGATTCAGCGTGGTTGTCTGCGATGTGCCAAGCCGAGAAACTAATGCTGATCTGATTAAAAACCTTTATGCCAAGATGGACTCTATCTAAATCTAGGTTAATTTAGAGCACTGCGCATTGGTGCAAATTTTGCGCTACTTTCGCTTAACTCTTTCTCTGGGTTCGACCCGGCCACAATTCCGCATCCTGCAAAAATTTGAATTTCATTATTGGTGATCTGTCCGCAACGCAAAGCGATGCCTAACTCGCCATCACCTCGCGCATCAAGCCAGCCAACTGGACCGGCGTAACGTCCTCGCGACATACCTTCAATACGTTTAATCAAATCAGCGGCAACGTTGGTTGGTGTTCCGCAGACAGCAGCTGATGGGTGTAATTTATCCAAAATAGTAAAAACGTCCACGCTCTTATTGCTTTCAATTAACGCACCAGTCACATCGGTGGCAAGGTGCATAACATTGGCTAAGTGCAGAACAAATGGAGAATCCGGAACGTTAGTTGATGTGCAGAATGGTTCGAGTGCATCTGCGACCGAGCGGACCGCGTATTCGTGTTCTTCGAGATCCTTGGAAGATCGGGCAAGGGATGCGGCGAGTGCTAAATCTTTTTCATCATCACCTGTCTTGCTGATGGTTCCGGCGAGAACGCGTGAAGTAACCATGCCACGAGAAAGGCGTAGCAATAACTCTGGAGTTGCACCGACCAGACCATCGACTGCAAAAATCCAAGTCGAAGGATATTCAGCGCTTAGGTTACGCAGAATCTTTCGGGCATCGATTGGACGATGTGAATTGATTTTTAAATCGCGCGCTAGAACTACTTTTTCAAGATTGGAATCTTCAATCTCTTTAATCGCTTGGGCTACGCGTACTTGCCATTCGGATGGGCTGAGCGAACCATCTCCCCAATTAAATTCTGCGTCTTGAAGCGTTGGAACTTCCTCCAAGAGTTTTGGTTGCGCTTGATCGCCGATCCAGGTGATCCACGAGCTGCCGTTGCGCATTCCAACGACGATTTGAGGGATTATCAAAATTGAATCTTCATTTGGATCAAAGGAGAAAGAGGTAAAGAGAATTGGTCCGGTGCCACTGGCGTGAACTGAATCTGCGATTGCAAATTTTTCTAACTGCTGGTGCCACCAGGTGCGTGCATTAGCAAAACGGTTGGCACCTTTTACTACAGTCGATGCGTAATTTCCCCAACCAACTAAACCATCTCCGCCACGTACCCAAGTTAGCGGTGCGTTATCTGGCAGTAATTCCAATAACTGCAGGTGATCGCCAAGGCGCGTGGAAGTTACTGGAATAAGGGAAGGCATAAGAAATTACTTTAGCGCGATAATTTCTTAGAAATTTTTCGCCAGATAAGTGGAAGTGAAGTTGCGGTGATTGCAATCTTGATAATTTCACCAAAGATAAATGGTGTCAGACCTGCGGTAATTGTCTGCGCCCAAGTTAAATTAAGAGATGCATGCAACCAAGTCAACCCAAAGGTAAAGACAATTACGCTCCCCAAAATCAAAGCAGGAAATGAAGTCTTAAATTTCTGATCAGCTTTACGATCAGCGAGCGCGCCCAATACAAGCGCTGCCACCAACATTCCAATTAGATATCCACCAGTTGCACCTGTGAGGCGCGCTAGGCCAACAGTTGCAGCAGGTGCAAAGACTGGTGCACCTGCGATTCCGGCTAATAGATATGTAGCAAATGTTGCAAAACCAAGTCGCGCACCGTAAGTGGTGCCGATTAAATAAACCGCCAAAGTCTGTCCCGTGACCGGAACTGGCGAACCTGGGACTGGGATGGCAATTTGGGCAAGGGCTGCGATAAATAAGGTACCACCGACAATGAATCCAGCATGGGTCAACGCGGTGCTGCGCGGAAATACAGTCGCGCGAAGTGAGCCAGTTGAGATTGACATTAATTCTCCCTAAATCGCCTTTAAGTTGTGGATGAGCCTACTCTTGCGAGAGACTGGTCTCATGTCGCGCGCAAATATGGATAAGAACCCCGATGAAGTCGCGGCGATGTTCGATGGCGTGGCCAAGCGATACGACCTAGTCAATGATTTATTGAGTCTGGGCCAAACCAAGAGATGGCGCCGGGCAACGACCGCGATCATTGCGCCAAAGCCTGGGATGAAGATCCTCGACCTTGCTGCAGGCACAGGATCTAGCTCAGAACCACTCGCCGCCGCAGGTGCCGATGTGATTCCAGCCGACTTTTCGCAGGGGATGCTTGCTGCTGGCCGTAAAGCCCGACCGCATCTGCCATTTACCTTCGCCGATGCGTTAAACCTCCCTTTCGGCGACGGCGAATTCGACGTCGTGACCATCTCGTTTGGCCTTCGCAATACTTCTGATACCAAGAAAGCCCTTGTGGAAGCCCTACGCGTGACAAAAAGGGCGGCCGGGTAGTCATAGCCGAGTTTTCTAGCCCAACCTGGGCGCCGTTTCGCAAGATTTATACCAATTACTTAATGCGCGCCCTGCCGGCGATCGCCAAGAAGACCTCATCAAACCCAGATGCCTATATTTATTTGGCCGAATCGATCCGCGCTTGGCCAGATCAGAAGGCGCTCGCCGCCAAGATCGCCGATGCTGGTTGGACCCAAATCGGCTGGCGGAACCTGACTTTTGGGGTTGTTGCAGTTCACATGGCCGTCAAGGCGTAACGGTCAGCGCCACCCCGCTGCCCGCCTTAAGATTTCGCCTGTGAGCGCAAATCCATATGTTCCGATTCTGGCAATTGCCGCAGTTGGCTTTGGGTTCGCCGTTTTTTCAATTTTGGCCGCAGCGCTCACTGGTCCAGCACGCTACAACCGCGCAAAGTTAGAAGCTTACGAATGCGGAATCGAGCCATCACCTCAAGCAGCACAAGGTGGACGCTTTCCAGTTAAGTATTTCTTAACCGCGATGCTCTTTATTATCTTTGATATTGAAATTGTTTTCCTTTATCCGTGGGCTGTCACCTTTGATCAACTTGGGCTATTCGGTCTAGTCGAAATGGCAATCTTTATCGCAACAGTCTTTGTTGCTTATGCATATGTCTGGCGCCGTGGAGGTCTCGAATGGGATTAGAAGAGAAGTTACCTAGCGGAATCGTTTTAACCTCAGTTGAAAAACTCGCTGGTTATATGCGTAAGAACTCACTTTGGCCAGCAACTTTTGGTTTGGCATGTTGTGCGATCGAAATGATGGCAGCAGGTGCTGGCCGTTACGATCTTGCACGTTTTGGAATGGAAGTTTTCCGCGCATCCCCACGTCAAGCAGATTTAATGATCGTTGCTGGTCGCGTTTCAAACAAGATGGCGCCAGTACTTCGTCAGATTTATGATCAAATGGCGGCACCAAAGTGGGTTATTGCGATGGGTGCATGTGCATCTTCAGGTGGACTGTTTAATAACTACGCAAGTGTGCAAGGCGTCGATCACGTCGTTCCAGTTGATATTTATCTTCCAGGTTGCCCACCACGTCCAGAGATGTTGATGGATGCAATTCTTAAACTGCACGATCAAATTTACGATGAAAAACTCGGACCTAACCGCGAAAAAGTTGTTAAAGAAGTTGAAGCTGCTGCAATGGCCGCGCTACCAACCCATCAGTTAAAGGGGTTGCTGGCTTAAATGACTCAAGATCAGCAAGGAATGTTTGGCGCGCAAGGAACTGGGGATACCTCTGGTTATGGCGGCTTGGTTGCGAGCGCGGCAAACGCAGGCTCGGCCCAGCGTCCATTTGGCGGTTACTTTGATCAAGTCACCGATGATTTAGAGCGTGCATATCCAGATTTTGCTGATGCCATTGAACGCGTTGTTGTTGATCGCGGCGAGTTAACACTTCACATTAAGCGCGAGCGTTTAGTTGAAGTAGCCCTCATCTTGCGCGATAAATTGAAATTTGAAATGTCAATGGGCGTATCCGGTGTGCACTATCCCGATGATACCAATCGCGAATTGCACGCCGTTTATCACTTGTTATCTGTAACAAATAACCAACGTATTCGTTTAGAAGTTTCCGTACCTGATGTTGATCCACATATTCCATCTCTTGTTGAGGTATGGGCCGGATCAAACTGGAACGAACGCGAAACTTTTGACATGTTCGGAATTATCTTCGACGGACATCCTGGTTTAACTCGCATCTTGATGCCAGATGACTGGCAAGGACATCCACAACGTAAGGATTACGCACTTGGCGGAATCGGCGTTGAATACAAAGGCGCGGTTGTGCCTCCTCCATCAGATCGGAGGACATACAAGTGAGTACATACGCGGATCCATATGCATCATCACGCGAGACCACCGAAGGTACTGTCTTTTCAGTAACCGGTGGCGATTGGGATTCACTCGTAACTGAAATTGGTCAAGCAAAAGAAGAACGTGTTGTTGTAAACATGGGGCCACAGCACCCATCAACTCACGGTGTGCTTCGTTTGGTATTGGAATTAGAAGGCGAAACTGTTACTGAAGTTCGTTGTGGAATTGGTTACCTGCACACAGGAATTGAAAAGAACATCGAATTCCGCAACTGGACTCAGGCCACCACATTCGTAACTCGTATGGATTACTTGGCTCCGTTATTTAACGAAGCGGCATATTGCCTTGGGGTTGAAAAACTGCTCGGCATCACCAACGATGTTCCCGAAAAAGCGAACGTTATTCGCGTAATGATGATGGAGTTCAACCGCATTTCTTCACATATGGTTGCACTTGGCACTGGCGCACTTGAACTCGGCGCACTTTCGCCAATGATCTTCTGCTTCCGCGAACGCGAAAAAGTTCTGGATATCTTTGAATTTATCTCTGGTCTGCGTATGAATATGGCCTACATCCGCCCAGGTGGCGTGGCCCAAGATTTGCCAGCCGGCACAGTCGACAAGATTTTGGCAACAGTTAAAGACTTGCGCCACAGCTTTAAAGATAATGAGAAGTTGCTCGTTGGTAACAGCATCTGGATGAAGCGCACTGAAGGAATTGGTTACCTAGATCTTGCGGGTGCCACAACTCTTGGCGTTACTGGTCCAGTAATCCGTGCAACTGGTCTGCCACTTGATCTGCGCAAGATTCAGCCTTATTCCGGATACGAGAATTACAAGTTTGATGTTGTCACAGCCGACACCTGCGATGTTTATGGCCGCTTCTTAATTCGTATCAATGAACTTGAACAATCGCTTCGCATCATTGAACAATGCGCGGAAAAACTCAAATCACTTGAAGGTGCACCAGTAATGGTTGCCGATAAGAAAATTGCATGGCCTGCGCAACTAGCAATTGGCGCTGATGGAATGGGTAATTCACTAAACCATATCCGCGAAATTATGGGCACATCAATGGAATCATTGATCCACCACTTCAAGTTAGTCACAGAAGGTTTCCGCGTTCCTGCAGGTCAGGTTTATTCAGCAGTTGAATCACCACGCGGTGAACTCGGTGCACACCTTGTCTCTGATGGTGGCACACGTCCATATCGCGTTCATTTCCGCGAACCATCTTTTAACAACCTGCAATCAACTTCTGCAATGTGCGAAGGTTCAATGGTCGCTGACATTATCGGCGCAGTTGCTTCGATCGATCCTGTGATGGGAGGCGTTGACCGCTAATGGCTTACACACCTGATCAATTACAAGTTATGGATGCGATTATCAAGCGCTATCCCCGCAGCCGTTCTGCAATCATGCCCTTACTTCACTATGTGCAATCAATTGCTGGTTATGTAACAAATGAAGGTATCGAACTCGTCGCTAAATTACTTACTTTAGAAACTGCTGAAGTTTCCGCAGTCGCAACTTTCTACACCCAGTACAAGCGCAAGCCAGTTGGCGAATATCACGTCGGTGTCTGCACAAATACCTTGTGCGCAGTAATGGGTGGAGATGCCATATTTGCAGCGCTGAAAGACCACCTTGGCGTTGAAAACGATGGCGTAACCGCAGATGGAAAAGTTTCGCTAGAACATATCGAATGTAACGCTGCTTGTGATTACGCACCTGTCGTAATGGCTAACTGGGAATTTTACGATAACCAAGATGTTTCATCTGCAAAAGAATTGGTTGACTCAATGCGTAAAGGAACACCAAAGCCTCCAACGCGTGGACCAAATTCACTTGTTACTTGGAAAGAAGCATCTGCAGTTCTTGCCGGTATCAATGACGGAAAAGCTAATGAAGGTCTGCAAGCAGGCGAGCCAACTCTGCTCGGTTTAAAACTTTCGAAAGAGGGCAAGTAATGACAAAACTAGCTCCAGTACTTTCAGCGCATTGGGATGAGAAGGATTCATTCACAATTGCGGCATACACACGTCACGGGGGATATAAAGCTTCAGCGAAAGCACTTGCGATGGAACCGGATGCGGTAATTCAACTTGTAAAAGATTCTGGACTTCGCGGCCGCGGCGGCGCAGGCTTCCCAACCGGAATGAAGTGGGGCTTTATCCCACAAGGTGATGAGAAAGATCATTACTTAGTTGTAAATGCTGACGAGTCAGAGCCTGGCACTTGTAAAGATACGCCGCTCTTGATGGCTAACCCACACGTTTTAATTGAAGGTTGCATCATCGCTTGTCACGCGATTCGCGCAAAGCAGGCATTTATTTATATTCGCGGTGAAGTAACCCACGTTGTTCGCCGCGTAAACCAGGCGATTGAAGATGCATACAAAGCCGGACACCTCGGTAAAGGAATTGATATTGTGTTGCACGTTGGTGCGGGCGCTTACATCTGCGGTGAAGAAACCGCGCTCCTTGATTCACTTGAAGGTTTCCGCGGACAACCAAGACTTCGTCCACCGTTTCCTGCGATCGCAGGTCTTTATGCACGCCCAACAGTTGTAAATAACGTTGAATCAATTGCATCAGTACCAGCCATCATTGCAAACGGTGCCGAGTGGTATCAGGGGATGGGTACTGAAAAATCAAAGGGAACCACGCTGTATTCACTCTCTGGCCACGTTACAAACCCTGGTCAATTTGAAGCACCTCTTGGAATTACTCTGCGCGAAATCCTGGAACTATCAGGTGGAGTCCGCGCTGGCCACAAATTAAAGTTCTGGACTCCGGGTGGATCATCAACGCCGTTATTCACTGATGCGCATTTAGATACGCCACTTGATTACGAAGGTGTTTCTGCAGCGGGTTCAATGCTTGGTACAAAGGCGCTACAAATCTTTGATGAAACAACTTGTGTCGTTCGCGCAGTATTGCGTTGGACTGAATTTTATAAGCACGAATCCTGCGGTAAGTGCACACCTTGTCGCGAGGGCACTTGGTGGTTGGTACAAATTCTGCGCGATCTAGAAAATGGCGTTGGCACCGAAGATGATCTTGCGAAGTTGCTCGATCTCTGCGACAACATTATGGGCCGCTCATTCTGCGCACTTGGTGATGGTGCAACCAGCCCGATCACATCTTCAATTCAATATTTCCGTGACGAATACATTGCCCACTTAACAAATGGTGGCTGCCCATTCGATCCGGTGAAATCCACACTGTTTTCTGGAGCAAACGCATAATGACAACGACTCAAGAGAATCCAACAGCGCAAGCGGTAGAACTCATTACCGTTGTGATCGACGGTTTTGAAGTTAGCGTTCCAAAGGGAACTTTAGTTATTCGCGCCGCTGAAAAACTAGGAATTCAAATTCCACGTTTCTGCGATCACCCACTGCTTGATCCAGTTGGTGCTTGTCGCCAATGTTTAGTTGATATTGAAATCAATGGCCGCGCTTTCCCTAAGCCACAAGCATCTTGCACGATTCCAGTTGAACCAAACATGATTGTAAAGACACAATTAACATCTGCTGTTGCTGAAAAAGCACAACGCGGCGTGATGGAGCTTTTACTCGTAAACCATCCACTTGATTGCCCAGTCTGCGATAAGGGCGGCGAATGTCCATTGCAGAACCAAGCGATGAGCACCGGTAATGGCGAAACTCGCTTTGAAGGCGTAAAGCGCACCTTCGAAAAGCCTGTTGCGATCTCTTCACAGGTACTTCTTGATCGTGAGCGTTGCGTGCTTTGCGCACGTTGTACTCGCTTCTCAGAACAGATTGCGAATGATCCATTCATTACTCTCAATGAGCGCGGTGCGCTGCAACAAGTTGGAATTTACGAAAACCAACCATTTGAATCTTATTTCTCTGGCAACACTGTGCAGATCTGTCCAGTTGGTGCACTCACTGGAGCTACATACCGCTTCCGCGCACGTCCATTCGATTTAGTTTCAACTCCATCTGCTTGCGAACACTGCGCATCAGGTTGCGATATGCGCACCGATGTTCGTCGCGGCAAGACCTTGCGTCGCCTCGCTGGCGATGATGCGGCAGTTAACGAAGAGTGGAACTGCGATAAAGGTCGTTGGGCATTTAAATATGTAACAGCTGTTGATCGCCTTACAACTCCACTTGTTCGTGGTGCAGACGGAGTACTTGCCCCAGCATCTTGGCCAGAAGCACTTGCTGCTGCAGCAGCCGGACTTAAGGGAAAGCGCGCTGCAGTGCTCGTTGGTGGTCGCGCAACAACTGAAGACGCCTACGGTTACAGCAAATTTGCTCGAATTGCCCTTGGCACAAACGATATTGATTTCCGTGCGCGCGTAACAACGGATGAAGAACGTGATTTCCTAGCCGCAAAGGTTGTTGGCTCAACAACTACTTACCGCGATATTGATGTCGCAGACCACGTCGTGCTCGTTGGATTTGAACCAGAAGAAGAATCACCAATCGTCTTCTTACGAATCAATAAGCAAGTTCGCAAGCGCGCGCTAAAGGTAAGCGCCGTCGCCACAAAACTTTCAATCGGCGTCGATAAGTTAAAGGCTGAATTTATAAAAGTCGCACCAGGTGCGGAAAGCGCAGCAGTTGCCGCTCTTTCACTCACCGCTAAATCAATTATTTTGGTCGGCGAACGCGCATCTGAATCAACCGGTTTGTTATCTGTGGTTGCACAGTTGAGTGATAAGTCAGGTGCGAAAATTGCTTGGATCCCACGTCGTGCAGGTGAGCGGGGAGCACTTGAAGCAGGCGCCCTTGGTGCACTTCTTCCTGGTGGCCGCCCGGTTGCAGATGCTGCAGCACGCGTAGATATTTCAACCCTTTGGGGCGTTCCATCTCTTCCAGTAAATCCAGGTCGCACAACTTCTGAAATTGTTGAAGCACTTAATTCTGGAAGCCTTGATGCCGTAGTCGTCGGCGGTGTTGATCCACTTGATATGGCAAATAGCGTTGAAGTACTTGCCGCCCTTAAGAAATCCTTTGTTATCTCACTAGAAATTGCACCGTCAGCAGTTACAGAACTTGCAGATGTAGTTCTGCCAGTTGCAGCAATTACCGAGAAATCTGGATCATTCCTTAACTGGGAAGGCCGTCCGCGTGCCTTTGATTCCGCGGTTTCTGATTCACTAAACCGTTCTGATCTTCGTATTCTTTCTGCAGTTGCAGACCAAATGGGCGAATCAATAATGCTTGGCACAGTTACACAAGCCGCACGTGAAATTGCATCTCTTGGTAAATGGGATGGCGCGCGCGCCAACTTCGCATCTGTTACTGCACCAGGCGCGCAGAAAATTTCTGGCAATGAAGCGCTACTTAACTCCTGGCGCCGTTTGCTTGATCTCGGAACAATGCAAAAGGGTGAAGCAAACCTGGCCGGCACCGCACGTAAATCAGTTGCCGTGATTTCTCCAAAGCGCGCCGAATCACTCGGCGTTAAAGATGGCGACATCCTTCGCGTTTCAAATGGGCACGGTGCAATTTCACTTCCAGCACTCGTTGAAGACATTCACGATGATGCTGTCTGGGTGCCCCGCAATTCATTTGGTACCCAAACTTTGATTTCACTCAATGCAGCGCACGGCGATGTAGTAACGGTGGTGAAAGCATGAACAATGCAGATTTATTACTAGATGATCCAGGTTGGATTATCACGATCAAGGCAGTAATTGTCTTTGCCGTCTGCGTTGTTTTAACAATCATGTCTGTTTGGGGCGAGCGTCGCCTGGTTGCTCGCATGCAAATGCGCGTGGGTCCAAACCGCGTTGGAAAGTTTGGCCTGATCCAAGCTCTCGCTGATGGAGTAAAGCTTGCGCTTAAAGAAGATTTAATTCCCGCAGCCGCCGATAAAGTTGTATTTGTTATTGCACCAGTAATCAGCGTTACCACTGCATTTATGGCCTTTGCGGTGATGCCGATGACAGGTCCAGTTAAATTCTTCGGCGAAGAGACCGTTATGCAGTTAACTGATATTCCAGTTGGCGTTCTATATGTATTAGCAACTGCATCTGTCGGTGTGTACGGAATCGTTTTAGCTGGTTGGTCATCAGGTTCTACCTATCCACTGCTTGGCGGATTGCGCTCTAGCGCGCAGGTTATTTCATATGAAATCGCTATGGGACTGTCTCTGGTCTCAGTCTTTATCTATTCAGGTTCAATGTCGACTTCAAGTATCGTGCAAGCCCAGCAAGATACATGGTGGTACGGACTTGTTCTCTTCCCATCATTTGTTATCTATGCGATCTCAATGGTCGGTGAAACAAACCGTGCCCCATTTGATCTAGCCGAAGCTGAAGGTGAACTAGTCGGTGGATTCCATACTGAATATTCTTCACTTAAATTCGCGCTCTTCTTCTTGGCTGAGTATATAAATATCATTGCAGTTTCAGCGCTGGCCACAACTTTATTCCTCGGTGGATATCACGCCATCCCGGGACTTGGCTTTACTGAACAATGGTTAGGTGGTTGGTTCACCCTAATTTGGTTCTTTATAAAAGTTCTCTTCTTCTTCTTTATCTTTGTCTGGTTACGCGGCACCTTGCCGCGTTTGCGTTACGACCAGTTCATGCAATTTGGTTGGAAAGTTTTGATTCCAGTCTCGCTTCTGTGGATCTTGGTAGTTGCAACTCTGCGTGTGATTTCAACAACTAGCCAATCGCGTCCAATCACCTTCGGTTTCGCTGGCGTAGTTGTGCTGATTGTTCTCGCAATATCCACTGCATTTGAGAATTCAAAGAAGAAACGTGATTCTGCGCAATACCCAGAAGCGGCAGAACCAAACTTCGCAGTTCCTTCACTTCCATCAGAAATTACAACCATCAACGTTTCTAACCAAGGAGGCGATCGTGGCTGATCAAAACGAATCAAATTCAGTGCAACCCCAAATCTCTAGAGAAATCTCTAAAGATGTGGATATCACTTCAGTTGCATATGAAAAGGTAGACCAGCCAGGAGCTAAGAGTTTCTGGGCGCAATTACAGGGTTTCTGGGTCACCTTCATCACTATGTTTAAAAAGGTAAACACCGTTCAATACCCTGAAGTTAAAGAACCAACTGCTGAACGCTTCCATGGCCGCCATCAATTAAATCGCCACCCAGATGGGTTGGAAAAATGTATTGGTTGCGAACTATGCGCATGGGCTTGTCCGGCAGATGCGATTTATGTTGAAGGCGCTGATAACACTCCAGATAATCAAGTCTCTCCAGGCGAGCGTTACGGCAAGGTTTATCAGATTAATTACCTGCGTTGTGTTTTCTGTGGACTTTGCATCGAAGCTTGTCCAACTCGCG